>JAFXHY010000019.1 GCA_017536215.1 Muribaculaceae bacterium | reverse complement strand
GCCGATGCCCATGCTTGCGAACCGATACACCACGACAAATCTTCCGTGTGATTTCCGGCATCTTCCGCATCAACAAAAAGCATTTCCACCTCTACATTATCAGGTAATTGCTCCATCAATCGCGCAATTTCCAACAGTACCGCCACTCCGCTGGCGCCATCATTTGCCCCGTCGATAGGTGTATCATGATTTGCAGGGTCGCTATCTTCATCGGCCCACGGACGAGTGTCATAATGCGCCAAAAGCAACACATGACGTGGTGCTCCGACATTAAATCGACCGGTAATATTGCGTACGCGCTGGGGCAACAACTCTGTTCCGACCGGGGCAAATACAGTATCTTGCACACTCACCTCAGCCCCATACGCTGCAAGACGCTCTTTGATAAACGCTATACAACGATCATGCCCCGCCTTGCCGGGTACTCGAGGCCCCATAGATGTCTGCGCCTCAACAAAAGCATACACCGAATCGGCATTCACTTCTATCGCAAGCCCTTTTTGCGCCTCTACAGATAGTTGCGTAGATGTAGCCTGTACGGGTGTTTTTCCTCCGCACGACGTCGCTATTATCGCACTACACACAATTAACGCAATTTTTATCAGATGTTTCATACCCCAAATTTACATAAATTTGACCGAATGTTGTATATTTGTACATGAGTTTTTTTCACACAACAGAGTTTTACGTAATTTTATTTCTCGCCGCAGCTGCCATTTTGGCTTATATAGTCAAACCTCACTCCGCTACGGTTGCGAGCGAACATCTAATTGGCTCTATTCTGAGCAATAGCCTTGAAAATGCCGTAAATAAAAGCCCCATAGAGGGTGATTCTCAACCCTCCATTTCCATCAATTGCGATGACAACGGATGCGTGTGGTTGCAACGAAACGGCATCTCGGGCATCGATGCGTCGGGGGCGGTCAGTGCAAAAATTATCGTAAATAACACCAACATTACCGTTTACGAACGTCTCTGTGAAGGACGTTTTGGCGACACCCCTATTGATACTGCTATTTTCGAACTTGATTTCCTACGTCAGGAACAACGATATTGGTTGCGCTATGAATCTGAAGCTACCAATAGCTTTGCCTCCCTCTCTTTTCGCAACACACCGGGTTATCACACTCAATCCTCTCTAAAACAATAAGTTGATATTATTTCCACATTTATCCATGACTAAATATGTCAAGGAAACAAGTGGAAATCAATACGTAGATTACCAACCCCACGATATCGTTTGAAATCTGAATAAAGGGTCCTGTCGCAAGCGCCGGATTGATATTTAATTTCTCAAGCGTCAATGGCACGATTGTTCCAAGCAATGTCGCAAACATTACAACGATAAACAATGAAACTGCAACCGATAATGTGACAGCTAAATCTTCAGGCAACATTATCAGATTATACACTAATATCGCACCGGCAATGATTGTAGCATTGAGCAATCCTACTCTCACTTCCTTCCACAACTGCTTGGCAAACTCAGTGATGTCGAGCGTACCATTGGCAAGACCTTGTACTACTATTGCCGAAGCCTGCACTCCAACGTTACCTCCCGTTCCTCCTATGATAGGAATAAACAATGCCAATGCCGTAACTGCGTGTATTTGTTCCTCAAATCCCGATAATATCAATGACGCAAGTATTCCCGACACAATTCCTATCAATAGCCATGGAATACGCGCTTTGGTCTGCGCAAGTATAGAGTCGGAAGCATCGACATCTGAAGAAAGACCTGATGCCAACTGGTAGTCACGTTCCGATGATTCACGCACTTGGTCCATTACGTCGTCGACAGTTATTCTACCGACAAGTCTTCCGATAGAATCAACTACAGGCATGGCTACAAGGTCATATTTTTCAAAATCAAGCGCAACGTCATCTATCGGAGTATCTGTTTTGACCGACACCGGGTCATTTTCCATTATATGCTTTATCTTCGACACTGAAGGACGTGTGATTAGCGTCTTCAACGGCAAAATCCCTTTCAAGCGATCATCATTGTCAACAACATAGACGTAGTAGATTTCGTCCATATCCTCTGCCTGCATTCTCATCTGCTTGATACATTCAGGCATTGACCAATTTTCATTGACCACTATCATTTCCGTACCCATCAATCCTCCCGCAGTATCTTCGTCATACTTCAAAAGGTCGATAATGTCGCCGGCCTGTTCTACGTCGTTAATGTGGGAGAGAATTTCGTCGCGTTCATCTTCATCAAGCTCCTGGATAAGGTCCACCGCCTCGTCCGACTCAAGGTGGTCAATCACCTGTGTCGCAATCTCTTTTGCAGGCATATTGGAGAGGAGCTTTCGGCGGTCCTCTTCATCAAGTTCCATCAACACATCGGCTCGTGTATCCTCATCAAGTAGATTGTAAAGATATTCTGCCTCCTCAAGATCAAGCGCTTGATACAATTCGGCAATGTCGGCAGGGTGCATCTGCTCGAGCTCGGCATGTGCCAACTCCTCATCTCGACGATTTATGATATCGCGGATTTCACTGATATATTGGTCGATATCCTCTCTCATTTTCTCAAATCGCTAACGAAATTAGTCAATTGAATGAACTGTGCCACTGATAATTGTTCGGGGCGCTTAGTGAGCAACTCATGCTCCGGTAGGACGACTCCCGACGGGATTAAGGAGCGCACCGAATTGCGTATTGTCTTGCGTCGCTGACCGAATGTCGTTTTAACTATTGTGCGAAATAGTCGCTCGTCACAACCCAACGATATGACCCCATTTCGCCTCATACGTATGACGCCCGATTTTACTTTCGGTGGTGGATTAAACACCCCTTCACTCACCGTAAACAGATACTCAATATCATACCATGCTTGAAGCAACACTGAGAGAATTCCACGAGTTCGAGAACCTTCTTTTGCTGCTATGCGCTCAGCAACTTCTCGTTGCAACATTCCGGTGCATAGCGTCACAGCATCTTCATAATCAAGCACATGAAAGAATATCTGCGATGATATATTATAGGGATAATTACCTATTACACAAAGATGTCCATTGGCATCGGCAAACTGAGATAAATCCAATCGGAGGAAATCACCACTCACAATATGCCCGTCGAGCTCCGGGTAATTGTTGCTAAGATATTCCACACTCTCCGCATCAAGTTCTACTACTGTTACATCTCTTTTTGCCTGTATCAAATATTTGGTGAGCATACCCATGCCGGGGCCTACTTCCACTACCGGAAGTTCGGGTGAACAATCAATAGTTGAAGCTATTCGTGATGCCACACTTTCATCTGTGAGGAAGTGCTGACCTAAAGCTTTTTTGGGTTTTACTCTTTCCATATCCTTGCAAAGTTAATTATTTCCCGCGAATTGCGTGCAAACTACACCATTTTTTGTGATTTTCGACTATTTTTACCCCTTTTTTATGGCGTATTGCCTTACGAAACCGAGCTTCTGACGTGAAAGCGTAGCGACTATAACATTTAGCTCGTCGAGACTTGACCGCGCCACCCCTATGGAGTGAGGGGCTACCGACCCTCACAACCTTCCGCGAAGTCGAGCTCCATGGAGAGAGCCCCTTCTCGGCAACAAAAAAAGCGTCGAGGTTGCAACCTCGACGCTTTTTGCTACTTATCTGTTATTCAGATTATTTTACGAGTTCTTTTGCTACTTTGTTACCACGAACTACGATGTAAAGACCGTTGGCGGGAGCGTCAACGCGTACACCTTGGAGGTTGTAGTAAACGGGAGCTACATTTTCTTCCATTTCAACACCTTCTACAGCTGTGCTGGTAGTGATTGTGATAGTTTTAGCTGTGGGATTAAGTACTACGTGGGGGTTAACAACAGTTGTTGCCATAATGATATTTTGGCTTCCACCTGCTATTGTATATACAAAGGGAGTTCCTAACTCAATAGGTGCTTGAGAGCTATCTTCTTTTGCGCCAAAGTTGCAGCTATCGTTAGTCCATGTTCCATCATTGATTTTGAAACCTGTACCGCTTTCCAATGTACCAACATAGTCGAGGACATATTCTGCGCTGTTTTCAGTTGATTGAGCGAATTTGGCTGCGGGGTCTGCCAATGTCCATGTATTGAAGTCACCAATCATATAGTAAGTAACAGAAGGAGTGGGAACATCGCTACCTTCGCCTGCTACTGTCAATGTGTAAGCTGCTGCATCAAATGTGATTGTGTAAGTACCGGGAGCAATTGAGAAGTTTGTACCTTCGATTTTACAATTGAAGACACCGGGACCTGTGATTGCTGACGCACCATCAGCTGAAATCCAGTTAGATTGGTTTCCGTTAGTCAACTCACGAATACCAAAGTTACTTGTAGCTGTTACTTCTACATCTTCTGCAACCCACTTGTCACCTTCAACATTTTCCATTGAAGTTGATGCCCAAGAGCTTGAAGCTGCGGGGAGGTTACCCCAAATGTCATATGAAATTTCTACTTCAGCTTCTTCTCCGGTGATAACCAAAGTCTTAGCGGTAGGATTAAAGACAAGTTTGGGATTATCAACTACTCCACATTCAAGTTGAATGTTTGAGCCGGGTTGTTTGAGAGAGTAAGTTTCACCAAGTTCCAAAGCTGCGCCATTGCTACCATATGTACCTGAATCATCCCATGTTCCATTTGTAACTTTGAAGTCTGAAGTCAATTGACCATTCATGTTGAGTACATAAGTACCATCACCGGCATCTGTAAACTTGTAGCTTGCCGAACCATTTGCCCAACCATTAAAACCTCCTACAAGGTAATAATTTGCTGCACTTGCCGACATTACGCCAAGCATGAGCGCTACTAAGAAAAAGTAAAATTTCTTCATAGAAATAAGAGTTAAGTTATTAAATTAAATTATAAAAATATATATTCACAAATCTATTCTCAAGCTTAGTCCTGCTTGAAATCTGCCGTTTTTTATATTCTTTTTCGGGAATGTTTGTTTTTATGGTATACTGAAAAATAAATACAAAAAGCGAAATTTATCGCACTTTTACTCCTTGAATTTTAAATGAAAGGAAATGCAACCGCAAATATACAATTTTTTTTTTGCCGTTGTACTTTTTTTTGCCATTTTTTTTTAAATTCTACCAAATATATGCTCTTTTTCAATAACATACATCAAAAAAAAGCGTCGCGGCATTACAACCTCGACGCTTTTTGTAGTTTATTGTTATTCGGATTACTTTACAAGTTCTTTTGCAACTTTGCTACCACGTACCACGATGTAAAGACCATTGACCGGTGAGTCAACGCGTACACCTTGTAGGTTGCCGAACCATTTGCCCAACCGTTAAAACCTCCAACAAGGTAATAATATTTATTTCATAATACATTCTCCCCCCCTTTTTTAATAATTTTCACGAAATAAACCAATCCACTACAAGAAAACATTCTATATCAATAATTAACCCATATAATTCTACTCCCCACAAAAATAAAACTGTGCCAAAATTTTCATTTTGACACAGCCTCATATTTTTTTAATTTCTTATCTGCCCGTTTCCGGATATCAACCACTTATAGGTCATCAATTCGGCCAACGCCATCGGACCGCGTGCATGCATCTTCTGCGTGGAAATTCCAATCTCGGCTCCGAGTCCGAATTGTGCGCCATCGGTCCACGATGTCGGTGCATTTGTATAGACGCATGCTGCATCTACTTCCGTTGAAAAACGCTGCTTCACTTCTTCATCTGATGCAACTACCGACTCACTATGTCCCGAGCCATAGAATGAGATATGTTGCAATGCCTCATCGACGCTATCTACTGTCTTGATTGCCATGGCATACGATAGATATTCTGTGCCAAAATCTTCCGCTACTGCTTGCGTCAACAATTCTGCCGGATATTTCCCTTGAAGCACCCTATAACTGCGTTCATCGGCATGCACTACTACTTGTGAAGCCGACAACGGTGCGATGATTTCGGGCAACGATTCTATCAATGAGCTATGGATTATCGCGCAATCAAGCGCATTGCATACACTCACTCGGCGCGTCTTGGCATTGTTAATTATGTTACGCGCCATCTCTACATCGGCCGACGAATCCACATAGCAATGGCACACTCCGGCACCTGTTTCTATCACCGGCACGCACGATTTCTCTCTGACACTATTGATTAATTGACTGCTTCCGCGCGGTATTATCAAATCCACAAGCCCTCGAGCTGTGAGCAAGCGGTCGGTGGCTTCACGTGTAGCAGGCAACAATGTCACTACCGCCGGTTCGATATTATTATCTCTCAACACGGAATGTATCACCTTCACTATCGCCTTTGACGAATCATCTGCATCACTTCCCCCTTTCAGCACACACACATTTCCACTCTTAAAGCAAAGCGAAAACACATCGGCGGTGACATTGGGGCGAGCTTCATATATCACCCCTATAACACCGAAAGGCACTGCAACGCGCGAGATAACAAGTCCGTTTGGACGCTCTCGTCGGTCAATTTCCACTCGTGGCGACGGCAAAGTGGCCACATTGCGCATATCTCCGGCTATCGCTTTGACGCGGTCGGGGGTAAGTTTCAATCGGTCGTACTTCGGATTTTCCGGGTCCATGCGAGCCAAGTCTTCGGCATTGGCTGCAAGTATATCATCAGTAGCTGCAACAAGTGCATCGGCTGTTGCTTGTAATATCTTATTTATTTTTTCGTCGGAAAGACGCAACAACTGGCGCGATGCTCGTCGTGCGTCATAAAATTGTTGATCAATCATTTTCTGATTTTTTATTCTACATAAAGATAGTCATAATGGATTATAGGGCGCAAATTGCGTTTACCCGCCGCCGCTCTCGCTTCATCGGCACTATACGACGAACGTCCGATTGCCACTATATTATCCTCACTATCAAGCACTTTTATCAAATCATCTTTTTCAAATTCACCTACAACCGCAGTTACTCCAATTGGTAATATAGAAATTGCATGATCGGAGTTGATAGCCTCCACTGCGCGCTTATCGAGCTTTATTGCTCCCTTTGCAAATCCCTCGCTATGTGCTATCCAACGTTTGAGGCTCGATGCCGGAACTGATGCCGGGGCAAATTCCGTACACACAGTTTCCTCTTCACCCAACACAATGTCGGTCAAGATGTTATCTTTTTTACCATTGGCAATTATAACGGCAATTCCCTCATCGGCCACCTTACGCGCTATACGATATTTGGTAACCATTCCTCCTCGTCCGAAGCCCGAACGCTCTGTTCGTATATAGTTAGTAAGGTCTACCTCGGAATCCACTCGACGTATCACCTCTGCTCCCGGCTCTTTGGGGTCTCCATTGTAAATACCATCTATATTGCTTAGTATGATTAATGCATCGCAATCGAGCATTGCAGCAACAAGCCCCGACAATTCATCGTTGTCGGTAAACATCAACTCTGTGACCGATACCGTGTCATTTTCATTTACAATAGGAATTATGCCGTTGCGCAACATCACCATCATACAGTTTCGCTGATTGAGATAATGGCGACGAGTGGCAAAACTCTCTTTCATCGTTAAGACCTGCCCTACTTGTATTCCGTAATCACGAAATAGGTCGTAGTAGCGGTTGATTAATTTCACCTGTCCCACGGCCGAGAAAAGTTGGCGCGCATCTACATTATCAAGTTGCGAAAGTGGCATATTACGCAATTCCGATCGACCGCATGCCACGGCTCCGGACGATATCAATATCACCTCTATTCCTTCGTTTCGAAGGGTGCATATTTGATCTACGAGCGCCGACAATCTTGTTATATCGAGCGTGCCATCGGCACGTGTCAATACATTACTTCCTATTTTTACGGTTATTCTTCGATAGGATTTCATTTCTTAACAGGAGTTAGAACGGCATTGATTACTGACGATGAAAAACCTGAATGTTCCAATGCGTTGATTCCTTTTATTGTCATGCCTCCGGGGGTAGTCACTTTGTCAATTTCCTGTTGTGGAGTTGCTCCCGGTTGTTTTAACATCGCTGCAGCACCTTCCACTGTGGCACATACATAGCGCAATGCATCAGCCGGCTTAAATCCCAACTCAACTCCGGCCTGCACATTAGCCTGTATGAATTTATACACATAGGCTATTCCGCACGAACACAAGGCTGTTGCGGCGTCAATCATTCGCTCCTCTACCACTGCTACCTCTCCCATATGTCGAAATAGTGCCTCGATTGTCGACAATACTTCTTTGTCGGCTCGACGACTTGTGATAAAGGTCATTGATTTACCCAACGATAATGCCGTGTTGGGAATTACACGACCTACTGCCGGAAGTTCGTCACCTCGCAACAACATCTCGTCTATTGTATCAAGGGAAACTCCCCCTACAAGCGATATTATCACATTGCGACGATAGACTAATCGCGGTTTTATTTGATTTATCACCTCACTCAACAACCATGGCTTTACTGCAAGAATAACAACGTCTGCATCTATCACTGCTTCAACATTGTCGGTTGTGGTGCGTACTGAGGGATACGATGCTTGGATTGCATCGAGCTTGGATTGTGTGGGGTTGGCTACTGTTATATCATATCCACCCTCCACCGCTGCGAGGGCGCGTGCTATCGCCCCTCCCATATTTCCGGCCCCTATTATTGCTATTTTCATAACGATTCGAGAATACGTTTGAGAACTACCTCTGCCGATATTTCACGATTTGCAGCTTCCGGGATTACGATTGAGCGAGGTGACTCTATAACATCGTCGCTTACAATCATGTTTCGACGCACGGGCAAACAGTGCATAAAATAAGCATTGTCGGTTAGCGCCATCTTTTCGCTTGTCACCGTCCACGAACGGTCGGTCGACAACACTTTGCCATAATTCGGATCGTCATATGCGCTCCAGTTTTTAGCATATACAAAATCCGCTCCGCGCAATGCTTCATCTTGATTATGATACACCTTTGTATCTCCTACAAATTCCGGGGCCAAATCATACCCTTCAGGATTGGCTATCACAAACTCAACATCGGCTGCTCGCATCCATTCTGCAAATGAATTGGGCACAGCTTGAGGCAATGCCTTGGGGTGAGGTGCCCATGTCAACACCACTTTGGGGCGCTCCTTGGTCTTATACTCCTCTATTGTTATCAAATCGGCAAACGACTGCAACGGATGACGAGTCGCCGCTTCCATTGAAAATACCGGACGACCGGAATATTTTATAAACTGATTGAGAATCACCTCGTTGTAATCATCGGCTTTCGACTCAAATCGTGCAAACGAACGTACTCCTATCACATCGCAGTAACACCCCATCACCGGGATTGCCTCCAACAAGTGTTCCGGCTTGTCTCCGTCCATTATCACTCCGCGTTCAGTTTCAAGCTTCCATGCTCCTTGGTTCACATCAAGCACAATTGTGTTCATTCCCAAGTTCATGGCTGCTTTCTGTGTTGAAAGGCGTGTTCGCAATGAGGAATTGAAAAATATCATTAAAAGCGTCTTATTACGGCCCAAATGTTGGAAAGCATAACGATCGGCCTTTACTGCTTTTGCTTCTTCTATTGCTTTTTTGAGGTCACCGATATCGGCAACATTGGTGAAATTTCGCATATTTTTCTCCTTTTTACTTTCAAATTGTACTGTTCAACGGCAAAAATAATAAATTTTTTTCAATTTCTCCCCTATTTCTTGGAGAAGTAGTAGTCGAGAATGTCGCGTGCTGCCGTAAACGAACTTTGGCGATTGGACAATACGAGGCGCTCGCGATCCTCAAGCATAGCTGCAATTTCCGGATTATCGTAGAAATGAGAGCGCAATCTACTGTCGATTGTTTCATACATCCAATATCTCGCTTGCTGCATTCGCTTGCGTTCATAATATCCATTCTCCTTGACTAATGCGAAATATCTATCTATCATATCCCACACTTCAGCGATACCCAATTCATAATACCCGGAATAAGTAAGCACCTCAGGGCTCCAACCCGATTCGGCCGGTGGAAATAGATGCAATGCCGATTTAAATTGTGCTTGTGCAAGTTGCGCCGGACCAATGTTGTCGCCATCTGCCTTATTGATTACTATTCCATCTGCCATCTCCATGATACCTCGCTTGATACCTTGCAACTCATCGCCGGTCCCGGCAAGTTGTATTAGCAAAAAGAAATCTACCATCGAATGAACTGCTGTCTCACTTTGCCCTACACCTACCGTTTCAACGAAGATATTATTATAACCGGCTGCCTCACAGAGAACTATTGTTTCACGCGTTTTACGCGCAACTCCTCCAAGCGATCCTGCCGATGGGGAAGGGCGAATAAAGGCTCCGGGGTGCTGTGATAGTTTCTCCATGCGGGTCTTATCCCCCAAAATCGAACCGCGCGTACGCTCGCTCGACGGGTCTATTGCCAATACTGCCAACTTTCCGCCATCGCGCAACACATGGCGCCCGAAAATGTCGATTGACGTACTTTTCCCCGCTCCCGGCACTCCCGTTATGCCGATTCGTCGGGAATCGCCCGAATGTGGCATGCACTTTTCTATCACCTCTTGTGCAAGCGCATAATGTTCCGGCTGTATACTTTCTACCAGAGTAACCGCTCGCGACAACATGGTAATATCCCCCTTTACTATTCCTTCTACCATTTCTCCCACCGTTGGTAAGGGTTTGCGACGATGGCGCTTCAGATAAGGATTGACCGATGGAGGCTGTGCCACTCCCGAATTAACGGTTAAACCAATATATTTTTCGTCATTTTCCGGATGATCCATAGTGATATATTTTTGTTTGTTGTTTTTCTAATTCTTATTTAAAAGTCGCTTGGCAACCCTACGGCTCGAATTATGATATTTGAGTTTTCCGGGTCGTTGGATATAATGGTTATCCTACTATTGAGTACACCCGATTCGAGGGATTCCGGATTGACTGTTATCGTCATCTTTGCGGTTTTCCCTTTTTTGATTTTTTCTTTGTCTACCGACACAGCTACTCCTTTATCTACAGTGTGAACGCGGCGCAAAATCAACGGGTTTTCCCCTATATTCTTTATTTCAAACGTTTTCTCTATGGTTTTCGTGGGGTCAAACGTACCGAAATCTATACGCTCCGACTCTACCGATATAACGGGCGCTTTGGCAATATCCTCGGCTGTCCATTTTGAAAAATCTTCATTTATAGTACCTATAATGTCGATTTTCACCGGCACTGACTCCGATGTTGCGGCTACATTTAGCGAGTCAAGCACCATACCGTATTGCTTGCATCGGTAGCCGGAAAACATCACATTATAGACCGCCTGATGACCGGGGGGTATACTACTTTCCATTGGAGCAACATTAATATACTCCGGAATATTAGTCCATTTTGGAGAAATAGTATCGCGCGAGGCATTATAGATCTCTATAAAATCACTTTTTGCTGCACTCTTTTTGACATCTCCGAAGGGTATTATCGTAGAATGTAACCTTATCACTCCGGCATCTATAGGATATCGATTTTGCAACGTTTTTGCAGTTCCTATGACAACTCCATGCACTCGCAACGACGCACGTGGTTGGTCGTCGGAAAAATTGACCGTTATTTTCTTCTCAAACTTGCCCGGACGTCCCGTGGGGTCATACTGCACTGCTATGACTGCAGTATCGCCCGGATTGATTTCATCTAACGGCAAATCAACTGTCGTACACCCGCATGACGTACGCACACTGACTATACTTACCGGACTATCTCCGCTATTCACAAAGACGAATTGACCGCTCGCAACGCCATCAGCCTCAGCTATCGCACCGAAATCATAGTCGGGATTTATCCACTGTATTCCCGGAGCGGCATTTGCTACTGCTGTCGTTGTTGCCAATAATATGCCGACAAGTGCTACTTTTATATTCATGCCTGCTTATTTTTAGCGTTACTCTTCTTGATGCGGTATCACCACTCCCATTATCTTGAGCTTGGTCGTGCGATGTTTTTTATCATTGGTTTTCACTTTCACCTCTTTGATAAATTCACCCGGTCGTCCTTGTGGATGGAAAGTGACTTTTATTTCCCCTTTCTTTCCCGGATTTATCGGACTCTGCGGAAATGATGGACGTGTGCAACCACATTGCGCCGAGGCTGATATTATAACCAACGGTGCTTCACCTTCATTGATAAATGTGAATATGCAACTCACCGGACCTCCCTCCTCTTTTATCATCCCGAAATCATG
>JAFXHY010000018.1 GCA_017536215.1 Muribaculaceae bacterium | reverse complement strand
GCTGACGCAGTGGAACTCAATTCATAATTCACAATTCATAATTCATAATTGGGTGAGTGTGGTGGCACGATGTGGTGGCACGATGTGAGGGCGGGGAGACCCTCACTCCATGGGTAGGAAAATTGTTGTGAAAAATGGTGAAAATTGTGTGAAAATTTGTAACTTTGCGGTTGGAAATTAATATCCCCGCGTGAGCGAGGATAAAAGCATATTATATATAGGTAAAAGAAAACAATAGGTAATTAATTTATGAAACTAACAGGTGCAATTGATTTCCGACCGAAAGTATTGACAAGTCTTCGCAATTACAATTTATCGCGATTCCGTGCCGATTTTATCGCCGGGATAGTGGTTGGAATTGTGGCATTACCATTGGCGATAGCGTTTGGTATCGCATCGGGAGTAAGTCCGACAATCGGTTTGATAACAGCGATAATCGGAGGATTTTTGGTGTCGGCATTGGGCGGTTGCTCAGTGCAAATCGGAGGCCCGACAGGAGCATTTATCGTAATAGTCTATAATATCATAGCGACCTATGGCCTTGAGGGGTTGGCGATAGCGACCTTTATGGCGGGGTTGATATTAGTGCTAATGGGATTGTTTAAATTAGGGACAGTCATTAAATTTATTCCGTATCCTATAGTTGTCGGCTTTACGGCGGGTATAGCGTTGACGATATTTTCGACTCAGATGAACGACTTTTTCGGTATGGGTCTGACCGGCTTACCGAGTGAATTCTTGCCTAAGTGGGGCGCTTATTTCAGTAATTTAGGAAGTATCGACCTGCCCACGCTTGCAATAGGAGTGGTGTCGTTGTTGATAATGATAGTAACTCCGAAGATTTCAAAGAAATTGCCCGGAGCATTGATAGCTATCATTATTTCGACGTTGGGATTGTGGATATTGAATTTGCTGACAGACGCATTTGCCGATGTAGCCACAATCGGAAGTCGATTTGGGAATATGTCGACCGATATACCGGAGCCTCATGGATTTACACTTGATATGACAACAATAAATATGCTGTTGCCGTCGGCATTTACGATAGCGGTGTTGGGGGCGATAGAGTCGTTGTTGTCGGCAACCGTAGCCGATGGTGTGACCGGCTCGCGCACTAATTCAAATACCGAGTTGATAGGTCAAGGGGTCGCAAATATCGTAGTGCCGATGTTTGGCGGAATCCCGGTAACCGGAGCGATAGCTCGAACAATGACCAATATAACCAATGGTGGTCGTACGCCTGTGGCCGGAATAATCCATGCCGCTGTACTATTGCTAATTTTCTTGTTTTTGATGCCGTTGATAAATTTGATACCGATGTCGTGCTTGGCAGCGGTGTTGATAATGGTGGCATATAACATGAGTGGGTGGCGCACGATAGCTCATATCATGCGCGCGCCGAAGAGTGATGTGTCGGTGTTGTTGGTTACCTTTATTTTGACTGTCATCTTCGACTTGACGATAGCAATTGAAATAGGATTGTTGCTTGCCGTAGTGTTGTTCTTGCGTCGAGTGATGCAAAATTCGGAAATCAAAGTCTACTCCGAGCAGCTTGATGTGGCAGAAGGTACCGATTCAGATAATCATGAAGTGTTGGATGTAGCAAAGGGTGTGTCGATATATGAAATCGATGGTCCGTTCTTCTTCGGCATAGCAACGAAGTTTGATGAATTGATGCGTACAAATCTGTCGGAGAAGCCTTTGGTGAGAATAATTCGCATGCGAAAAGTATCGTTTATAGATGCCACCGGGTTGCACAACCTTGAGATGTTGATAGAATCGTCGAAAGCCGAAGGAATAGAAGTGGTGTTGTCGGGAGTGCATGAAAATGTGAGGTCAACGCTCGAACATGCCGGCTTCAGTCGCTTGTTGCCCGACGACCATGTTTGTGACCATATTACGAAAGCTGTGGAAATGGCCAATAATATCGTGGTTAGCAAAGTAGGAAAAATGTAGAAAAAAACGTTAAAATGTAAAAAAATGCTGAAAAGATTTTTGCGAATGAAAAAAAATGCTTAATTTTGCAAAGTTTTTGAAGCACAAATTATTGTTTTATTATTTAATTCTTAAGAAAAAATGAAAAAAGTATTTTTGTCACTCGCTGTACTTGCTTCTGTAGCAATGGTATCTTGCAAAAAGAACGCTGACGCTGCTGCTGACGCTACTGCTGATTCAACTGCATGCACCAACGATTCTTGCGCAGCTGCTTGCCAAGATTCAGTTCCCGCTGATTCAGTAGTTGCTCCTGTTGACTCAGCTGTAGTTGCTGAATAATTAGACCGCGTATAGCGATTAAAACAGCATAAAGAGGGCATGCAAGGCATGGTCTCTTTTTTTTTGTGCCCATACCTGAAGGAAGTTCGTGGTATCGCTTCATAGGCTGGCGCGGTGGGGTTCTCGTCTTAGCAGACGGATTTTGTAGTTGTGGCACCTGTCCGGAGGTTTCGGGCTAAAGCTCTCAACCACGCGGTTATTAACTTGGTCAAGCCTCGTTGATCTGAAGGTTCCATCGCTTTGCTTTCCCGTGCTTCGCACGATGTGAGGGGCGGAAGCCCCTCACTCCATTGGGCTGACGCGGTGGAACTCAATTCATAATTCACAATTCATAATTCATAATTGGGTGAGTGAGGTGGAACGATATGAGGGCGGTAGAGGGGTAGGGTGAGAAATTGGGAGTGTATAAAATATAAAACCCCTCATTGGTGATGTTGCCAATGAGGGGTTTTCTTTATAAGATTCTCGCAATATAGAGCGAGGGGTAGAATTAGTCGGTGATAAGGTCGTGTCCGGTCATCTCAGCGGGTTGAGCTATGCCCATGATATGGAGGATAGTCGGAGCGACGTCGGCGAGAATACCGTCGGCGATTTTAGCGTTTTTGTTTTCAGTGACGTAAACGCATGGCACGGGGTTGAGTGAGTGAGCGGTGTTTGGAGTGCCGTCGGCGTTAATAGCGTTGTCGGCATTACCATGGTCGGCAATGATGATAACCTCGTAGCCGGTTTCTTTAGCGGCTTCAACAGTTTCGTTAACGCATTGGTCAACCGCTTTGACGGCAGTTTGGATAGCTTCGTAGATACCGGTGTGTCCTACCATGTCGCCGTTTGCGAAGTTAACAACGATGAAGTCGAATTTGTCGGAGCGAATAGCTTCAACGAGTTTGTCCTTGACTTCAAATGCGCTCATTTCGGGTTGAAGATCGTAGGTGGCAACTTTTGGAGAAGCAACGAGGATGCGCTCTTCGCCTTCGTAGGGGGTTTCGCGTCCGCCATTGAAGAAGAAAGTTACGTGAGCATATTTTTCGGTTTCGGCGATGTGGAGTTGCTTTTTGCCGAGAGCAGAGAGGTATTCGCCAAGTGTATTATTGACATTGTCTTTGTCGAAAAGGATGTTTACACCGGTGAACGAAGCATCGTAGGGTGTCATACAGAAGTATTGTAATCCGGGGATGGTGTGCATACCTTCCTCGGGCATATCTTGCTGAGTGAGAACGATAGTCAATTCTTTTGCTCGGTCGTTGCGATAGTTGAAGAAGATGACAGCGTCGCCTTCTTTGATAGTGCCGTCAACGTTAGCGTTGTTGATGGGTTTGATAAATTCGTCGGTAACGTCGGCATCATAAGAGTCCTGCATTGCTTTTACCATGTCGGTGGCTTGAGAGCCTTCACCGTGGATTAAAAGGTCGTATGCAACTTTAACACGGTCCCAACGTTTGTCGCGGTCCATAGCGTAGTAACGACCGATAATAGAAGCGATAGCCCCGGTTGATTTGTCGAGGTGGGCTTGAAGCTGTTCGATAAATCCTTTACCTGAGCGAGGGTCGGTGTCACGTCCATCCATGAAGCAGTGGATATACACTTTTTCAAGGCCATATTGCTTTGCGATGTCGCAAAGTGCAAAAAGATGGTCGAGAGAAGAGTGAACACCACCGTCGGATGTAAGCCCCATAAAGTGGAGAGCTTTGCCGTTTTCTTTAGCGTAGGAGAAAGCGTTTTTGATTTGAGGATTGTCGAGGATAGAACCTTCTTTGATTGCTTTATTGATTTTAACCAAATCTTGGTAAAGTATACGTCCGGCACCGATGTTGAGGTGTCCCACTTCAGAATTGCCCATCTGACCGTCGGGCAGACCAACGTTTTCACCGCTGGCTTGCAACTGCGAATTGGGGTAATTGTTAATCAACGAGTCCCAATAGGGAGTTGGAGTAGAGTAGATAGCGTCGCTTTTTGAGTGGTTGCCGATTCCCCATCCGTCGAGAATCATTAGCATAGCTTTCTTTGCCATAATTATTTCAATGTTTATTGTTTGTAAATCGATGTATAGATACAGAACACTTAAAGGATTCTGTTGGATTGCAAAATTACGAAAAATTCGGTGAATTTATAGAAAATCGAAGGGGAACTTTCAGCAATTTGTGCTGAATATTTAAAACATCGGGAAAGGAAAATGTAAGTTATCTTTTTGCGGATAAGAATTGCCCGTCGGAAGTCAGCAGACCCTCGTCGATGAGTTGTCGTACGATAGTAATAACAGTTTCGGCATTCATGTTAGTGACGGCAATAAGTTGGTTTAAGTCCGTAGCTCCATGGTGGGAGGCGAGATAAAGGATTTGTTGTCGCAGTATATCGTTGTTGTTGGCAGAGCGATTTTGCTTAGCTTTTTCGCGACATACATCGCATTTGCCACATGGCTTAGCGTCGGTTTCCCCAAAATAGCGCAACATGGAAGCGACGCGGCAAGAATCGTTAGAGAAAGCGAATTGTCGAACGGCGTTGAGCCGAAGTTCCATAATGCGACGTCGGTCTTCGTAGATAGCGCGAGGGAAGATTAGATGTTGAGGCTCTTCGCGCGATGTGGTCAGCAAAATATATGGCGAGGATTTGCGAGGAACATAGTGCAGAATATGCTTGCGTGAAAGGAGGAGGAGATTTTCGTAGACAGATTGTTGCGAAACACCGAGACGTCGAGCGATTACAGCTTCATTGATTATTTCGTAGTCGGCAAAAATGCCGGTAGAAGTGCGCAATAGAGCTTGCAAAACATGGTCGGCATCGGCAGAAAGTTCGAGGTCGTAGAGTTCGTTGCGTTGTAGAAGCATCATTACACGTGAACGAGTGGTTACTTCGTCGAAATATTCAAAATATTGAGCTTGCGAGAGAATACGCAATGCAGGGTCGACAACACGCGGGTGGAATTTGAACCGCGTGCAGAAGAGAGGTAGGTTAAACTCAAATATTCTGTTGTATCCTTCTCCAACTGCAACGTTTAGAAAATTGCAAGTTAATTCGTAGATGCGTCGAATTGTGTCTTTTTCGGGGAAAGCTTCAGCGAGTCGTCGCGATAAGGTGGCTTTGTCGTGTCGGCATGTTAAAAGTACGGCAAAAGAGGGTTTCCCGTCGCGTCCGGCACGACCGGCTTCTTGGTAATATTCTTCGAGCGAAGGAGGAATGTCGTAGTGAATTACGATGCGGACATCGGGTTTGTCAATTCCCATACCAAAAGCGTTGGTGGCAACAATAACACGCGTGTCGCCTGATTTCCATGCGTTTTGTCGTTCTTGCTTGTCCTCAGGGAGAAGCCCGGCATGATAGAAAGAGGCTGAAATGCCGGCTTTTATTAGTGTGTCGGCGAGTTCGCGAGTTCGTCGTCGTGATCGTACGTAGACTATCGCCGAGCCGGGAGTTTTATTTAATATGTCGATTATTTTTCCTTCTTTATAGTCGGCTTCACGCACAATGTATGAAATGTTGTCGCGAGTGAAACTGCGACGAAAAACAGTTGGCGATTTCATTTCCAATTTCGTAGCGATATCGTCGATAACCTCAGGAGTGGCAGATGCTGTGAGTGCGAGAATCGGCACGGAAGGGAACATTTTGCGAAGAGAAGCAATACGCAAGTAGGATGGACGGAAATCGTAGCCCCATTGCGATATGCAGTGGGCTTCGTCGACAACGATAAGGCTTGTGTTGAAAAGACGAAGGGTGTCGGCAAAGGATGGCGATTGAAGCTTTTCGGGTGATATATATAGGAGTTTGGCTTTGCCGAGACGGCAACGATCGAGGGCGAGATTGGATTCTCGCAAGGTCAGTCCGGAGTGAAGATAAACAGCACGAATGCCGATGGCAAATAGGTTGTCTACTTGGTCCTTCATCAGAGAGATGAGAGGCGTGACAACGATAGTCAGTCCGTTCAGCATTAAAGCCGGGACTTGGAACGTGATAGATTTGCCGCCACCGGTAGGTAGTAGCCCGATAGTGTCGTGTCCGGATAAAATTGAGTCAATGATATCGCGTTGAAGAGGTCGAAACGAATCGTACCCCCAATATTCATGGAGAGTATCTTCGGGATTTGGGAGATTCTCCGGATTAGATTCGGGAGAGTCTTTTTTTTTGATTCGCGCAGAAGCCATTAATGACGAATACCTTTAACTTGAAGCTGAATGCTGTCGGAAGCGTTGCGATGTTTGTTTTCCTCGATAGTGTAGCAAATGTCGAAAGGCTTTCCGGCATGAATATGTTCGAAATGTTCGGCGAGGTTGAACGCAATTCCGTTGAACACTTTGCCCGATGTTTCGTCGACAAGTTCGAGCTTTATATGCTCCAAATGCTTCCCTACGAGTTTGCTTGTGCCGAAATCAGAGACGTTGCGTGTGCAGAAAACGGGTTTCTGATTGCCCGGACCAAATGGGTTGAATCGTTTGAGAAGTTGCAACAACCGAGGTGTTATATCGGCAAATGAGATATATGTGTCGATGTCGAGTTGCGGAGTCAACTGCTTCTCCGTGATGTTGTTGGCAACGTATTCTTCAAAACGGCGGGTGAATTCGGGGATGTTTTCCTCTTTCATCGACAAGCCTACGGCATATGTGTGCCCACCGAAATTTTCGAGAAGGTCGCGAGTGGCATCGACAGCTTTGTATATGTCGAACCCTTGCACCGAACGAGAAGAACCGGTGGCAAGACCATTGGAGTGGGTTAGAACAACTGCCGGTTTGTAGTAAATTTCAGTCAAGCGCGAAGCCACAATTCCAATAATGCCTCGGTGCCATTCTTTGTTGTATATGACAATTGACTTTTTGTCGGAATGGATTTCATCTCGAGAGCTAAGAATGGTGTTTGCTTCTTCCGTGATACGTTTGTCGAGTTCTTTTCGGTCTTTGTTGTATTGGTCGATAGCTTTAGCTTTTTCCAAAGCTTCGTTAGCATCGCGAGCAACGAGGAGGTCGACGGCTTCACGGCCGCTTTGCATACGTCCGGAAGCGTTGATTCGTGGTCCGATTTTGAAGATGACGTCGGAAATAGTGATATCGCGTCCGGTCAGTCCACTAATTCTCAGAATAGCTCTTCGCCCCATGTTCGGGTTGGAGTTGATACGTCGCAATCCATGGAATGTCAGGATTCGATTTTCTCCGGTCATAGGCACGATGTCGGCGGCAATGCTTACGGCAACGAGGTCAAGCATGCCTTCGAGGTCGATTAGGCTAATTCCGTTGGACATTGAGAACCCTTGCATGAATTTATATCCAACGCCACAGCCTGATAGGTGGGGGTAGGGATATGTTGAGCCTTCAAGCTTGGGGTTAAGAATAGCAACAGCCGGGGGCAATTCGTCGTCGGGTACATGATGGTCGCAAATGATGAAATCAATACCTAAAGTAGCGGCATATTTAATTTCGTCATTAGCTTTAATTCCACAATCAAGGATAATAACTAATTTAACTCCTTGCTGATGAAATTCGTCAATAACACGTCGAGAAATTCCATATCCTTCGTCGTAGCGAGTCGGGATATAGTAGTCGATGTTAGAATAGTAGTTGCGGAGATACTTGTAGACGAGCGAAACGGCAGTCGTGCCGTCGACATCATAGTCTCCGAATACCATAATGCGTTGTTTGCTTCCCATGGCACGGTTAAGACGAGCCACAGCGAGATCCATTTGCGGCATTAAGAACGGGTCGTGCAAGTCGCGTAACGAGGGGCTGAAAAATTGCTCAGCCTCGGATACCGAAGTGACGCCTCTCTGTACCAGGAGCTCACATATGGCAGGTGTGTCGGCATAACGCTTTGCCAACGCAGTCTCCATTAATTCTTCTTCGGGTGTCAAGGGTAAGTAATTCCATTTACTTATCATTTATGTTGTTTTTTTATTATCATGGTAGGGCGTGGACGTTTATTAGAAATAAGTACACGCATATTCCCGTGGCCGGCATTTTGTAGAAGGGGGTCGCGGGAGGGAGAGATTCAAGTGGATATTTATAAAGCGAAACTCCTAATAAGTGATTGAAAGATAATATTTTAAAGGGGAGTCTTAGCTATTGTGCCATAGGTTCTCGGTGTGTGTAGGAGAGATACCGATGGAAGCATAGGCACTACTATTCCACTATTTTGCAAATTTACATAAAATATTCCTATTTTCTTTGTTATGTGGGGCGAGTTTAGGAAAAAATATTGTTAAATATTTAAAAATATTCCACTCATAAATTGTACCCCCCGAATTTTATTGTTTGATATGTAAGTCCATTTGAGGGAATGGGAAGTTGATTCCGTAGTTGGGTAATTCGTTGTAGAATCGTTCATTATAATGATAGTAAACGCTCCAATAGTCGGTATTTTTTACCCATGCTCTGGCTTCAATTAGCAGGCTTGAGTCTGCCAACTTATTGACAACAACCGAAGCATCTGATGTGACGCATGGTTTAAGAGTTTTAAGGTGATTATCTTGTTTTTCCTGCCAACGCTCAATCGCTTCTTTTACTTTTGATTTTCGGTGGAAGATGCGGTAGAGTAATCCACGTTTATGAGGCTCGACCGTAGGGGAATTTCCTTCCTCAGCCAAAGCTTTGTTGTATTCTTCAAGAACTATTTTTTCTTCGTCAACTTTTTTCAGAATTCGAGGGTCGGTGGCAAACATATCCAAAATAGCTTTGCGAGCGGCATCAACGGAATCTCCGTAGGAAATGGCAATTTCCCATTCAACGCGACGGTAATCTTGGGTTGACCAATTGTTAATGCTTGATGTGGAGAGCCCGCCATTGGGAATGATGATGGATTTGTTGTCGTAGGTGGTGATGATAGTGTGGAATATTTGTATCTCGCGTACCGTACCGGCATAGCCTTGAGCTTCGATGTAATCTCCTATTTTATAAGGTTTTAATAAAAGTATTAAGACGCCACCGGCGAAGTTCTGCAATGTGCCACTCAATGCCATCCCTATGGCGACACCGGCCGAGGCAAATAGAGCGAGGAAAGAACTCGTTTCAATCCCCAAAATTCCTATTACCGTGATTATCAAGATGAAGTATAATACAATCTTGACAAAACTAAGGATGAAAGATGAGAGTGATTTTTCAACTTCGCGACGCATTAAGATAGTTGCGACTATGCGGTAAATTCGTTTGATAATGAATTTCCCTACATAGAACACGAGAATGGCGATGGCAATATCAATAGCAAAATTGACAAGGCGTTGAGGTAGTTCGCGGAATAAGTCGTTAATAGATGAGTTCCTTAGTTGTTCAAGCCCGGCACTAATCTCGTTGACGGTTTGAGCGGCTTTGTCGGTTATTTCTGTTGATTGAAACATTGATGTGTGCGGTTTTATTGTTGAAGAGTCGACGCTACATCTTTAGCCCATTGAAGATTGTCGTAATTGTAGCGATTTGTTTTGGCAAATTCCGGGAGGTAAGTAGATAATCCGGAGTGGTGGGTTATGGTCAACTTATTCCATAATTTGGGCGTAGATGCTTTGTATATAATGACATCATCAAGAGCCTTATTGAAATTGTCGGCGAGATGGGGCATTTGAGCGGCGAGGTCGTTGACATACTGACCGAAGTCAAATAGGTAGCATGCTGATGTCATGAAATATTGCGGTCGAAAATTCTCGGAAGTGATGTTGTTTTCGAAGTAGATGTTGCGTGTGGCATCGGCGAGTGCTTCAAGATATTTGGTGTCGATTACCGACATAGTGCAAGTGCGACTCATTCCTGTCATAGCATTGTAGGAACTAAAAGTGGTTTTAGCTGCAGAAACGAGGTCGGCTTCGGGTAGGAGTAAATATTTTAAGGTTTTATCGTAGGGCATGCCGGCGGCGGGAAGTTCTGTCACTGAGCCGACTATGGTTTTGGCGCAATTGCGTAGTTCGTATGCTACTTCAACGCCGGCCATGTAGCAACAATCGAAATATATGTAGTCAAAATTTTTGTCGGATAGAGTGCGTGCAAGAGTTGTGACATTCATATATTTGCCACCATCGTCGCCAAAAGATAGTGTTGAGATTGGACTGTCATATGAAGCGATATTTTGAGGACTCTCGACGATGCCATTTTCAATCCAGCCCGTACCGTGACTCCATAGGATTATTCCATGATTAGTTGCGGGTGCTTCGTTAAAAAAATCGATGATAACACGGTTCATGCGAGCAGATGAAACGGAGGATTCGGAAATGTCGTAGTTCCGGAGTATGATTTCGCCATTGGCGGTTATTTCTTTAAGCACCGGATTGGCATTGTAGGCATGATGATAGACGATAAGGCGAGCATCACCGAAGTCACCTTGACGGGCGGCTTTGGCCATTTCGGCAAGATCGTCGGAGTCAAATTGTGCATTTCCAAGGGAGTTGTTTGCAACCATGTATACCAAAACAGCGCGAGGGCTTTCCGGAGTTGGGGTTGGGTCGTCATTAGAACAACTTGAAAAAAATAAAAACGGAATAATCGTGAAAAATAATTTATAAATATCAACTTTCATGTGACAAAGGTAGTGAAAATATCTAATATATATGAGTATATTACAAAACTTAACACTAAATATAGGGAATAAAGCAAGAAAACTATAAGTTGCTTATGTTGTGGAAATGGGAAAAAAGTTGTAACTTCGCACCGGAAACCCAATCATCACGTTTGTAACGCATGGTAATATTTTTCAAAAAAGGGACCGGTTTAATCTATGGTATTGAAACCGATCATCGCTTCAATGAGCAAGAGATTGAGCGCCTTACGTGGCTGCTCTCGGGTGCAAAACCCTTGTCGTCAACTTCAGTAAAAGGGGTGTATATAGGCCCGAGGAAGGAGATGATAACCCCTTGGAGTACAAACGCAGTTGAAATTACCCAAAACATGGGTATCAGCGGCATTACACGTATCGAGCAATTTGTTAAAACAGAACCTGATGCCGACTACGACCGTATGCTCTATCGCATTTATGAAGGGATAAATTCACGAGTGTTTGATACTAATCGCAAACCTGATGAGGTAGTGCATATTACCGATATCCGAGAATATAACAAATTGGAGGGTTTGGCATTATCGCCTGATGAGGAGCAATATCTTGATGATTTGTCGAAAAAATTAGGTCGTAATTTGACCGATAGCGAAGTGTTCGGCTTTTCACAGGTAAATTCAGAGCACTGTCGCCACAAGATATTCAATGGTACATTTATCATTGATGGGGAAGAGAAGCCGATGTCGCTCTTCAAACTAATCAAAAAAACATCTCAAGAAAATAAAAATGCCTTAGTGTCGGCATATAAAGACAATGTGGCATTTGTAAAGGGTCCTAAAGTGGAGCAATTCTCACCATTGCACCCTGATCGCCCCGACTATTTCGGTGTTAAAGATATTGATACCGTAATATCACTTAAAGCTGAGACTCACAACTTCCCGACAACGGTTGAACCATTTAATGGTGCTGCAACCGGAACCGGTGGGGAAATTCGCGACCGACTCGGAGGTGGAAAAGCTTCATTGCCAATCGCCGGAACAGCAGTATATATGACATCATATCCACGTTTAAGCGCAGAACATCGCTATGAGTTAATGCTTAATCCTCGTGTGTGGCTTTATCAAACACCTGCTGATATTCTAATCAAAGCGTCAAACGGAGCTTCCGATTTCGGTAATAAATTCGGGCAACCTCTTATTTGCGGTTCACTACTTACTTTTGAGCATGAAGAGGACGGTAGATTCTATGCCTACGACAAAGTGATTATGCTTGCCGGTGGTGTAGGCTTTGCAGCACGTAAAGATGCTATTAAGGGTGTACCCGGAGCCGGAGAAAAAGTAGTAGTAATGGGTGGTGATAACTATCGCATCGGTATGGGAGGTGGAGCAGTGTCATCTGTAGAAACCGGACAATATGCCAATGCTATAGAGCTGAATGCAGTTCAACGTGCCAACCCAGAGATGCAGAAACGTGTTGCTAATGTGATTCGTGCGCTTGCAGAAGATGATAAAAACCCCATCATCTCAATTCACGACCATGGAGCAGGTGGTCATCTGAATGCGCTTTCTGAACTTGTAGAGGCAACCGGTGGTCACATCGAGCTCGATGCTCTCCCGGTAGGAGATAAAACATTGTCTGCAAAAGAAATCGTTGGAAATGAAAGCCAAGAGCGTATGGGCTTTGTTATCAACGCAAAAGATATTCCATATGTAGAACGAATTGCTGAGCGTGAACGTGCGCCATTGTAT
>JAFXHY010000121.1 GCA_017536215.1 Muribaculaceae bacterium | reverse complement strand
GAAAATCTCGTTTGAAAACATAAACGTAATGAGTGAGGGAAATTTAAATAAGAAACAGGCCGTCGGCTCCGAGAATTGCGCACCGGAGGGTGTGGAGTGGGTGTGGTTTGATCTTGATGATACGGTATATGATTTTGCGGCATCGTCGTTGATATCTTTGAAAAAGGTGTATGTCAAATATGACCTTGGACGTTTTTTTCTCGATGAGCAGCAGTGGATAGATGTGTACCACAAGCATAATGCAGCACTTTGGGGTTTGTATAACAAAGCACAAATCACTCAACAAAAATTGCGTTTCGACCGATTTTATTTGCCATTGCAAGAAGGAGGTGCCGATGAGGAGGAAAATCTTCGCCTTAATCCTATTCTTGATGTTGATTATCTCGCGATGTTGGGCTCTACGGGACTATTAATAGATGGAGCAAAGCAAGCGTTGGAACATTTGAAATCGCGCGGCTATAAGATCGGGATATTGTCAAACGGATTTCGCGGGGTGCAAAATGAGAAGCTACGCACGTCGGGGATAAGCCATTTGATAGATGTGGTGGTGCTGAGCGACGATATCAATATCAATAAGCCGGATAGACGCATCTATGATTATGCTCTTGAAAAAGCCGGAGCGAGAGCAGAAGAGTCGCTGATGATAGGAGACAACCCCTCGACGGATATTGTCGGAGCAATAAAAGCGGGGTGGAAAGCAATTTTATATTCCCCTACATGTGCCGAAGATAGAATGGAGATTGAGGGGGAGGAAATCGAGGTGATAAATCATCTTGAAAAGTTGCTAAAATGGTAAAAGATTGAAGATTATTAAAAAAATATAGATTTAAAATTGCATACAATCAAAAAAAGTGCGATATTTGCATCTGCAAAATGGCAAAATGCCTATTTTTGCAACTAAATAATTGTAAATAAATATATTAACTTATAATTAAAAATACGTAACATGACTAAAGCAGACATCGTTAACGAAATCGCAAAACGTACCGGCCTCGAAAAGGCTACAGTGCTTGCAACCATCGAAAACTTCATGGACGTAGTGAAAGATTCACTCGCTAATGGTGAGAATGTATATCTCCGTGGTTTCGGTAGCTTCATCATCAAGAAGCGCTCAGAAAAAACAGCACGCAACATCTCAAAGAACACCACAATCATCATCCCGGAACACAATATCCCCGCATTCAAGCCGGCTAAAGTGTTCATGGAAGAAGTGAAATAAAAATAGATAGGGTAGCGCTCCGGCTCTATGCCCTCGGAGAATTGTAAATTTAATTATAAACTTTTTAAACGTTACACCAATGCCCAGCGGTAAAAAAAGAAAAGGCCACAAAATGGCAACTCACAAACGTAAAAAACGTCTGAGAAAAAATCGTCACAAGAAGAAATAATCTGATGACATAACGCTATACAGGACAAACTTATATGATATTCCGCCAAGCGGTTATTGTCAATAAGTTTGTTCTTGCGTTTTTATTACACAGTAATAAGCGCCGCGACAAGTTCCGGCAGCTAAAAGAAATTAAACCAATGAAAAGCGAATTAATTGTAGACGTTCAACCCAAAGAGGTGTCAATCGCGTTGACTGAAGAGGGTCGCCTTGTGTCCCTGCAGAAAGAATCGCGCGATCTTGCCTATGCGGTAGGCGACATCTACCTGGCAAAGGTGAAAAAACTGATGCCGGGACTTAATGCTGCCTTTGTCAATGTCGGCTACGAGAAAGACGCTTTCCTTCATTATCTTGACCTTGGCTCCCACTTCTCTACCTATTCAAGTTTTGTTCAGCAACTGCTTGAAGATAAAAAAAGAATACCGCAACTTTCAAAGTTGAAATTAGCCCCCGATATCGATAAACATGGTTCTATCTCCGACTTGGTAACGTCGGGTCAAGAACTGTTCGTGCAGATAGTAAAAGAGCCGATATCATCGAAAGGGCCTCGCCTGACTACCGAAATCACATTCACCGGTCGATACCTTGTGCTGATTCCGTTCAGCGATAAAATTTCAGTATCTCAAAAAATTAAATCGACTGAAGAGAAACTTCGATTGCGTCAACTTGTAGATAGCATTCGTCCAAAGAATTTCGGTGTTATTATTCGTACTTCAGCTGAAGGTAAGCGTGTTGCCGACCTAAATCACGAACTTAAAACACTTTTAGAGTGTTGGGAAAATACGCTTGTAAAAGCTCAAAAAGCCGCAGCTCCTTCTCTAATCTTTGAAGAAGAAAGTCGTATAGTAGGAGTGTTGCGCGATATTTTCTCGCCGGATTTTGAGTCGGTATATGTTAATGATGCTGACGCTATGGCTCAAATACAGAAATATGTGAGCATCATAGCTCCGGAGCGTCGTGACATTGTTAAATTGTATGATAAAGCGGAACCGATATTTGATAAATTCAGTATCACCAAGCAGATTAAATCATCCTTCGGGAAAACGGTGTCATTTAAATCGGGCGCATATATCATTATAGAGCACACAGAAGCTCTTCATGTCATCGATGTCAATTCCGGCAACCGCACAAAAGCATCATCCGATCAAGAAAGCAATGCTCTGGAAGTCAATTTGCGAGCCGCCGACGAAATAGCCCGTCAGCTACGCCTACGCGACATGGGCGGCATCATAGTCATCGACTTCATCGACATGAACAAAAATGAGCATCGTCAGCAGCTCTATGAACACATGAAAGAGGTAATGGCCAACGACCGCGCGCGTCATAATATTCTGCCACTCAGCAAATTTGGCTTGATGCAGATAACGCGCCAGCGTGTACGTCCGGCTCTCGATATCACTACTACAGAGAAGTGTCCCTCATGTTTCGGAAAAGGTGAAGTGCAATCATCACTCCTTTTCACCGACACCCTTAAAGAGAAACTTGAATATCTCGTCAACTCGCTAAAAATCAAAAAATTCACGGTATACGTTCACCCCTTTATAGAAGCGTATCTTAATAGGGGACTATTTTCAATCGCCGGAAAGTGGCGTCGCCAGATTGGAGGCAATTTCCGTATCATGGCCGATCAATCATTAGCTTATCTGCAATATCGTGTGATAGACAGCAATAAAACCGAGATAGACCTTCAGGAAGAAAAGGATTTGGATAGTTCTTCCACCAAAACAAAAGAAAAAGCCAAGAAAAGAGTAAAGGAGGTATAGTCTCAGCCGATATCATCAAGACGTGATGGTAGCAAAGAAAGTACTTGCCACGAAATTACAGGCAACAGAAAAGAACTGGAGCGAGATGCATTGCACTTCGCTCCCGTTGCTTTATATCATAATTACGGCTATTGTACCCTATGTTCAGGTAGCGGTAAAATCAGATAATGCGGTTATCGCAATTTATCGTAATTTATCGTAAATTGCGATAAATTAAATGGCAATTATTTGGTAGTCAATAGTATAGCGCGTTGCGATTGTTAAACTTGTATGACAAAACAGGACGCTTCTTGTGACTTAGTGGGATAAGGTTCATCTCATTAAAAAAGTTTAGTTGCAGTTTATCGATATCTGTGTGCGTAGAGAAATTCGGACAAACAAATTTCGAGGTCTGACGGTGTGAAATCGAATAGAAACGACAATGGACAAACAATTTGTTTGTCCATTGATTATACTGCTTGTTATTAAAGAAGCCCTATTTTAGTATTCGTCTTCGTTGAAGAGGAAGTCTTCTTTAGAAGGGTAGTCGGGCCAAATGTCTTCGATACATTCGTAGGTGTCACCTTCATCTTCCATTTCTTGGAGGTTTTCGATTACTTCGAGAGGTGCGCCCGAACGCATAGCGTAGTCGATAAGTTCTTCTTTTGTTGCAGGCCATGGTGCGTCTTCCAATTTTGACGCTAATTCAAGTGTCCAATACATTGTGTAACAGTATTTTATAGTTTTACGATATTTGCTTTTATTCCCCTATTGATATAGAGTGGTGCAAAAATAGTAAAATTTTATAATATCAACGAATATATATGAACTATTTTACGGGAATTTTGTTTATGCGTGGAATATGACGTCCACCTTCAAAGGGAGTTTCGAAAAAGGCATCGACGATTGCGAGCGCTTCAACGGGGTTAATGAAACGAGCTGGAAGCACGAGTATATTGGCATCGTTGTGTTGTCGCGCCAAGCGAGCCAACTCCGGAGTCCAGCACAAGGCAGCACGAATTCCTTGATGCTTGTTGAGTGTCATGGCGATACCATTGCCTGAACCACACATGGCGATACCGAAAGGGCACTCACCGGTCTCGACGGCATGAGCGCAGGGGTGTGCAAAGTCGGGGTAGTCGCAAGAGTCGGCTGAATAGGTGCCAAAATCTTTGTATTCTTTGTTGTCGGCTTCGAGGTATCCTTCTATGATACTTTTTAATTCAAAACCTGCGTGGTCGCTACAAATTGCTATCATTTATAATATCTATTTTAGATGGTTAGTTTATTTATTTTTTAGATGAAAGCCCTAAGCGCATTCTGCGCCATATGCCTCCCGGAATGCATTTCCAGAGACCGACGACAATTGCCCATCGGCGATTTATCACCACGCGGTTGCGACGGCTGTCGATAGCTTTGACTATTGCCTTAGTGGCGCATTGTGGAGTCATTATCATCGGGTATTTTGTGCCGGAATCGAGGAGTGGGGTGTCGATAAATCCGGGCTTGATGTCGGTGAGAGTGATTGGCAATTTATGTTGTCGCGCTAATTGAGTTAACGCTGTGAAATATTCCGATTGGAAACGTTTAGATGCGGAATAAGATGCGGCAATGCCTATGCCACGGGTTCCGGCAATGGAACTGATTGACGCTATTTGACCTTTAAGCGAGTTGGCAGCATAGTAATTGAACATGCAGTCGATTATGCGTGTGAATCCGAGGCAGTTGGTGGCTACGGTGTCGATGTCGCGTTGAGGTTCAAGTTGCGGGTTGGCAAAGCCGATGCCGGCGCAGTTGACAAACAAATCGATTGGAGTATTAAATTCCGAGATGAAGTTTTCGAGTATTTGAGCTGCGTTAATGTCGGTAACATCAATTCTGCAAGCTTTAACGCGGTCGGGAGCCATAGCAATCAAGTCCGACAGGCGTTCCAATCGTCGGGCGGCAACACCAACGCGATACCCACGGTTGATGTAGGTGAGGGCAATTTCTCGCCCTAACCCGGATGAAGCTCCTATTATAATGACTGTAGGCATTTTAATTGCTTATTGTTGCGTTTCCGGAATTGTTTCATTGATGTTGACTTCGGTAGATTCTTCTACTTCAGTTGCTGTCTGTTCTGCTGTGATTGTATCGTCGAGAGAGTTGATAGTTTCTGAAGTCTTCTTTGAAAGAGCATCGGAGTTGGACAACGGAATGGTATAGGAAAGAGCGAAAGTGGCGTTTAAGGAGCGATTTCGCGCACCAAATCCGGGAATATACCAAGCCTTGCCATGGGGTGTCGCGGATTCATGCATGATAGATTGGTATCTGATGCTCCACCCCATTGAGAAATTATCGAAAATGCGCACACGCAGAGCGAGTAGTAGCTGGAGATATCCGGCGGAAACACTTTGCGATGGAATGTTGTAGGTCATCGGTTCATTCCAATAACCACCTTGTTGGCTGATATCGGTGACTTCAAATTTGAAAGGTGAAAAGCCGTAGCGTAGACCAATCATTAACATATAGTCGGGGTTGGAACCATAGAAGAAGTTATAGTTCATACCGATGCGGAAGAATGGAGAAATCGCCGACTTGTAGGTGTAGTTGTTGTCATCGGGGGTGTTTTCCGCTTGCCCCAATCCGAACTCCAACACGGGGATATAACGATTGTACAAATTGATTTCAGCCGCAACTTCCCCCAGCCCGTATTTCGTGCCAAATGCACGCATCGCGGGAGTGAAAAGGTCGAGAGATATTGTTGCTGAATGAAGCAACGGATATTTCATTTTTACGTTCTTGGCTTTTTCAATAGCAGCCGAGTCGATAAATTCTTTTCCGGTGACAGTGTCAACAAGTATTTTGTTACCTCGGCTATCGGTCATTTCAACCAAACGAGAGCGGTCGAGGCTATCGCCGTTTGCTTTATTTTCGTTGATATGCTGAGTGGCAGTGGCCGGAGTGTCGATAGGGGTGACACGTCGTTGAGCCTTTGAAGAAAAGACGCAAACGAAAGCAAGAGCTACGAGTGATATGCTAAGCAGACGTTTCATTAAATTTCAGCAGTCGATGTTTTGAAATATATGCGCAAATTCTCAACATTGGCATTGGTGATGACAGAATCTGCCGGCACCATAGCCACCGAGTCAAGAATGTGCGTGGTATAGTCAATCGATGTGACGTGGTATCTCATCATAGCGCCACATTCTTCCGATGCAAAATATGGAATAGAGTTATATCGGAAGGTGATAGTGTCGTTGAGTTGTGGATAGTTGAGTTCGTCGGAGCGATAGGCGATGTAATATTTAACCATATCCCACTCGGAGCGAAGGGGCAAATATACTTGAGAAGCATTTGTGCCGGCAGTTAAAATCAACGAATCGTTGGGCGCACCGATGCCACCAATTTCAAGAATGTTGAGCGAAATTTCTTTACCGTCGGAGGAATAAAACCCAGCCAAAGGGATGCTCGAACGATTGTCGTTGCAGCCGTTGCTGTTGCACGACCAACATATTGCTATTAAGGCCAATGCAAATATAATTGCTGAAAAATTATGTCGACGTACCATCAAGTTAAATTTGTTCATTTTCATTGCCGAGCAATTCCTCTTCAATTTCATATTCGTTGCGTTTATGAGAATTTCTCACAATCAATTCTCCGATAAAGCCGGTGAGAAATAGTTGAGTGCCAAGAATCATCATAGTCAACGCGATGAAGAAATATGGAGAGTCGGTCACTAAAGAATAGGGGTTGCCGGAGTTCATGTTGTAGAGTTTGATAGCACCAACGGCGATTACTGCAATAATGCCAATAAAGAACATTAACGAGCCTAATAGCCCAAAGAAATGCATCGGTTTACGTCCGAACTTGCCGGTGAACCAAAGTGTCAGCAAGTCGAGGTATCCGTTGACAAAGCGGTCGAGACCGAATTTGGATTTACCATATTTGCGGGCTTGATGTTGCACAACCTTTTCTCCGATGCGAGTGTAGCCGGCATTTTTTGCCAAGATAGGGATATAGCGGTGCATATCACCATATACTTCGATGTGCTTGATGACATCGCGGCGATATGCTTTCAACCCACAGTTGAAATCGTGGAGATTGCGAATGCCGCTGACTTTGCGAGCTGTGGCATTAAACAATTTTGTTGGTATGGTTTTCGACAACGGGTCGTAGCGTTTTTGTTTCCACCCCGACACCAAGTCGTACTTGTCTTCCGTAATCATGCGGTAGAGTTCGGGTATTTCATCGGGAGAGTCCTGCAAGTCGGCGTCCATTGTGATAACTACATTACCTTTCGCGCGTGCAAATCCGGTATTGAGGGCAGGAGATTTGCCATAATTGCGACGGAAACGAACGCCTTTAACGGCACTATTCTCCTTAGATAATTGCTCAATGACCTCCCAAGAGCGGTCGGTTGAGCCATCGTCAACAAAAATCACTTCATAGGAAAAATTATTTTCCGTCATGACGCGACGTATCCAGCTTTCAAGCTCCGGAAGCGACTCAGCTTCGTTGAAAAGGGGAACTACTACCGATATATCCATAGTTATTATGATTTTTGGTTTTCTAAAAATTAGGTAAAGAGGGTGGTGGTGCCGGTTTCGATTTAGCGATAGCGGCAATCACTAAGGATGCAATGCTTCCTGATAGCAATACCGGCCAAAGTAGTGTAATTGCTACATCAATAGAACGTAGACCACGAAATGCTGTCGTAACTTGTTCGGCATCGATACCTGCATTCATGAATTGAGGATTGCTATCTACGTAGGCAGTAAATTGGGTTATCATCGCAGGTAGAAAATCGGGTACGAGCCACTCTATGAAAATGAAAACACCAATAGAAAGGATGATGCCACCATGTAGAAACAGCATAATGCCTTCAAGCCAAAGCCAGGAGAATGGTGTTGCTCCAAAATTTGCAAAATGGGTATTACGGATTTTTCGATATACAAAAATTGGTACGTAGATCATCAATCCGAGAGCCATTAGTCGCATTAATGGGCTTATTGAGGCTTCAAGTAGAAAAATGCAAACAAAAATGACGCCGAGAGTGACTCCACCCTCTGCGGCTCTGCGCATTATCTCCTTGTATCGTTTCATATTGCAAATTTACAAAATTATTGCAAATACCTATCTATTTAACTAATTGTTTATCTAAATTTTCGTTGCTATTTTTCATGACTTCGTCTTCTTGAGAAAAAGCACTTGCGGAAAATAGTTTCACAATGAGAGAAAGGGGTGCTTAAAAATAGATATAGCGCCTTAAGGTGGCGCTATATTTGTTTTATGGGATTGCAGTTGAGTTGTATGGAACGAAACTTGCCGAATTAAGCATTTAATGCTTGCTCGATGTCGGCAATAATGTCATCGGCATTTTCAATGCCCACAGATAGTCGAATCAAGTCGGGTCGAACTCCGGCTTCAATAAGTTGCTCATCGGTCAATTGGCGGTGGGTGTGACTTGCCGGGTGTAATACGCAAGTGCGTGCATCGGCAACGTGGGTAACTATAGCTGCCAATTTAAGGCTATCCATGAACTTAATAGATTCATCGCGACCACCTTTCAACCCGAAAGAGATTACTCCGCAAGAGCCGTTGGGCAAATATTTTTGAGCCAAATCATAGTATTTGTTACCGGGTAGGCTGCAATAATTTACCCATGCAACTTTTTCATTCTGTTCCAAATATTTAGCTACTTTAAGAGCGTTTTCGCAATGGCGTGGCATGCGAAGGTGTAAAGTTTCCAAACCCAAATTTAGTAGGAATGCATTTTGAGGCGATTGTATGCTACCAAGATCGCGCATGAGTTGAGCCGTAGCTTTTGTTATAAATGCCAATTTGCCAAAAGCTTTGGTGTAGGTCAGTCCGTGATAAGATTCGTCGGGGGTGCATAATCCGGGGAATTTGTCGGCATTTTCATCCCAATTAAAGTTGCCGCTGTCGACAATAGCTCCTCCCACACAAGTGGCGTGGCCATCCATATATTTAGTTGTGGAATGAACGACAATGTCGGCACCCCATTCAAATGGGCGGCAGTTGATAGGTGTGGGGAATGTGTTGTCAACAATCAAGGGAACACCGTTGGCATGAGCCACTTTAGCAAATTTTTCGATGTCGAGCACTTCCAATGAGGGGTTGGAAATAGTTTCTCCGAAAAGGGCTTTGGTGTTGGGACGGAAGGCGGCGTTGATTTCATCTTCCGAAGCATCGGGATTGATGAATGTGACATCGATACCCAATTTCTTTAATGTAACGCTGAAAAGGTTGAACGTGCCCCCATAGATAGCTGAAGAGCTGATGAAATGGTCGCCGGCTTGGCATATGTTGAATATAGCGTAAAAGTTGGCGGCTTGACCGCTTGAAGTAAGCATAGCTGCGACACCACCTTCAAGAGCGGCAATTTTGGCTGCTACGGCATCGTTAGTCGGGTTTTGT
>JAFXHY010000017.1 GCA_017536215.1 Muribaculaceae bacterium | reverse complement strand
GCCGGATTAGTAGTTATACTAATCGGTGCTAACGCATTGACCGATGGAGCTTCGGCGTTAGCACGCCGCTTCGGCATCTCCGACCTCGTTGTAGGACTGACTGTCGTAGCATTCGGCACCTCAACCCCGGAGTTGGTAATCTCAGGAGTATCGGCAATGGGTGGAAATTCCGGAATCGCAATTGGTAATGTCATCGGCTCTAACATCTTCAACATATTAGCTATTATTGGTATCACAGCGATGGTGCGCCCCATGGTAATCCAGCGCACTATAATGACTCGCGAAATTCCCATGGTGGTAATTTCTTCGTTGGTAATACTTATAATGGGCTGTACGCCAATGCTCAATGGGGAAAGTGAAGCAATATTGTCGCGTACCGACGGATTTTTATTACTCATATTCTTTGGCATTTTCATGTGGTACACTATGGCAACCGCCAAAAGTGCAGCCCCCGACGACCCTGCCGGAGCTAATGCCGCAGAAAAAGGGCAAATGAAATTATGGAAATCTATCCTTTGGATATTAGGAGGATTGACAATGCTCATTGTTGGAGGAAATCGCTTTGTTGCCGGGGCTACCGGTATCGCACAAATGTTGAATTTAAGCGATGCTATCATCGGCTTGACAATAGCTGCTGCCGGATCATCATTGCCCGAACTTGCAACATCGGTTGTGGCCGCACGTAAAGGTAATCCTTCAATAGCAATTGGTAATGTCATCGGCTCTAACATCTTCAACGCGTTCCTCGTGCTTGGAGCAAGTGCCTCTATCACGCCGTTGAAATTCGGAGCTATAGGCATTGTAGATTTAGCCACATTGATGATTGCATCTATCCTATTTCTCGCTTGCGGTTGGTGGATTGGCAATCGCACAATCACTCGTGGCGAAGGCGCTCTATTCACTTTGTGCTATATCGCATATACTACCTACCTGATTTTGAACGTGTAAGTATCATATACAATGACGACGAGCGGGGCATTAGCCTCGCTCGTCGTCATTGTATTTTGCTCTGTCTTAAAGCTGCATGGCGGCTCCATGAAGTGTTTCACAAAGCGTTGGGTGAGGATGTATTGTTCGTTTAATAGTGTCAACAGAGAGTTTGTTGGCTATGACCACAGCAATCTCCTCAATAAGGTCGGCAGCATGTGGTCCGACAATCTGACAACCGATAATTATACCGGCGTTAGTATCGGCTATCATCTTAACCATTCCGTCGGTTTCTCCTATCGTCACGGCTTTACCATTACCTCTGAATGGTACTTTCACTGCTTTGTACGCAATTCCTGCGTCCTTACATTGTTGCTCTGTCATTCCGGCTATTGCAACTTCCGGAGCGGTAAACACTACAGATGGCACTACATCTGTGGCAACATTTTCTCCTGCAACAATACGTGCTTGTGCCGATGCCGCATGTGCCAACATACAAAGTCCGTTTACATCTCCAATAGCATAAACGCCATGTGCCGACGTGCGCATCGTGATTGGGTCGACAACAATCTTACCTCGCTCCACCTCTACTCCGGCAAGTTCAAGACCTTCGGGAAGATTGGGCCGACGTCCAACTGCCATTGCAACAACAGCTGCTTCCACTGCATTCTCCTTTTCGCCGATTTTGTAATGAACTACACCAGGCTCGATAGCCGTAACACATGCACCTGTAATAAAGGTCACACCCAATGCTGCCATTGATTGGCGCAAGCGCTTGGCAATATCTTTGTCGAACTGTGGGAGTATCTCTTTAAAATACTCTACAACAGTAACTTTACAGCCTAACGCGGCAAATATTGATGCAAACTCCATACCTATCACGCCGCCACCGATAATCACTAACGACTCAGGCACTGCTTCAAGCGAAAGCAACCCGTCGGAAGATATTGCAAGTTCGGCACCGGGAACCGGAAGTACTGCCGACGATGAACCGGTTGCGATGACTATACGATCGGCTGTCAGCTTCGCTCCATTCACCTCAATAGATTTGGGGCCCACAAAACGAGCTTCTCCTGACACCATGTTGACATTAGTAAGGAGTTGCTCGACTCCGGAACGCAATGTACCGATAACCTCGTCACGACGAGCGCACAACGTAGTAAAATCAATTATTGGTTCTCCATAATTTATGCCATAAGCTGAGGCATGGGATGCCATTCGAAGCAACGATGCTGCATGAGCCATTACTTTCGTCGGGATGCACCCGCGATTTAGGCAAGTACCACCTAACTTATCACGTTCAATAAGTGTTACCTCATGGGATTGTCGCGACAACATTGCCGCTAATTCATACCCTCCGGGGCCTGCTCCTATGATTATATACTTCACTTTATTTGATTTTTAACGGTGAATGTCACGATGAAAAGATTATAACTCATCAAAGGTGAGACGTGGGTGAAGTGCCGCTTCAGTGTCGTCGGGACGGCGCACCGGTGTAGTATGCGGTGCCGACTTCACCATTTCCGGGTCGTTGACCGCTTCATGGGCTATCTGACGCATCACTTCTATGAAGCTATCTATTGTGTCAAGACTCTCAGTCTCGGTCGGCTCTATCATCAACGACTCATGGAACAGCAATGGGAAATAAATTGTCGGAGCATGGAACCCGTAGTCGAGCAAACGCTTGGCAATGTTGAGCGTAGTGACACCGGTCGATTTATCTTTGAGCCCGTCGAACACAAATTCATGCTTGCAGATAGTGTCCACAGGAAGCTCATATACGTCGCGCAACGACTCTTTAATATAATTAGCATTGAGAGTTGCCAATCGCCCTGCTTCCATCAATCCATCGCTTCCGAGCGATAGAATATAGCTCAATGCACGCATCTCAACCGCAAAGTTACCCAACGTTGAGCTGACACGTCCCATTGAGTCGGGAGATGAAATAAGGTCGAATGTGCCATCTTCATTTTTCACCACACGAGGATTGGGCAAAAGATGTTCTAATCCGGCACGTACGCCCACCGGGCCTGAACCGGGGCCACCACCTCCATGAGGTGTGGAGAATGTTTTGTGCAAGTTGATGTGCATGACATCAAAGCCCATATCTCCGGGACGAGCAATCCCCAACATAGGGTTGAGATTGGCTCCGTCGTAGTACAACAACGCTCCGGCAGCATGAACCATTTCTGCAATTTGCGGAATTTGACGCTCGAAGATGCCAAGGGTGTTGGGATTGGTCATCATCATAGCTGCCACACTGTCGTCGAGCAATGGCGCGAGGGCTTCAACATCGACAGTGCCATCAGGAAGACTCTTCACCGGGACTACTTGCAATCCTGCCACCGCCGCACTCGCCGGGTTGGTACCGTGAGCCGAATCCGGAATAATTACTTTCGTTCGCTTTTTATCTCCGCGAGAATCGTGATAAGCGCGGCAAATCATCAATCCGGTAAGCTCGCCATGTGCGCCGGCATAAGGATTGAGGGTAAATTCCGCCATCCCTCCTATTTCCGACAGAGCAGCGGCAAGAGTGTGGTATATTTCCAAAGCACCTTGGCTCAAACGCGCAGGCTGATTGGGATGCATCGACGCAATAACCGAGTTGCCCGCCATCTCCTCATTGATTTTAGGATTGTACTTCATTGTACACGAACCGAGGGGATAAAAACCGGTATCAACACCGAAATTATTGGTCGACATATTAGTGTAGTGACGCACCACTGTGAGTTCATCAACTTGTGGCAGTCCTATTTCGTTTTCTCGCATCAGAGTCGCAGGAATTGAACCTACTGCATCCGGATAATTATTTTTAGGAAGGCTATAACCGCAACGTCCTTGACGAGAAAGCTCGAATATCAATTTATCATATAGTTTATTATTCATGACTACAAAGCTTTTACGGTTTCAACATAGCGATTTATTTCTTCTTCAGTGCGCATTTCAGTCACAGCAATGAGCAATTTATTGGGAGCAGTTGCCACTCCGGCAAGAATTCCAACCTTTGCGAGAGCATCAATAATGGTTTCAGTATCAATGGATGTTGTCATCTCGAATTCGTTGAGGAACGGATGATTGGGATAGGTCAATTTCATCTTACCGGTTGCTTCAAGTTCACGCGCAAGATGATGCGCTGCTGCAGCTCCGGTAGCATTTACCTCTTTCAACCCCTTATCCCCCATCAACGACATATAGATAGTGACAAAGAGCGCCATCAATCCTTGGTTTGAGCAAATGTTAGAGGTAGCTTTTTCGCGACGTATGTGCTGCTCGCGCGCTTGCAATGTCAACACGAAAGTGCGCTGACCTTGATTATCAACGGTAGCGCCTACAATACGTCCCGGCATCTTGCGCATCAGAGCCTTCTTAGCTGCCATATATCCAAGATAGGGACCTCCAAAATTGAGAGGAATACCTAATGATTGTGCATCGCCTACAGCTATATCAGCGCCCCATTCTCCCGGAGAGCGGAGAGTGGCGAGATCAATGGCTACGCTATTAATTATGAACATTGCGCCGGCATTGTGTATCGCTTCGGCAACCCCTGTAAAGTCCTCTATTATGCCATATTTATTGGGCTGAGGTAAAATTACCCCACCAATAGTACCCTCGGCAAGAAGTGCATTAAGCGCCTCTTGCGATGTCACTCCGTCTACTTCGGGAATTTCCACTATATCTATGCCATGATAACGTGCATAGGTGGAGAGGGTTTCCACTACCGCAGAATTAAGAGTTGATGAATATGCCACACGCGGACGTTTGCGCGAATTTCCCGATGCCAAAATCATAGCCTCTGCCGTTGCGGTAGCGCCATCGTAGAGCGACGCATTGGAAATCTCCATCCCGGTGAGACGCGCTATCATCGTTTGATACTCAAAAATATATTGTAGGGTTCCCTGTGAAATTTCAGGTTGGTAGGGGGTGTATGAGGTCAAGAACTCACTTCGAGCAATCATAGATTGCACCACGGCGGGAGTGTAACGGTCATAGTGACCATTACCCGCAAAGCATGCCAGAGACCGACAATTGTCGGCAAGTCTACGAAAAAAAGAACGCACCTCAACTTCGCTCATCTGTGCGCCTAATGCATACGGACGCGAGAGTCGCAACTGCTCGGGAATGTCGGCAAAAAGAGCATCTATTGTGTCGACACCACATTTTTTGAGCATAATGCGTTTATCTTCCTCTGTGTGGGGAAAATATCTGTGGTTCATGGTATTATTGAAATTTCTTTAGATTATTTTTTGCTTTAACTTGCTATCAATGAGGATTGGTAGCAAGATACTCATTGTAGGCATCCAAATCCATTAGTGATTCAACCTCTTCGGGGTCGGTCAATTTGATTTTTATAATCCAATTGGCCATAGCATCTTCGTTGACAAGTCGAGGATTGTCGGCAAGTGCTTCGTTGATTTCCAACACTTCGCAACTTACGGGAATAATGAGGTCGGAAGCAGCTTTTACACTTTCGATTGCTCCGAAATCCTCATCTTTTTCAAATTCATCACCTACTTCGGGCATATCTACATATACTACATTACCGAGGGCTTTTTGTGCATAATCGGAAATACCTACGTAGCCATTGCCTTCTTCATCGATAGTTAAATACTCATGACTGGGAGAAAAATAAGTTTTCATTGTATTTGGATTTAATTATTTTTAGGAATTGTATTTTCAGTTGAAAAAACTTTTCTTTGATTATTTTTTATAACTTTTTTTGTAGAATTTCTTGGAGATAACGACTGCGGGGAATACTTTGCGACGAACTCTTACTCGCAAATTAGTATCCATTGCAGCAAATCGGCTGTCAATCAACGCCATTGCAATACTCTTATCTACCGAGATACCGCGATAGCCGGTGGTAACAAATCCTATCACATTGTCGTCGGCATCGATTACTTCTGCTCCATGGCGAGCGATTGCTCTATCAAGGATTTCAAGACCCACCAATTTACGTGGAGCGCCGGCTGCTTTTTGCGCTGCAACGGCTTCGCGTCCGATAAATTCCGGTTTGTCAAGCTTTACGAACATTCCCAGCGATGCTTCAATAGGGGAAATATCATCGGCCAATTCATCGCCATACAACGGAAGCCCGACCTCAAAACGTAGGGTATCGCGACAACCAAGTCCACAGGGGACAGCTCCGGCGGCAAGCAAGTCGTCCCACAATTTGCGTGTCACGTCATGGGATGCATACACTTCAAATCCATCTTCGCCGGTGTAGCCGGTGCGCGATATTATGACATCAACATCGTCATAAATACGATAATGGGCAAAAGTGTAGAACGTAAGTTCGGAAATAGCATCAAGACCCGTTACTTTTTTAAGTATAGTTTCAGCTTCGGGGCCCTGCACTGCTATCTCTCCGATATTGTCACTTTGGTGATCGATATTTACATCATATCCTTCCGCATTTTTCACTATCCATGCCACATCTTTATCGATATTGGCTGCATTAATGACAAGAAGGTAATCATTGACTCCCTGCACATAGACAAGAAGGTCGTCGACCGTACCGCCATCGGGGTGAAGCATCATACCGTAGAGACATTTTCCTTTCTCTGCACCGGTCACATCGTTAGTAAAAATCATATTGACAAAGCGCTCGGCATCGGGACCGCTGACAAATACTTCGCCCATGTGGGAAACATCGAAAATACCACACGCCATTCTCACAGCATTGTGCTCTTCTACGATACCCTCATATTGTATCGGCATATCAAAGCCGCCGAAAGGGCTCATTTGTGCGCCAAGACCCACGTGCTTGTCATGCAGACAGGTTTTCTTAATATCTTCCATGGTTATTAAGATTGTTTCTTAGATTTAAGGTAGTTGTTTTATATCATTTCCTCAAAGATAAATATAATTTCGGACCAAACAAAATTTAATGCAACTTCTATTTCAAGTATATTGCTCCTCATGGAAAAATTAGGCAGAGTGTGAATAATATCGTAACTTTGCATCATCACGTTTTTACTTTTTGTCAATGGAAAATATCAAATCACGTATTTCTCATATCGATGCAATACGCGGATTTATGATGCTATTAGTCATCTACGGGCATCTTATGCTCTATCTGACTCCAACCCCTATCTCCGATATAAAATATTTTTTCGGGCATTTCCGCATGCCTTTATTCTTTTTCATTGCCGGATTTTTTCTTTACACCGACAACTATTCTAAAGAACTATTTAAACGGCGTAGCATCAATCGCCTTGCGCGTCAACTCTACCCCACTATAATTTTCTGGGCACTCTTCTCGCTGGCTTTTATTCCCGAGACATGGCCCGACTCATGGCTGACAAAGTACAAAGGGGGATATTGGTTCACCTACGTATCGGTAGAAATGTTTTTTATAATCGCGCCCCTTCTCTTGGTCCTCTCGCTTCAAAACTGCTCAAAAAGAGTGACGATTCTTGCCATGATAGCAGTATGCACAATTGTCGAAGTGATTTTCTACGTCACTTCTCTTACCGACTACTATATTTTGCCCGATGCTGTTTACGGGTTCCTATCATGGGAATTGGTTGCCGTCTACCTCCCCTATGTGATATTAGGCATTGTGGCGAAAATGTATATCGATAAGTTCAACCAAATATGCCAAAGCGTGAAATGGGCGGTGGCACTTATTGCTATTTTTATTGCAACATATATCTATCGCGAGACGCTTTCAGAATATCAAGTAATCGAAAAGATTGTCCCCTACGTTTTAGCATTTTCCGGCATAATCATTTGCAATATCATTTTCTCATTCCTATATCGGTTTACATTCGTAGCTGAAAGTAGGATAATGAGAGGATTGACTTTCATCGGCACTTCAACATTGGAAATATATCTTCTCCACTATTTCATAGTATTTGGGATTAAATCAATCTCCGACCTCACCACGGCAGGAGAAATGCTTGATTCGATTTGCAACACGGTGTTTGAATTGCCTGTCTACATCGTTCTGAGTGTTATTGTGGCTGAGATATGTTTGTTTGCAGTGTATCAACTTAAGAATACCGGCATATATCGATTCCTTTTCCCGGAAGCAAAACATTGACAATATAGTCAATACCGAATAAAATACAATCTACAGCAACTATCAACTCTGAATTTCCTGAAAAGAATTTAAATAAAAAATTGCTTTCAGTTGATTTTATCGTAACTTTGCATCAACTTACAATCATTACCATAATGGGAAAATACAATTTCAACTCTTTTATCGACCGCTCGCATAGCGATGCTATTAAATATTGCGAACTCAGCAAATGGTTTGATGCCGATGATTTATTGCCTTTGTGGATTGCCGACATGGACTTTTCTGTATGCCCCGAAATCACCGAAGCCCTGCAACAACGCCTCAGCCACCGCATTTACGGCTATGCTTCTGTACCCGATGATTTTTTCTCCACTATCACCGATTGGTTATCGCGACGACACAACTTCGCTACTTCCCCTGAAGAATTATCATTTATCCCCGGTATAGTAAGAGGCATTGGATATGTAATCAACCATTTCTGCAAAGCCGGCGATAAGATTGTTATTCAACCTCCGGTATATCATCCTTTCAAGCGCTTGGTAGAAGGCAACAACTGCATTCCTCTCAACAACCCGTTGATTCGCACAGAAAACTCCTACGAAATGGACCTCGACGGGCTTGAAGAAATTGTGCGTCGCGAGCATCCTCGTATGATGATTCTTTGCAACCCCCACAACCCAATCGGTATACAATGGAGCCACGAAACTCTTGCTCGAGTCGCCGACATTTGCGCTGCCGAAGGGGTAATTGTAGTTTCCGATGAAATTCATGGCGATTTAATGCTTCAGGACCGACCGCATATTCCCTACTTATCGGTCAATGAGAATGCGCGTCGCACAGGCATTATGCTCGGAGCTCCCTCTAAAACATTCAACATCCCGGGACTCGTATGCTCTTGGTGCGTCATCAAAGACAAAGCAATGCGTGAAAGCTTCTATGGCTGGATGGAGTTCAACGAATTCAATTCACCCACCTGCCTTGCCACTATCGGCGCTATCGCCGCATACCATAATGGCGAGGATTGGCTTAACGAGGCTCTCGAATATATACAAGACAATATTGATTTCACTTGCAACGAGATTGACCGAATATCGGACGGACGAATGAAAGTGTATAAGCCGCAAGCTTCGTTCCTCGTTTGGCTCGATTGCCGCGGCCTTGGTTTCAGCCACGAACAATTAATTGATTTCTTCGTTAAAGATGCGAAGATTGCGCTCAACGACGGCGCTATGTTTGGTCAAGAAGGTATCGGTTTTATGCGAATGAACATTGCTACCCCGCGATGCATTCTACAAGAAGCTATCAAACGCATTGGCGATGCTCTTGCCAAAATCAAGAAGTAACATTCTTGAAGCTACCTCAATTTATTAACAATCAACGGCTACACAATGAACTACAGAATATTTCCACCGGAAGAGATGATGATGGCAACTATTAACCTGCCACTTTCTAAAAGCATCAGCAACAGAATGTTAATCATCAATGCTCTGACTCCCGGGGCCACTTTGCCTACAAAGATTGCCGATTGCGATGATACCAATCTGCTGACTGCAGCTCTCAACGCAATAAACGATGCCAATGGAGATATTGAGATAAATACCGGCGCTGCCGGTACGGCAACTCGCTTCGTAACGGCATATCTTTGCTCTCGTGAAGGGGTTAATGCCACTGTCGACGGTAGCGAACGTATGCGTCAACGCCCCATGGGTATTCTTATCGACTCTCTTCGTGCTCTCGGCGCCGACATTAAATGCCTCAACAAAGAAGGGTTTCTCCCATTGCATATTTCCGGGCAACAACTCAAAGGCGGACACCTCAACATCGATGCTTCTGTAAGTTCTCAATTCATCTCGGCTTTGATGATGATAGCTCCGACAATGACCGAGGGATTGATACTTCATCTCAATGGAGATTTATTGTCGAAACCGTATATCGACATGACTGCAGAACTAATGCGACGCAGTGGCGCAGAGGTAACCTTCGAATATCCCCACGAAGAAATTATAATAGCACCTAAACCTTACTCCTCAGAGGGGACTTGTGAAGCCGAACCGGACTGGTCGGCAGCTTCTTATTGGTACGAATTAGCCGCCCTTACTGCCGGATTTGTCACTCTCCCCGGATTGCAACTACCATCACTTCAAGGCGATAGCGCTTGCAGCAGCCTGTTTGAGATGCTTGGCGTAGTCACAAGCGAGTCGGAAGAAGAGGAAAACGCGCTTGAGATAGCGCCAACTCCCGAACAGTTCTCTCGATTTGAAGTTGACCTCGTCGACACTCCCGATATCGCACAAACCCTTGCCGTAACAGCCGCCATGCTCGGCATTCCATTCCATCTACGTGGGTTGCAATCACTTCGTGTCAAGGAAACCGACCGACTTGAAGCTCTGCGAGTAGAATTGGATAAATATGGCATAATTGTAGAAATACGCAATAATTCGGAATTAGTGTGGAATGGTGCGCGTCACCCCATTTTCGAGCGTCCCGTTATCGATACCTACGACGACCACCGCATGGCGATGGCTTTCGCTCCTACTGCCGTTTTCATTCCGGGCATCGTCATTCGCAATGCCGAAGTTGTAAGTAAATCTTATCCCGGCTATTGGGATGATTTGGTAAGTGCAGGATTTACTATTGCCGACGCTGACGCCGAGTCCGTCGACTCCCTTGACAACGTCAGCGACCTCAACGCTAATTGTAACGACCAACCGAGCGCTACCCCATTATGATTGCCGCCGCTATCATATTAGCCATATTAATAGTTGGTGGGGCTCTCATCTACATTCTCGACAATGGTGGTCGGCGAAAAGAGAATACCTCAACGCAAGAGCCGACAAACAACGAGAATGAAACCGGCGAGTCTGCCGAGAATGAAGTGTGTTGCGGGATGCATATCACTTGCGAAAAGGACTCATTATCAACTGCCGCTTCTACTGAAATTATATATTATGAGGATGAGGAACTCGATGCCTACGCCAACCGCTCGGGAGAGGACTATACTCAAGAAGAAATAGAGCAATTTCGCGATATACTCCTGACCCTTTTGCCTGAGGATATTGCCGGTTGGGCGCGTTCGTTGCAGTTGCGACACATTCCACTGCCACCGGAGGTCAGCGACGAGCTCCTTCTTATTGTTAGAGAAGCCCGCGATAAGTCCCGATAAATGCTATAACTACTAATTTTGTAACCAAAATTCCTCATAAAGCTCCCCAACAAGACTTATAGTATAAAATTTGCATATAAATTCAAAAAAATGCAAATTATTTTGCAATATCGAATATATATACTAATTTTGTAGCGCATAAATAACCGAAATAATGAATAGTTGCATAAACATACAATCGTGGCGATGGTGGCGTAATTTTTTACGGCTACATTAATCTTTATTTTGAGTTTACAATAAATACTTAATTTATCTAGACAATGATTTTGCCGTAGAAACATTCTTTTCTAACGGCATTTTTTGTAATGTTTTTGCGAAATTTCCCGTATATTTGCAATTAGTTTCCAATATATTGCTTGCAATTTGCAACATTTTAAATAAAAATAAACACAAAACATATATCAGTTATGGAAAAACAAAAGAGATTTATTCTCCCGGAATCGGAAATTCCTCGTTTTTGGTACAATATTCAGGCAGATATGGTCAATAAGCCTATGCCTCCGCTCAATCCCGCAACTAAGGAACCTCTAAAACCGGAAGACCTCTACCCAATCTTCGCAGAAGAACTCTCGCGTCAAGAACTTAACCAAACTGACACTTGGATTCCCATTCCCGACAAAGTGAGGGAAATGTATAAATACTACCGTTCTACACCTCTGGTGAGAGCCTACGGACTGGAAAAAGCATTGGGCACTCCGGCTCACATTTATTTTAAAAATGAGAGCGTTAGCCCTATGGGGTCACACAAACTAAACTCGGCAATTCCACAGGCCTACTACTGCAAAGAGGAAGGTGTCACTAACGTAACAACCGAAACAGGAGCCGGACAATGGGGTGCCTCACTTGCCTATGCGGCTCGTCTGTTTGGACTTGAAGCGGCTGTTTATCAAGTTAAAATCAGCTACGAACAAAAACCCTATCGACGTAGCATAATGCAAACTTTCGGCGCTCAGGTCACCCCATCGCCCTCGATGTCGACTCGTGCCGGTAAAAATATATTGACCGCCAACCCTAATCACCAAGGCTCGCTTGGCACGGCAATATCTGAAGCTATTGAACTTGCTCGAACTACACCTAATTGTAAATACACCCTCGGCTCGGTACTTAGCCACGTTACTCTCCACCAAACTATTATCGGGTTGGAAGCTGAAAAACAAATGGAGATGGCAGGAGAATATCCCGACATTATTATAGCATGCTTCGGCGGGGGTTCTAACTTCGGCGGGTTGGCATTCCCCTTTATGCGACACTCTATTCTCGATGGCAAAAAAACTCGTTACATCGCAGCCGAACCGGCATCTTGCCCGAAATTAACACGTGGAAAATTCCAATACGACTTCGGCGACGAAGCCGGATATACCCCGCTTCTTCCGATGTTCACTCTCGGACACAAATTCGCACCTGCCAATATTCATGCCGGAGGGCTTCGTTACCATGGCGCCGGTGTAATTGTTTCGCAACTATTGAAAGACGGAATGATGGAAGGAATGGATATTCCTCAACTCGAAACTTTTGAGGCCGGCACCTTATTCGCTCGCGCTGAAGGTATTATTCCCGCTCCGGAATCATGCCATGCTATCGCGGCGACTATTCGTGAAGCAAAAAAATGTATCGAAACCGGCGAAGAAAAAGTTATTCTATTCAACCTATCAGGGCATGGACTTATCGACATGGCTTCCTACGACAAATATTTTGCCGG
>JAFXHY010000120.1 GCA_017536215.1 Muribaculaceae bacterium | reverse complement strand
GCTATGCTTGATAAGATATAAATAGGTGAGAAGGAACGAAATAATACGAATACTAAGCATGGTTGCGGTGGTGATGCTGCTGGCAGCGTGTGCGTCGATAGGTCGTCCGGAGGGGGGAGCTCGCGATGAGTTGCCTCCGGTGTTTGTTCGTTCAAATCCCGAAAAGGGTTCACTAAATTTTACCGGCAATAAAGTGTCGATCTATTTTGATGAGAATATCAAGATGGAAGATGTTGTCAATAAGGTAGTGGTATCACCGGTGCAGAAGCAACCGCCATCGATATCGGCCAACGGGAAGCATCTATCGGTGGAATTTCGCGACACTTTGCTGCCGAATGCTACATATACGATAGATTTTTCCGATGCGATACGCGATTTGAATGAGGGAAATATCCTCGACGGGTTTGCATTTGATTTCTCAACGGGAGATACTCGCGATAGTCTTGCTATCTCCGGGATGCTCTTTGAAGCACGCAATCTTGAGCCGGCGCAAGGGGTGATAGTAGGAGTATATTCCAATCTGTCGGATACGGCAATCACGACCTTGCCTTTTGAGCGCATAGCCAAGACCAATCAATATGGTCAGTTTGTGATACAGAACCTTGCTCCGGGTACATACAATGTATATGCTGTCAACGATTTAAACCGAGATTACCATTGGGACCGCTCGGAAGATGTGGCATTTTTGGGGAGAACGGTAGAGCCTAAAGTAGAGGGGATAACAGTAACCGATACGTTGCGAGCATCGAATGGCATGGATTCAATCGTGATGCGTGCCGGGCATAGATATTTGCCAAACGATTTGTTGATGACATGGTTCAATGAGAATTACAAGTCGCAGTATCTTAAGGATAATTCACGAATAGACTCAACGCGAGTTGCAATAGAATTTGGGGCACCGGTTGACACTATGCCCGTGCTGACGTTGCTCAATACTCCAATGTCCGGTCGTCGTCTCGATGAGATTTCGCGAGTTGACCATTCAACATTGTGCGACTCTATAACATATTGGATAACAGAGAAATCGGTGATATCAATCGATACATTGTTGGTAGAGGCGCGTTATCTGCGAACTGATACCCTTGATAATCTGTCGTGGACAACGGATACTTTGCGGTTGTTGAATCGCGAGCGTTCGGCATTTAAAAAGAGTATAGAGAAGCGCGATAAGGAACGCGAGAAGATACGAAAGAAATTACAAGAAGATGGTAGGGATACAGTGTTTGTAGATGAACCGGTGTATATGACTTTTGAACCGGGGACTCGAGGAAATCAAGAACTCAATCTTCCGTTATATTTTACTGCATCACAGCCGATAGATACTATATATGCCGATAAGATACATTTTGAGATGCGTGTCGACACAGTGTGGCGCGATTTGGGACGTCAAAATATAGTGCGCGATTCGCTCAATCGACAATTGAGGTTTACGTTGCATCATGAATGGGCAGAAGGACAACGCTACAAGTTGACAATAGACTCAGCGGCAATAGTCGGGATATATGGGAATGTAGTAAAGCCGACAACCGCGGAGTTTACCGTGAAAAAGCTTGAGGAATATTCGACGTTGCGGTTCAATCTGATTGGAATTCCGGCCGGAGAGGAAATGATAGTGGAATTGCTTAGTAGTCAAGACAAACCTGTTGCGACATCGAAGGTGGTAGCCGGGACGGCAGAGTTTACGTTTGTCAGCCCCAATACATATTATGTTCGCGCATATGTGGATAGTAATAAGAATGGGAAATGGGACACCGGCTCAATAAGTGAGCAACGCCAACCGGAAGATGTGTATTACTATCCCAAGAAATTGTCGGTTAAGAAGAATTGGGAAATAGAGCAATCGTGGGATATAAATCAGCTACCGGTAGAGGCACAGAAACCTAATCAGATAAAGAAAAATAAGCCTAAGAATCGCGAACGAAACATGATGAACAACGAGAATGGCGATGAAGAGGAAGAAGATGAATATGAATATTTCGGAGGAGGTAACATCGGAGGAGGTTCCGGTCGCGGCTCGTCGTCGAGAGGGAATGGCAATATGTTGCCATCAGAAAATTTAAAGTCGGTTGGAAATCTCCGATAGAGATAGTTGCCTAAGAATATAAACAACACAATAATAAATGACAGTATCTACACCATTGACCAAGGAGCTGGTAGGGAATCCAACCTATTGTCGGCTTGATATCCGAATAGGGACGAGGTCGCTCGACGTGATGGTATATAATCCGTTGGAGGATAATTCATTGTTGTTGCGTCATGTTGAATTATCGTCGGATTCGGCAGAAGGATTGAAGCAGATAGAAACATTTATATATGATAATCCGCTGCTACTTAGTGAATTTAAAGTGGTGACGGCATTGGTAGAGAGCCGAAAATTTTTGGTAGTCCCTACGGCACTAAGCGAAAGTTGCGATTCTATTAAATTGCTACAAGAGGCCGATAGTGATACTGATGCTCGAGCTGTGGTGATAGAGGATAACCTTGACGAATTTGAGGCACGAATATTGACTCCGGTAGAAGCCTCGACAATAAACTTTCTGCGACGAACATTCCCAAATATAAGGTTGCATAACACCCTCTATCCATTTACGCGGTATTGTCATGCAAATTTGACAAAGGGAAATACGTCGAAAGCGTTTGTTGATATGCGTGAAAAGTCACTTGATATAGTGGTAATGAATTCAAATGCGTTGGAGTTGGTAAATCGCTTTGAATATCGAGAGATAAGTGACGCGATGTTTTATATACTTAAATGCACCGAAAATGAGGAAATTGCGGAAATATTAATCGGAGGCAATCGGGAACAGCGTGATTTGTTGATGCCCGAATTACGCAAATTCCGCCCGTATGTTATGCCAATGATATTTCCGTCGGCAATGTTTAAAGCCGGAGCGGAATCGATGAAAGCACCATTTGACTTGATAATTCTACCGTTATGCGAATAATCAGAGGAAAATATGGCCGTCGCAGATTTGATGTGCCAAGTAATATAACGGCACGTCCGACTACGGATTTTGCGCGAGAAAATATTTTTAACGTGATTGAAAATTTGGTAGATTTTGAAGATGAGCCCACCGCCCTCGATTTATTTGCGGGAACGGGAGCAATCACATTTGAGTTTCTATCTCGCGGATGCAAATCGGTAACCTCAGTAGAGAAAGCCTCGACGCAATATAATTTTATTCGCAAAGTAGCGAGTCAATTAGGGGAGGAAAATCTGACGTTGCTGCGATGTGATGCCCTTCGTTTTATCGGAGCAGCGTCGCAAAGCTATGATATTATATTTGCCGATCCCCCATATGATATGCCTGAATTTGGCTCGATTCCCGAAGCGATACTATCGTCGAAACTTGTCAAAGAGGGGACCTTGTTTATAATTGAACATTCGAAACGATATGATTTTACGTCGTTGCCAGGATTTTTGGAGCATCGAGTGTATGGGTCGGTTAATTTTTCTATATTCCGAGTTGGGAAAAGCGCAAATGAAGAAGGGGAATAAAATTTTGCGCAATCGAAAAAAATAGTTAAGTTTGTGAAATCTAAAGGTCTTATCGCTAAGAATTGAGTACTTACAAGTTACAACAATAAAATATACCTTGATATGCTGAACATAATAAAGAACGATCCGTGGTTGGAACCATTTGCAGCAGCGATAGAAGGTCGCCATAATGATGCCGTAAAAAAAGAGAAAGAGCTAATCAAAGGGAATAAAAACCTATCAGGATTTGCCAATG
>JAFXHY010000119.1 GCA_017536215.1 Muribaculaceae bacterium | reverse complement strand
TCACAATATCGCAGCGACCTCCTTGAAGGCATACGTCAACTGCTTGCCATCCTCGCGCTCCAACGTCAACATCCCATCTCCGGCCACTCGCGCTATACGTGCCATAAATTCTCCCCCGGCATCTCGATATTTATAAAATCCCTCGCGTCGCCACAACCGCAACATATAATCCGACTCCGTCAACTCCCCTCCTGCTTTATCCTCTGCTTCTACATGTTTCAGAATTTCCGCTCCTACCTCCTCAAGCATGCTATCTATCGGATAACTCTTCCCTGTCAACTGACTAAGCGACACCGGATTGGGCGCATCGGAGAGAAACTTCGTCTGGTTGATATTTATCCCCACTCCTATTATCGTGCGGTCGATACGTCCCGAGGTCAACACATGCTCTATCAAGATTCCGCATATCTTCTTATCCCCGACATAGATATCATTAGGCCACTTGATTGCAGCCTCCTCTTTCAAATATCGGTCAAGCCAACGCACTATCGCCAACGAAACAGCTCGCGATATTGCCATCTGTTTCGACGGTGGAATCGCTTTCGGACGCACAAGAATGGAAAAGGTCAAATTCTCACCGGCCGCCGACTCCCACGTATTGCCACGCTGTCCGCGACCCGCCGTCTGACGCCGCGCTGCAACTATTGTGCCATGCTCCGCATCGACCATGCCTCGCAATTCCGTATTAGTCGAAGCTGCCTCCTCGAGAATAATAAGATTCATTTCTGTCGGAATTTTCACGACACTGTAATATGTCGCTGTCCGCTTTCTTCTACTTTTATTGTAACCTTTACTGTATCGTCGGGCAATATATCTTCGACACGCTCAGGCCATTCAATTAGGCAAAGCGCACCCGAATCAAAATAGTCCTCAACACCCAAATCAAGGGCTTCCTCTACGCTCTCCAATCGATACAAATCGAAATGATAGATTAGCTCTGCCGTTGTGTCCGAACGATATTCATTGACGATGGCAAACGAAGGTGAACCCGTAGCGTCATCTTCCACACCAAGCGCACGCGACAACGCATTGATAAACGTCGTTTTACCCGCGCCCATCTCTCCGTAAAATGCATATACCGTGCGGTCATCCATCATTTCCACAAATCGACGCGCCGCTTCATCTATCTCTTCAAGTGAATTAATTATTATCGTATTCATTGCTATTATTTTTCTATTTTTATGTGATTTCTGTTTTTCTCTCCGGTTTTATTTCGGCGACAGTGTGATTAGTGGGATTAACATCTCTTCCATTGATATCCCACCATGCTGGAACGTGCCGGTATAATATTGCACGTAGTAGTTGTAATTATTGGGGTAGGCAAAGAAATCCCTACGTCCCGCAAAAATATAAGCCGACGAAACGTTGGGCGACGGCAATCCAAAGCGGTCCGGGCGCTTAATTTCGTACACCTGACGTGGATTGTAATCAAGATTTTTACCCACTTTATAGCGCAAATTGGTATTCGTATTCTTATCGCCGATTACCTTCATCGGATTGTCCACGCGCACTGTCCCGTGATCGGTTGTCAATATTATCTTATACCCCTTCGACGCTATCAATTTAAACAAATCTATAATGTTTGAATGGCGGAACCACGACTCGGTTATTGACCGATACGCGGCATCGCTCGATGCCAATTCGCGTATCATCTTTGACTCCGTGCGAGCATGCGACAACATATCTATAAAGTTGACAACAACAACATTCAAGTCATTGACCGCCAAATTGTTAAAATCACGTATCAACCTCTCGCATGCCGATGAGTCATTAAGTTTATTATAGGAAAAACGGCATTGACGACGAAAACGCTCAAACTGAGTCGAAATCAACGGCGCCTCGTTGAGATTTTTCCCCTCTGCTTCATCTTCATCTACCCATAAATCAGGAAATAGCTTGGCTATCTGAATCGGCATCAAGCCCGAAAATATGGCATTACGGGCATACTGTGTCGCGGTCGGTAATATCGAGGTGTACAAACTCTC
>JAFXHY010000118.1 GCA_017536215.1 Muribaculaceae bacterium | reverse complement strand
GACGGGTCGGGTTCATGACCAACACGATTCACTGCTACTACGGGCAATCCATTGGCTACGGCATGACCTCGTTGCACTGTAATCCATGCTTCGCGCTGACGTTTTTGCTCTTCCGGCGTGTCTGTACTTTCATATCCTATGGCTGTGGGGTAGATAAGTATTTCTGCTCCGGATAATGCCATGATACGCGCTGCTTCCGGATACCATTGGTCCCAACATACAAGTACTCCTAATTTGCCAATTGAGGTTTTGATTGGAGTAAAGCCCATGTCACCGGGGGTAAAATAAAACTTTTCATAGTAAGCCGGGTCGTCGGGGATATGCATTTTACGATATTTGCCGGCAACACTTCCATCAGTGTCAAATACAATCGCAGTGTTGTGATACAAACCGGGCGCACGTCGCTCAAATACCGATGTAACTATCACAACGCCTAATTCTGCAGCTAATTGTCCATATGACGTAATTGCATCATCATCAAGGCTTAACGCAAGATTGCATTCATTGACATTTTCTGTTTGGCAAAAATATAGTGAATCGTGCAACTCCTGGTTTACAATTAATTTCGCGCCATCAGCTGCAAGAACGCGTATTTTTTCCATTATGCGACGACGATTGTCGGCGATGTCACCGCTATTGTGCTGTTGTATAATACCGGTTTTTAGTATATTGCTATTTTTCATATCGGAAGAATTTCTTTTGGAAGTTGCATAGTGACACAATGCAGCGAACCATGTTGGCGAATAAGTGCAGAGCAATCAACACAAATGATTTTTCGCTCAGGGAATGCAATTTGCATTATTTGTTCGGCAAGTCTGTCATTTGCCGGTTGGCGATAGGTTGGTAGTAATATGCTCGTATCTGTAATCAAGAAATTAGCGTAAGTAGCAGGTAATCTTTCTCCATCTTCGTCGAAGATGGGGTCGGGCATTGGGAGTGCTATTAGATTATATGGCGCATCGTTGGGTGTTCGCATAGCCATAAGATCATGCTCCATTAACGACAATTCTTGAAAATGTTCATCTTCTGTATTGTCGCATTTGACATAAAGGATTGTGTCATTTGGTGCTAAACGTGCCAATGTGTCAATATGGGAGTCGGTGTCATCTCCGGCAAGGTACCCATGGTTCACCCATAAAATGCGATTGGCACCTAAGCTGTGACACAAATATTCTTCAATCTTATCGCGCGACAAATCTCCATTGCGATTAGGTGAAAGCAAGCACTCCGAGGTTGTTAAAATGGTTCCACAACCATCACTTTCTATTGAGCCACCTTCAAGCACAAAGCCTAAATGATTTTCTAATGGGGCGTTGAATACTGATGCTTTGGACAATTTTGAGGTGATTAAATTATCGTGACATGCAGCAAACTTTAGTCCCCAACCATTGAAACAGAAGTCAATCAACTTAATTTGATTGTCTTTATCTACGACTGTAATTGGGCCGAAATCACGAGCCCAAGTATCATTTGTTGAGACTTGACAAAATATAATATTGTCGTTATTCTTGTTGTTGATATGTTTTTGGGGAACAGAAATGTCGGGCGCTACTACAATTAATTTGCAACCACTTTCTAATATAGCATCAACAAGATTGCAATAGCATTTTGTTACCTCATCAAGCATATATTCCCAGTCGGTTTCTGCATGTGGCCAAGCAATCAGTACCGCTCCTGAGGGCTCCCATTCAGCCGGCATGCGTCGGCTATGGCATTGTTTTGATATTTCTTTGTTCTGGATCCTGTTTTCGTTATTCATTCGTCGTAATCGTTGAGTGAGCTCCATACAGAGTCGTGTGAATCAATACGTTGATCGATGAACTCATCAAATCCTTTGCGTTCAGAAAATCCATTTTCATCACACCACTCGCGATATTGCTGTTGGAGCTCGTCATCATCAGCAATAATTCGGAAAAATTCTGCACGGGCTATATCATAGCTACCGGCTTGATTTATGATATCAGTAAAAAATGTAACGATATCTTTTTTCATTAGCTATTTCAGTTATTAGATTTAATAGTCGTGTTTATAGTTGTAAAGATATATATTCTGCCTGAAATATACAAGATATAGCTAATTTTAATTAATGGCATATAAAAAATACGGGCCATATTTTATGTATGGCCCGTATAGATATTTAATTGATATGATTATTCTTCTTCTTCGGTAGCATTTAGTTTTTCAACGAAAGCTTTTAGTGCTTCGTTTTCGGGATTGATTTCAAGGAAGCGATTGTAGTAAGCTTTAGCTTTTTCGCGATCTTTGCTAAGGTTGTATTTGCCGAGAAGGTTCAATGCAAAGATATAGTCTTGTTTGCGATTAGTTGTATTTGCAGGGTCAGCATCAAGAATCTCGAGAATCTTTACGAGTTGCTGTTCTACCTCATCATTCATTTCATTGTTATTTGCGATAAGATAGATACGGCTACGAGCTGAAAGAACCTGAAGGTTGTTGGGAGCTTTTTCGTATACGATTTCTATTGTCTTGATTGCTTTGTCAGCATATACATCATGTTCTACTGTGCATGTATCTGAAGTAGCAGCAGCATTTTGGTAGCGACGTGCAAGTATCATTAAGTCGTTGGTTGTGTGCTCAGGCTCCAATTCGATGAATTTTTCATGAGCATCTGCTGCTTTGTCATAGATTTCTGCTGCAGTGTAAACTTGGCTGATATCCTTGTAGAGTGATGCTTTTTCCGGCTCTACAACCAATGCTTTTTCGTATTGTACAATACCGATTGAGTCTTGCCCCAACGCAATGTAGATGTCGCCAAAAGTTTTGTAGTCATTTGCTACGAAATCACCTTTCGCATTGAAGAATTTTTCACCTTCTACAAGCGCATTTTGATAATCTTCGAGAGCGGCATAGTTGTACATGCGCATACGTTTCATATAGAAGTTGTCAGGGTCCTCACTGAGAAGTTTTGCGGCAAGAGCATTTGATTCATCATATTTTTTGCCGAAATAAAGAAGACCAACGTAGCGCTGTTCGTCGCGTTTGAAGTGGTTGGGGTTCTGGATGTATTTGCCATATTGTTCAGCTGCCATTGTGAGCTGGTCATTGTCGTAATATTTCTCAGCGAGTTCACGTTGTGCAAGAGCTGAATTGGGTTGAAGCTCAAGAAGTTTTTTCAAGCCATCAATAGCATATTTTGGATTAACGGGGAAATATGTGCGTGCATATTTCACGAATGCTTCAGGATAGTTCACTCCATCTTGAGCGCTCATGGCCATTTCATAGTAACCGGCTGATTCGCCAATGTTGACAGGTGCAAGCATGTCGGCTTCAAGGATGTAGATTGCGGGACAATCTTTATCGGCTTTGCGCGCGTTCTTTAGATATTTTTGAATGTTATCTTGATATGCTGTTGCATCTGCGTTGTAGTAAGCTCGAGCAATTTCAGATAGAAGTACTGCATCTTTTTTCGCAAGTTTTGACGCTTGTTTGAAGAAATCGTTGGCAGCTGATTCATTACCTTGGTTAAGTGCAATTTCTCCCAATCCAACATAGTTATAACCATTGTTGGGATTTACAGTTATACCTTTTTCAAAAAAGTTTTTTGCATTCTCGAAGTTCTCACGTTGCAATGCTATTTTGCCCAAGAAATAGTTTGCCATTGATTTATCAGTCGCGGGGTCATTAATTGTGCGATTGATGATAATCTCAGCTTCTTCAGGTTGGTCAGCGCGAAAATATTCTACTGCATCTTTAAACCCTTGAGCGGAGCCACTTACGGCTAATGCTCCGAGCATGAAAGCGAATAATGATTTTAATTTCATGTTGTATATTTTTTTAGTTTTTCTGTTGCTAAATCGATATTGTTTTCGTCGACTATAATATTTGAAATTACGATAACGATTGTAAAATTAGTAATTTTTATTGTTTAACGCAATATAGTTTTATCTCATATATTGAGAAATCTAATTTTTTTATAATTTATTGAGGCAAATTAACGCTATTTCCGACTAAATTAGGGGCCTTTGCGTTGAATTTATGCTTCAATGATATGTTGTGACAATTACTCTACATTTACAATACGAGGGTGCATGGCTGCCGGCAGAACTCCTGTCAATTGTATTAATTTTTGACCTGAGAAACCGGTGACAAATGTGAAAAATCCACTTTGTGTTGCATTTTTATATCCCGTAACAGTTAGATATATCGGTCGATAGAGTGGGTATGAGCCATCAAAGATATAGGCTTGATAGGGCTTTTTACCCTCTCCGGGGAATTGATTCGGACCGGTTACTGCAAGGACGTTGATATTAGGAGAGAATCCGAGCATTGTTGTGTCGTTTTTGTTAGATGCTTCTGACAATTCCTCTGTTGTCATCTCTACTCCTTTCATGTCGGATGAAATCCAACTTACTCCGATTATACCGATTGCCCCTTTATTCTCAGATACTGTTTGAACCACTTTAGCATTGGAGTTTTGAGCAAAAACATTCTTCCCAAACTCCTGTCCATTCATAATGCTGTCGGTCATATATCTAATCGTGCTTGACCCATTATAGTCGAAGATTACTTCTATTTTCCCTGACTTATTGCCCGGTTCTACCCAACGCCATTCGGTGATTTCTCCGCTTAGAATTTTTGCTAAATCCGAGGTCGAAATCTCTCTAATCGGATTCTCGGGGTTGGCGATTATCGCGATAGCATCTACAGCTATCATTTTTGACCTCGGTTGACGTTTGCGTAATTCGAGGTAGCGCATCTCGGAACTGGTAAGTGGACGAGATGTCACGGCCAATTTGGTGTTATTCGTGTAGAGCAATGAATCGATACATTGTTGTTCAGGAATAAAATGGGTTAATATCGAAGCGTTAGGGTATTGGTATTCAAATACACTGATTTCTTGTTCCATAATGCGTTGAAACGATTCGTCGCATGCCATTACAGTTACTCCTGACGTTGCTGATACTGAGCCACTCTGTTGTCCAACTTTGTATTTACAAGAAATCGTTGTAGACGCAATTAATATGACTATTGCGGCTGCTATAATTGAATTTCTTTTTAGCATAATTATTTCCCAAATTGTGATATGTAGTTCTATTCTTCTGAGGCATCTTCCGGAGCGGTAGATTTGTACAATCGATAGGCTCGAGAAAAACCATATAAAATGAATATAGGCCCGCCTACCCATCGAAGCCAATTCCATGCCGGGTCGTAGATGACATTGAACCAATTCAATAATAACATCAATCCTACAAATCCGAATACTAAAATCATAAAAATACCGAAGGTTATTCTAAATGACAGTGGAAGTACAAATTTAGGCTTTCCGTAATCACGATATTTCATATTTTTGGTAGTTTTGTTAGAAAATTTTGAAACTTGTTATATAGCTGACAATTTTGAATGGCTATATAAGTGTAACATTTCAATAGTTTGATTGTTTGCCTATAATTCTGAAATATATTTTTAATTGTATATTTCGATTGCAATATTTCAGTCGTTTATTATAATGCCAAAATTAGTAAATTTTACTAATGAATAGCATTGAGTGTCATATAAAATATGTTAATCTCAATATTTTATCAAAGTGTTACACTTTCAATTTGCTTATCCGTTGGATTAGGATTATTAATTAGTAGCGTCTTAATGTCGTTAAGTATTTCTACCAGTCCGCGGTTGACAAGATTGAAGCTGTTGTGTTCAGGGAAGTTGGTGTTTAGCTTTTTAAGCCATACATCGCAAAAATGTAGTGCTTCGTCGAAAATGTGAAGTCTCATTAATATTGATACTATTACCGCTATGACCGGTAGCTCGTTGGGAGATAATACCGGCGCTTTAATATTGTCAATAAGATAATTGTAAGCTTCGTTGTAATAACCGTTGTGATACATCAACTCTATAAAAATCAATTTCCCTTGAGTTGAAAGCGAATAAGAGTTGTTGTACCATCTTATATATTGCAATGCGATGGCATCATTACCGGTGCGACATAATTCGCTTGCGTGTACAATTGCTTCATTTTCATCGGCATCAGAGTTTGCGTAAAAATGGCTGAGTGTTTCATCTATCTCCTCAGGAAATGAAATTAGCATTTCGCAGAGTAGAGAAGTATCGGAAGGCTCTGCTCTGAATAGTTGGCTAATTAATTCCTTACATTTTGAAGATTCTCCTTTTATGCGGTAGGCTTCAAGAAGATTTCGCTTAGCTATGAAATAATCGCAATCCAATGTTAATGCATACTCAAATGTTTTGATGGCATCATCGATACGATTAAGTTTTAGATAGTTGAACCCCTCAATAGTTAGCAATTCGACGTTGTCAGGTTCTAATGCTTTGGCATAGTCGAGAGAAACGAGTGATTCATCATATTGTTCGCAATTAGATTGTAGTTCTGCCATTAATCCCCAATAATCTGTATTGAATGGGTCAAGTTCAGTAAGCTCTTCCAATAATTGCAATGCCGATGCTGACTGGGTGCGGTTGTATGCCATACGGGCAATCTCAAATAGGAGAGTTGGAGGATATTCACAATGATTGCGAACAAAATCAAGATTGCTTATTAACCATTGCTCCTGTTCAAGATGGCGTACAAGTGCGACGTATTGAATTATTGTTTCATCATCATTAAGGCGGAAGCGTTGTAATAGGTTCTCAAGTTCAGTAATTGCATCTTCATTGGTGTATGGCGCATTAGCGCGTATACGCAATATTTCCCACATTACAGAAGGATTGGAGCGTGGGTGATCTACAATGAATTGACGCAACGGCTCATTACCCATATTGGCTAACCAAATTGCACGTCTTTCAAGCAATATTTCGCTATCGGGAAAGAGACGATTGCCGAGCATTAATACTTCAAGTCGGATATAATCGTCATGAACATCTCCTGCATAGTCGAAGATGTCGGCGAGGTCTCCTTCGTCGTAGTATATTGAAAGATCATTTTCAGCAAGCTCTTTGCGAAATTTATTATATAGCGTTTCTAATTGATCGCTCATAATGCCTTATTTTCTAATTATATAGTGGGGACACGAATATCGCGTCCCCACAAAATTGCTATGATTTGAGCCCTTTCTCCAGTCATATTAACATATTGGAGAATGAGAGGTCCCACTTTGGGTACTATATTGACTCTACTATATTCCTATTTCTTCTGTTCTTTTTCCCAACTATCTTTAAGAGCAATTGTGCGGTTGAAGATTAGATTACCGGTTGAAGAATCATAATCGGGAGTGAAATAACCGATGCGTTGGAATTGGAATTTAGTCCCGACTATAGCATTTTGAGCTACGAATGGCTCAACTTTGATATTATTTATAACCTGAAGCGAGTCGGGGTTGAGCATTTCACGGAAATCTCTATCAGTTTCAGCTGCAGGGTTTTCGACATTGAACAGACGGTCGTACATGCGAGCAGTAGCATCAATGGCATGAGCCGCCGATACCCAATGCAATGTGCCTTTCACTTTGCGTTGACTACCGGGGAGTCCTGAGCGAGTTTCGGGGTCGTAGGTGCAATGGATTTCAGTAATATTGCCATCTGCATCTTTTACAACATCTTCACATTTGATTATATAAGCTCCTTTTAGACGTACTTCTCCACCGGGGGCTAAACGGAAGAACTTTTTCGGAGGATTTTCCATAAAGTCATCACGCTCGATATATATTTCTCGTGAGAATGGCATTTCATGTGAACCCGAATCCGGTAGCTCAGGATTATTTTCCATTTCAACCGTTTCTACCTGTCCTTCTGGGTAGTTGGTGATTACAACTTTAACAGGATTAATAACTGCCATAACACGAGTTGCAATGCGATTCAAATCTTCGCGTACAGCATATTCAAGAAGAGAAATAGAGTTAAGAGCCTCATATTTTGTATATCCGATGCGTTCGATAAAATTGCGTATAGATTGAGGCGTAAAACCGCGACGTCGCATTCCTGATATAGTCGGCATACGTGGATCATCCCATCCGGCAACAAGTCCCTCTTTTACCAATTGTAAAAGTTTGCGTTTTGACATTACGGTATATGTCAAATTAAGGCGGTTGAATTCAATCTGTCGAGGACGATAGGTCTCATCGGCCAACTCATTGACAAAATATTCATAGAGTGGACGATGGGGTACAAATTCGAGTGTGCAAATAGAATGAGTAACTCCTTCAAAATAGTCACTTTGACCATGAGCGAAGTCATACATTGGATACACTTTCCATGTTGTTCCGGTGCGATGATGTGGGTGCTTTATGATGCGATACATGATTGGATCGCGGAAGTGCATATTTGATGATGCCATATCAATCTTAGCGCGAAGTACACGTGCACCTTCTTCGAATTCTCCGGCATTCATGCGCATAAACAAATCGAGGTTTTCCTCAGGAGTACGATTTCGGTACGGACTTTCTGTGCCGGGTGTTGTCGGAGTGCCTTTTTGTGCTGCTATTTCTTCAGATGTTTGATCGTCAACGTAAGCTTTTCCTTCTTTTATCAAACGTACGGCAAGGTCAAACAACTGGGGGAAATAGTCAGATGCATAATATTCACGATTGCCCCAATCAAAACCGAGCCATTTTATGTCTTCTCTAATTGAGTCAACATATTCAACATCTTCTTTTACCGGATTTGTGTCATCGAAACGAAGGTTGCATGTTCCTCCAAATTTTTCTGCTACACCAAAGTCCATGCAAATTGCTTTTGCGTGTCCGATGTGAAGATAACCATTGGGCTCCGGTGGGAAGCGAGTATTTAGTCGTCCTCCGTTTTTTCCCTCTTTAAGGTCGTCATATATAAGCTGCTCTACGAAATTCAACCCTTTACCATCTTGACTTTCAGTACTTTGGCTTTCGTTTAGCTTGTTGTTGTCGTATTTTGTTTCCATCATTTGTTTAGATTTATTTAAATTGTCTGATTTTAAAATGCAAAATTAAGGAATATCTGCAAAAAAATCACGTGTTGTAATCCCTTTTTTTTAAGAGATTGTTAAAAATACTTAGTAAAACTGGATAATTAGGATAATATGTTGGGGATATATTGAAATAAAGCGTTAAATTTGTAACAAATATTTCAGTTACTTTAAAATATCAAATTTGTTGTAGCTGTAGATTCGTAATTTATAAAGCATCTAAAGATTTAGTTATGCATCTTACATCATTAAAAAAATATACTCTTGGAGCATTAGCAATAATGTCGATATCATTGCCTGTTTCATCTCAGAATAATATTGTAGAGGAGGTGGCATGGGTTGTCGGAGATCAGCCGATTTATAAATCGCAAATTGAAGAGATGTACCAACAGATGCGTTATGAACGTATCAATATTAATGGTGATCCTTATTGCGTGATTCCGGAACGATTGGCGATTGAAAAGCTTTATTTGCATCAAGCTGAGGTTGATACAGTTGAAGTTCAAGAGGGTATGGTCAATCAGCAAGTGGATGCTCGAATCAATATGCTAATTGAAAATATAGGTTCAAAAGAAAAAATTGAAGAATATTTTCGTAAACCACTTCCTGAATTTCGCGAGCAACTTGCACAAACAATTCGCGATAATTATCGCATAATGCAAGTGCAAGAGAATATCACAAGTGATATTAAAGTTACACCGTCCGATGTGCGACGTTACTTCAACAATTTAGAGCAAGATTCAATCCCAATGGTACCTTTGCAGGTTGAAGTGCAAATAATTACTCAAAATCCCGAAATACCCAGAGCAGAAATTGAAGATGTAAAGGCTCGACTTAGAGATTATTCCGACCAGGTAGTTAGAGGTGAGCGTGAATTCTCAACCCTCGCAATTTTGTATTCTGAAGATGAAGGTAGTGCTCGCCGTGGAGGTGAGATTGGATTCCTTGGTCGAGGTCAACTTGAACCTGAATATGCCGCAGTTGCATTCAACTTAAATGACACAAAGAAAGTCTCTAAAATTGTAGAAACACAATATGGCTTTCACATTATACAATTGATAGAAAAACGTGGTGACCGTATCAATACACGCCACATATTACTACGCCCGAAAGTTTCTGATACTGACCTTACGAATGCAGTTAATAGATTGGACTCAATTCGCACCGATATTATTAACGCTAAATTTACTTTTGAAGAGGCTACGCCATATATATCTCAAGATAAGGACACTCGCAACAATCGTGGTGTGATGGTCAACTATGAAAATGGTACTACACGTTTTGAAATGAGCGAATTGCCGGCTGAAATTGCAAAGGTTATAGATAAGATGGAAGTCGGTGAAATTTCTGCTCCGTTCATTATGACCGATCCCAAACGCAATCGCGACGTTGTTGCTATTGTAAAACTTACCAACCGAGTTCAACCTCATAAAGCCAATATGGCCGACGACTATCAACTTATTAAAGGAATGTGTGAGTCGTCGCTTAAATCAAAGAAATTAGTCGATTGGCTCGACAAGAAGATTAAAGATACATATGTGCGTATTGAAGATGGTTGGGACAATTGCGAATTTGAACATGACGGTTGGATGAAACTTAAAAAATAATCATCACCGAAGCGTTTAATAAACTATAGAGCGTATCACGGTAGATATATGACGAAGCGCCCGCTACCTATATTTTTATTGCTTATTACATTAGTGATAATTACTATTGTCAGTCCATCACGCGCTCAAAATGCTAAGCGCGACACATCGCCAATTGTACCGGTTATTCCTACTTCCGATCATAGTAATCCTGAACGTGTTTTCCTTGAACATGCCGAACGTTTGATGTCGAAACCCAATGTAGATTATCAAATTCTCGTGGGTGATGTTCAGTTTAGGCGTGGAGGTATGTTCATGTATTGTGATAGTGCTCATTTTAGCGATGTAACCGGCAATTTTGATGCTTATGGCAATGTTAGAATGGAGCAGGGGGACACTTTATTTATTTATGCAGACCAATTGTCCTACGATGATGCCAATAAACTTGCAGTACTTTATGCCGATGACGGTAAAAATGTAAGGCTTATTAATCGCGATGTCACTCTTGAAACACCTATATTTAATTATGATATGGGTATTGAGTTAGGATATTATGAAAATGTTGGTGGTAAATTATTTGATTCACTAAACACTTTGACTTCTCGAAATGGTGAGTATAATCCATCTACCAAAGAAGCTATTTTTACAAATAATGTCCACTTAACAAGTCGTGATAGCAACAATGGTGACACATTGGATATATACACCCATAGTCTATATTATAGTACATTGACTCATCTTGCTAAGATGGATGATGAATCAACTGTTCGCAATGCTGATGGGATAATTTATACTTCGCAGGGAGAATATAATACCGACTCCATGATTACTCGACTATATAGCCGTTCTACAGTCGTTTCTATGATGGAAAGTAGTCGCGGAACAACGCTAACTGCCGATACCATTTACTTTGATAGAAAACTTTCTCGAGGGGAGGCTTTTGGGAATATGATAATGACCGACACAATTAATAAAATGATATTGGAAGGTGATTATGGCTATTTTGATGCAAACATTGATAGTGCTTTTGTCACAGGTCGAGCTCGAGTAACACAATATCGTCCCGTTGGCAACAATGACTTTAATCCTGATAGAGTTGATACTCTCTACGTTAACGATGTATTTACCCGTTCGGTCGAAACAATCTATATTCACGGTGATACAATTCGTGCATTTAGAAATATTAAACAGCGTATCGATACGGTATATATAACACCTCCCTCTATCCCTGTTGCGACTATTGACACGACTTTAGTTCGTACACCGCAACTTGATGTCGACACAGCGAAAGTTGTAGCTCAGGCAACTCTCGATACAATTTCGTCTAAACCAGCAGCAGAGCAATTCACTTTACGAGAAGTGCCCGATACCATCCGCTATGTAGTAGCAGCTCCTCATGTGAAATTCTTCAGAAAGGATATGCAAGGATTATGCGACTCGCTTACTTTCGTATCTACTGATACAATGGTATATATGGACTATAACCCTGTAGTATGGAGTGAAAATCGTCAAATCTTCGGTGATGTAATTAAAATTCATCTTAAAGAAGTGGTTGACGAACAATCAGATTCAGTAAAAAAATCTAACATGACTCTTGATCGAGCCTTTATCCCTACCGGTGGTTTCATGGCAGAATATATTGAAGACGGATACTATAATCAATTGAGTGGGAAAGAAATGATTGCAACTTTTAAGAATGGGGCATTGAGTCATCTGGATGTTAATGGTAATGTACTCGCCATTTATTTCCCTGAAGAAAGTGATTCTACTATCAATAAGGTGTGCAACATCGAAAGTTCATTCCTCGCCGCCGATTTTAAGAACAATACAATATCATATATGAAACTATGGTCGGAAACCAATACGACTTATACGCCTCTTTACCTTGCAAAAAAATCATTATTCTTTTTGCAAAACTTTAAGTGGCTTGGTGAGTTCCGCCCATTAAATCGTGATGATATTTTCGATTTCCCGGAAGATTTGCAAACATTATTTAATGCAGCTCGTATTCGTGGAAACTCAAAATCAATTCAGTCAAAGAAAGCCGCAACTCCAACAGAGTTGCCGGCGCAATCTATGGACTTACCGGCTATTAAATAATCTCTATTATCATGAATACTATCAATTTAGAGCCTCAAGTACAAAACTTGATGCAATTCCTCGACAATTCACCTTGTAATTTCTATGCGGCTGCAAACGTTGCAAAAATGCTCGATGAAGCCGGTTTTACACGTCTTAATCCCTCCGACAGATGGACTCTTAATCGTGGTGGCAAATACTATACTTTAAAAAATGATTCTGCAATATTTGCATTTTGTGTTGGCATGGGGGATGCTCATGCCGGATACAAAATTATATCGTCGCATAGCGATTCCCCCGGTTTTCGTATTAAACCGCGTGCTGAGATGTTTTGTGACGGAGGCATCATAAAGTTAAATACTGAAGTGTATGGTGGACCGATACTTTATACATGGTTTGACCGTCCTCTTTCGGTTGCCGGTCGCGTATTGCTTCGTAGTGATGACCCGTTGCATCCCCGTTCGGTGTTGGTGAATTTCCATCGCCCGATACTGACTATACCTCACCTCTCTATTCATTTTAATCGTGAGGTTAATAATGGTAATAAATTGTCGAGACAAAAAGACATGTTGCCTGTGATTACTCAAGTCAGCAATTTGCTTGAAGCCGAAAATCTAATGCTTAAAGCAGTTGCGAAAGAAATAGGAGTTGATATTTATGACATACTTGATTTTGATTTAACTCTATATGATGTAACTCCGGCAATGACCGTTGGCTACAATAATGAGTTTATTACATCAGGACGAATCGACGACCTTTCTATGGTTCATGCATCTGTTACATCTTTGATATCTCAATGCAATGCTCCATCTGAAATGACTCGTATAGTTGCAGTTTTTGATAATGAAGAAACAGGTAGCGGGACTAAGCAGGGCGCAGCTTCACCGGTGCTTTATAATATATTGACTCGCATTAATGCAGCCCTTTGTGGAGATAATGAATCTCTTTTACGAGCAATTGCAAATTCTTTTATGGTATCTGCCGACAATGTTCATGGAATTCATCCTAATTATCCTGAAAAACATGACCCGACTAACCACCCGGTACTTGGAGGTGGTCCCGTGATTAAAATTAATGCTAATTGTAAATATATGTCAGACGCGGATTCTGCTGCAGTATTCCGTACTATTTGTGAGAACGCTGAAGTGCCGTATCAGTATTTTGTAAACCACAGCGATGTTGTAGGTGGCTCCACATTAGGCAATATCCTTACTTCTCAAATCGACCTTCGTGGCGTTGATATGGGAGCCGCTCAATGGGCTATGCATTCTGTTCGTGAGACAGCATCTGTTCGCGACCATCTTTTTATCATTAAAGCCTTTACACAATTTTTCAAATAAAGAATTGGATATTATAATTTTAACGACCATAACTTACAGAAAGTTATGGTCGTTGTTCTTATGTTTAGATTACTTATACTAATTAAAATATTTTGCGAGCAATTTTAAATACCTTATCTTCAAATCCGGGATACTTTCTATCTTTTAAGTTAATATGTTTATGATTATTATTTATAATTTTGTTCCTCTAAGAAATTCGTCGGCAGTCATACGACGTTTGCCGGCAGGTTGTAGTGTAATGACTTCAACAACTTTATCCACTGCTCCCAAGTAAAGATGTCCGTTATCGGAGTATACTTTCCCTATTAAGTCATTGGGTGTGGCTTTGTCGTTTATTTTGCTTTCGAAGATTTTGGTTGTAACAACTGTATCATCGGCAAGAACTATGTCAATCCAAGCTCCGGGGTAGGGGGAAAGTCCGCGAATCTGATTGTGAATGTCCAATGCTTTGTTTGTCAAATCAATGTGGCAAGTGTCACGGAAAATTTTTGGAGCCGGAGTCGGTTCTATCCCTTCAAATTGGCTTTGAGGAATAGATGTGACATTGCCGTCGAGTATAGCATTTACAGTATCGAGAGTGAGTTGTGCTCCGAGGTGCATAAGGCGGTCGTGTACCGAACCAACATTTTCGTTTTCGTCAATAGTGATGCTTTGCTGTTGAATGACATCTCCGGTGTCTATTTCGTGTTTCAAAAAGAATGTAGTAACCCCGGTCTCTTTTTCACCATTGATAACAGCCCAGTTGATGGGAGCGGCTCCACGATATTTAGGTAGTAGTGATGCATGAAGATTGAATGTGCCGAGGCGAGGCATTTGCCAAACTACTTCCGGGAGCATGCGGAAGGCTATTACAATGAATAGGTCGGCATTCAGACTGCGTAGCTCTTCAATGAATGATTCATCTTTAAGTCGCTCAGGTTGCATTAAGTGCAGTCCATGTTCAACCGCATATTGCTTAACTGCCGATGGCAACATTTTATGCCCGCGTCCTGCCGGCTTATCAGTAGCTGTAACCACCCCTACAATGTTAAACTCATTTTTAACAAGAAGGTCCAGGCTCTCCACTGCGAAGTCAGGAGTCCCAAGGAATACTATTTTGAGGTCTTCTTTTTTCATCTCATTATGTTAGATTATAAATAGCATTTGTAAAATGTGTCGCTCAGCTTTGTGTTAATATTCTCCACAATGGGTCGTCAGTTGGAATTGGCGCCTCAACGCTTATCAGCTGTTTGGAAACCGGATGTATAAATTCAATTTTGCGAGCCAAGAGGGAAATACCTACATTGGGATTACTCCTTTTGTCGCCGTATTTTAAATCTCCCTTGATAGGGCATCCTATAGCCGATAGTTGTACGCGTATCTGATGCTTTCGCCCTGTTAGCAAATTGACTTCTATAAGGTTGTAGCGGTCGGATTTTCCAATTAATCGGTAGCGCAATCGAGCCTCTTTGGCATTAGGTCGCGGTGATGTATAGGCATACGATTTATTTGTACGTTCAACCGTCGTAATATAGTGAGTCAATTCTCCCTCTGCGATATCCGGTGTGCCACGCGATATCGCCCAATAGGTTTTGTGTACATCTCCGTTACGAAACATTTCGTTCAAACGTGTTAGCGCTTTTGATGTTTTGGCAAAAACCACAAGTCCGGCAACAGGACGGTCAAGACGATGCGCTACACCCAAGAACACATTCCTGGGTTTTGCATATTTCGCCTTAATCCATTGTTTCACAATTTCGCTTAGCGGAATGTCTCCGGTTTTATCCCCTTGAACTATCTCGCCAACAGCTTTATTAACAATGATAATATGGTTATCTTCGTACACTACCTCCATGGTCGCTGAGTAATTTAAAAAACGGTGCCACAATGCCGTTGGAATGACATTATGGCACCGTGTTAAATTCAAATTTTATTAGATGCCGAGATCTGATTTGACTGCAGCAATTTTTTCGTTCGCTTCTTTGATAGCATTGTCGTAGTCAGCGTTGGTTGCCATTGAACCTTTGACTTCGATATAAAATTTAATCTTAGGCTCTGTTCCCGAAGGACGGATTGATACTTTAGTGCCATCCTCGGTAAAATATTGAAGCACATTTGAAGTTGTTGGCATATCCATTTTGCTTACGTTGCCGGAAATGACATCTGTCATATTGAGGCTTGCGTAGTCTTTTATTGTAACTACTTTGCTACCACCAAGTGTCGCAGGTGGATTGTTACGGAATGCTTTCATCATAGCGATAATTTCTTCTGCGCCTGATTTGCCTGTACGAACAACAGAAATACCTTCCTCGCGAGAGAAGCCGTATTTGATATAAATATCTTGGAGCATCTGCAAGAAATCCATACCTTTATCTTTTGCCCATGCACATATTTCAGACATCAATGAAATAGCTGATACTGCATCTTTGTCGCGAGCGAAATCTTCGGCAAGGAATCCATAACTTTCTTCGCCACCACCAAGATAGCGAGCAGTTCCTTCATTGTCGCGAATTACGGCTGCAATCCATTTGAAACCGGTATAGCAGTCATACATCTTGATATTCCAAGCTTCGGCAATAGATTTTATAGTTTCGGTTGTTACGATAGTTTTGACGATATATTCATTACCTTTGAGCAAGCCGAGTTCAGCATTGCGTGTCATTAGGTAGTTGAGAAGTATCATCACAATCTGATTGCCATTAATGAGTACAAACTCACCCTTATTGTCACGGATTACGCAACCAATACGGTCGGCGTCGGGGTCAGAAGCAACAACGAGGTCGGCTCCAACTTCTTTAGCTTTTGCAATAGCTATTGCCATTGCCGGAGGATTTTCCGGATTGGGAGATTCAACAGTGGGGAAATCTCCCGAAGGAATATCCTGCTCAGGAACGTGGATTATATTGGTAAATCCGTAGTTGCGAAGTGAATCGGGTATTAGATTAACACCGGTACCGTGGATAGGAGTGTAAACTATCTTGAGATCGGCATGACGTTTAATAACATCGGGACTGAGTGACAATTCTTTGATTTTAGCGAGGAACGCATCGTCAACCTCTTTCCCTATAATTTGAATTAATTCAGGATTTCCTTCAAATTTAATTTCACTCACGTTTTTAATCTTGTTCACGTTGTCAATGATATTGACATCATGGGGAGCGATAATTTGAGCCCCATCGGCCCAATATGCTTTGTACCCGTTGTATTCTTTGGGGTTGTGAGATGCGGTAATGTTTACACCGCTTTGACAACCGAGATGACGTATTGCAAAAGACAACTCGGGAGTTGGGCGGAAGTCCTCAAAGAGATATGCCTTAATGCCGTTTGCAGAGAATATTGCAGCAACAATTTCCGCAAATTTGCGTGAATTATTACGCACATCGTGACCTACAACAACGCTAATTTGGGGTAGATCGCTAAAAGCTTCCAACAAATAGTTGGCCAACCCTTGTGTTGCAGCTCCTACGGTGTAGATATTCATACGATTAGAGCCGGCACCCATAATGCCACGGAGTCCGCCAGTCCCAAATTCAAGATCTTTGTAGAAGCACTCGATAAGTTCTGTCTTGTCCTCGGCATTGAGCATGCGCTCTACCTCTTTGCGGGTTTCTTCATCATATCCCTCGCCGAGCCAGCCCTTCGCTTTCTCGGTGACGGTTTTAATTAATTCCTCGTTGTTCATATATGCCTGATTTGATATTATTTTTTGAGATTTTTCAGTCTTCTAAATAAAAGAGGCGTGTCAAAAAGAATTTCGGCACGTCCTCTTATTATTAATTTATTAACGGGCAGCCATAAATATTTGACCCGAAATAATTTCTTGGTATGCCATCAACCCTGCTTCCGAAAGTTCGATAAGTTGATACTCTCCATTGGCATCGAGCATTTTAACGTGAGTATCGTCAACGAAACTCATCAACTTAACGCTCTTGCCATCAGCTTCTACGCTCCATGATTTGTCTGCAGAGTCGAAATCAAGGCGAACTACCGAACCATCATTCTCGGATGTTATAGAATAACCTTTGCCATCACACTCTACGAGGTAACGACCATCTTGACCATCAATAACTTTTTTCCCTTTAGCAACGGGATTCTCGCCACTCCAAAATTCTATTGAGTTAAGTACCAACAAATCGGCCAATGCGGTAACTTCATATACAGGTATAACCCAAAATCCGAAGAATATCAATTCATTAACAAATTTATTGCTGACACTTTTGTTCCAGTCCATCAATTTGTTTGTCAGTGAGAAACTGCCGATACATGAAGAGAATGATAGTGATGCAGCTACGGTGAGAATTAATGCTGCGCTAAGATAAGTCTTTTTCATAAATTAATTAAATGGTTGATAATGTTATCAATAGCTTTTTGTCTTTTTTCTGTGTGATGCATATTATACACCAACTCATTTTACAGATTATAAAATTACAAAAAATATCTAATACAAATCAAATTTTTAATATTTTTTGCATAAAAAAGTTTGGTTAAAATTTAAGGAGGATGCACCATTTGATGCATCCTCCTTCATGTATAAAAAGTTCAGATTATTATACTTGGTTAATTTGAAAATTAATATTCAAATGTGCCTTTGTCAGAGATGATGGTGAGGCGGTTAGATGCAGCCTCCTCTACACGTCCAACAATGCGAGCTTCAATGCCGAATTGAGCCGCAGTGTCAATAATGGCTTGAGCATGTTCGGGGGCAACGTAAATTTCCATTCGGTGACCCATGTTGAACACTTTGTACATTTCCTGCCATGGTGTGCCTGATTGACGTTGTATCAAATCGAATAACGGGGGCACAGGGAATAGGTTATCTTTAATAACATGCTTGTTCTCAACGAAATGCAACACCTTGGTTTGTGCGCCTCCTGAACAATGGACCATCCCATGAATATCCTTGCGCATTTTGTCAAGTATAGCTTTGACAACCGGAGCATATGTGCGAGTAGGGGATAACACAAGTTGTCCGGCATTTATCGGCGCTCCTTCCACTTCGTCGGTCAGACGAGTATTTCCCGAGTAAACCAATTCTTGAGGTACCGCCGAATCGTAGCTCTCCGGGTATTTTTCTGCGAGGTATTTGCCAAACACATCATGACGGGCTGAGGTAAGTCCGTTAGATCCCATCCCGCCATTATATCCGGTTTCATATGTTGCTTGACCATAGGATGCAAGACCTACAATGACGTCGCCGGCTGAAATATTTGCATTATTTATAACGTCACTACGACGCATACGGCAAGTGACTGTTGAATCTACTATAATAGTGCGAACGAGGTCTCCTACATCGGCAGTCTCACCACCGGTTGAGTATATTGATACACCTTGGCTACGAAGCTCTTCAAGGAGCTCTTCTGTGCCATTGATGATGGCAGAGATTACTTCGCCGGGAATAAGGTGCTTATTGCGACCGATTGTCGATGATAGTAGAATATTGTCGGTAGCACCCACGCAAAGAAGGTCATCGATATTCATTATCAAAGCATCTTGTGCAATACCTTTCCACACGCTAATATCACCTGTTTCACGCCAATAGATATATGCGAGTGATGATTTTGTGCCTGCACCATCTGCATGCATGATATTGCACCATTCGGAATCTCCTCCTAATATATCGGGAATAATTTTGCAGAATGCTTTGGGATAAAGTCCTTTGTCAACATTCTTGATGGCGTTGTGGACATCTTCTTTTGATGCCGATACGCCTCGTAGATTGTATCTTTGATCACTCATTTTTATGTAGTTTCGTTATATTATAAATTGGGGGAGTTTATAGAAAAAATATCAGAGCTACCGGAACAACCAACAAGATTGAATCAATACGATCGAGGATACCTCCATGCCCGGGAATCAATTTGCCGGAATCTTTAACTCCGCAGGTGCGTTTGATTAGCGACTCTACAAGGTCGCCGAGTGTTGCAAATACTGACACTAATATGCCTAATACACACATGTGTCCAATGCTTAGCATTGCATAATATTGTTCAAAACAGCTATGCATTATGATTGCAGCGATTACACAAAAAATCAAACCGCCAAAAAATCCTTCCCAGGTCTTTTTCGGGGAGATTCGTTCAAAGAGTTTGTGTCGACCGATTGTTACTCCTGTACAGAATGCTCCGGTGTCATTCACCCAAATAAATATGAGTACGGCAAGTGCTACTTGCGGCGTAGTGATATTGCATAACATTGTTAGCATCGCTAATGGCAGTGCTACATACATTTGAGCCATCATTGAGTGAGATAGCGAGTTAACGGGATTGCGGTTGATAGCATATAGTTGTGACACCAAACGAGCCACAATCAGCAATATATACACTATCAATAAGGACATTAGTGATTTTGGTGTTCCGTTAAAGTAGGACCCTGCGGCAACTTGAAG
>JAFXHY010000117.1 GCA_017536215.1 Muribaculaceae bacterium | reverse complement strand
GACCCCGACGAGGTGTGGATTATGGAGTTGATAGGTAAAGGCGCGAAGGATAAGGGTGCAGTGTGGGTTGCACGTCGTGTCCCCGATGGCTATATCTCGGGACATGCCAATCATGCGCGTATTCACACGTTCCCTCTCGATGACCCTGAAACAATTTATAGCAAAGATGTAATCTCATTTGCACGCAAGCAGGGATATTTCAGCGGCAAAGATGAGGAGTTTGATTTCTCAAAGGCATATGCTGTGACCGATTTCAGTGCGTTGCGTGGGTGCGATGCTCGCGTGTGGGCATTTTTCAATCGTCATGCAGATGGTATGGAGCAATATCTCCCGTGGATTGACCGAGCTGAAGGTGAGCCGATGCCTTTGTGGGTGAAGCCGAAACATGAGTTGACAGCAGCCGATTTGAAGGATATGATGCGCGATCATTTTGAAGATACACCTTACGACATGACCAACGACATAGGTGCAGGCCCGTATGCAGTGCCTTATCGTTGGCGTCCGATGACGTTTACGGTTGATTCTGTTGAATACACCAATGAACGTGCAATTGCAACGCAGCAGACAGGATTTTCGTTTGTGGCACAGTTGCGCGACCAATTGCCCGGCTATATGAAGGGATTGTTGTGGTTTGGAACCGATGATGCTAACACATGCGTTTATTTGCCGATATTCTGTTCGGTGGCACGTGCGCCCCATGAGGTTGCAGTGGGCAATGGCGATATGAATACATTGTCGTGGACCTCTAATTTCTGGGTTAACAATTATGTGGCCAATCAGGCGTATAATCGCTATTCTCAGATGATTCCGGATATACGAAAAGTTCAGAAAGCGCTTGAGGACAGTATCGCAGTAGATGTCAGAGTGGCAATAGAGCAAGTGCCGGAATTTGAACCTGCCGATGCGAAGGAGTTGCTTCAAAATCTTGCTGATATTTGGGCAAATAAGGCGACAACTCGCTATAAAGAGTTGGGCGACTATCTGTTCATGAAATATATGGACGGCAATGTCAAGAAGGAGGAGAACGGGCAGTTTATGCGCAATGAATATGGCATGCCTGCATATCCTTCATTCCCCGGATATGATGAGCGCTATTATCGTTCTATTGTAGAAGATGCGGGAGAGCGCTTGAAGGTTAATGAGATTAACTTTAAATAGATAGAGAGATGAGACTTGATGGTCGACGCAGAAGTAGTAATGTTGATGACCGACGTCGAGTGTCGGGAAAGTCGATGGCAGCCGGCGGAGGTGTTGTCGGAATTATAATATATGTCGTTATCACATTGATGAACGGAGGCGATGTCGGGACTGCGATAAGTAATGCCGTGACGCAAGGAGTTGGAGGTAACACCGGCTCTTATCCGGAATATGTAGAAGATGAAACTGATGCGTATCTTTTTGATTTGTCGTCGAAGGTGTTTGCCGGGACAGAAGATGTGTGGAATGCAGAATTTAGCAAAAATGGTTGGGGCGAATACCGCGAACCGACGTTGGTAATCTACAAAGGTGCAGTCGAGACAGCATGCGGACAAGGCACATCGCAAACCGGTCCTTTCTATTGCTCGGCAGATGAAACAGTCTATATAGATTTGAGTTTTTTCCGCGATATGCAGTCGACGATAGGTGGTGGCGGCGATTTTGCCTATGCCTATGTTATTGCTCACGAGGTGGGACATCATGTGCAGCATTTGCTCGGTACGCTTCAAGAGAAGCATAATCAGATGGCTCGATTGTCGGAGTCGGAAGCAAATAAAATCAGTGTGCGCATGGAGTTGCAAGCCGACTATTACGCCGGAGTGTGGGCATATCACGACAATCAGATGTTTGGCTCGCTCGAAGCGGGCGACCTTGAAGAGGCCCTCGATGTGGCGTCGAAGATAGGTGATGATTATTTGCAACGAAAAGCCTATGGGCGAGAAATGCCTGAGACGTTCAATCATGGACGCTCGGAGCAGCGAGTAAGGTGGTTTAAGAAGGGATTTGACACCGGTGCATCAGCTGCGGGTGATACTTATGCTATTCCCTATTCATCGCTGTAGAGGTATTATTCAATTATAAATAAGTTGAAGTTCTCAAATAAATCTAATAGAGGATAAATACTAAAATTTACAATGATAAATGAACTAGGAATATACTTGAGTACACTAATGTCCACTTTTTTAGTGGACATTAGTTTTATTTTATAATCAATTATTTTGGAACCAGTCCTCAATATTTCGTTATATATTTTAAGTTTCAGAATTTTGACAAAGTCCTTGAAGGCAATATGAGCCTATTAGACATATTCAATACAGCCTATGCGGTTAACAATATGGGGTAAAATCTTGTTATTTATTGCTAAGATACTTATTGCATATGGTCTTGGCAGACTATATATGCATTTTATAAATTCAAACGATAATGAAATTTAATTATATGGAAAACAAAGTATATGTATTTAACAATCTTGAAAGAGATAATGCTGAGTATGCAAAACATTTAGCACTTGCGGCAATGAAACAGCCTGCATTGAATGAAGTTATTAAATTTATTTTTGATGGTTGTCATGGTCGCAATCCTGAGATATCCGAAAAAACTATTGATGATGCTTTCGATTGTATTATCAATTGTGAAAAAGCAACTTTATATGCTCAAGAACTGTCACGAGATGAACGAGAAAGTATGATTAAGCAGGCAGAGTTAAATCGCAATATACGGAAAGAGTGGTTTAAGTCCATCCTTAAAGTAAAAGAGGAATAAATTATTGCGTATTATAGAAACAAATGTTATCTTTGTTGAATAAAAATGCGTCATGACGCAAAAATATTCAGTGAAGCATGGAGATTAAGCGTGATTTATACCTAAACAAACTCATTAGGAGTATGCACAACGGAATGATAAAGGTTGTAACCGGAATCCGTCGTTGTGGTAAATCGTATTTACTTTTCAATTTGTTTAGTGATTATCTAAAAGCTCAAGGAGTAGATAATGAACATATAATCAAAGTTGATTTGGAAGACCGTCGTAACAAGAAACTACGAAATCCAGATGCCTTACTT
>JAFXHY010000116.1 GCA_017536215.1 Muribaculaceae bacterium | reverse complement strand
GTCTTAATTGAAGAACGCATTTTTTCAAGAAGAGCCGGCATAATGTGGCGCGCTGCCCCTGTCAATCCACCACCAATTACTACCAACGAGTCGGTGATAGTCACTGCCGTTGCGATTGCATCGCCTGCGGCATTTCCAAATCGGCGGAACGCTTCTTTTGCCGCCTCTTGATTTCCTTCGCGAGTGCCGTCGGCTATCTCACAAATTTCTTTCGGCGTAAATCCATGGTCGAAATTACCACTAACTTCGCTGTAAACGCGCACTATCGCACGAATTGCCACCGAGTCCTCAACAATAATTTCAGGATTATAGGTATCGCAAAGGCAGAATGTCTCTACACATGAGTTATTACCACGATTCAAGCGTCCGTCGATTACCGAGCCGATACCAAAGCCTGTTCCGAAAGTATAACCTAAAAGGTTTCCATAACGTTTTTTACTTCCCTCAGCTTCAATCTTGGCATTGACTTCGGGCAACAACCCTTCCATAGCTTCACCGAGAGCAAAAAGGTCACCATCATTGTTGATATAAACCGGGATATTGAAGTGACGACGCAATATTTCACCCAATGCCACTCCATCGCGGAACGACGGGAAATTGGGCAAATATCCACCAATTATACCATTGGCATAATCTGCCGGGCCGGGGAATGCAAAACTAATTGCTACAGGTTTTTCATCGAGCGAAGCTATCACTTCCTCAAATCCTGCTATCATTGTCTTGATACAAAGGTCTAAGTCGTGAGCATTCGACGGTTTAGTTATCGGATTGGTGATAAATCGATTGCCGCGCATTGCTCCGAACACTAAATTAGTGCCGCCGGCGTCAAGTGTAATTACGATACGATGGTCTGTCTGATACATGGTATAAATCGTGTTTGTTAATTATTCCTATTTATAACGTAAACAATTATTTAGATTGGGGTTATACTATTTCTGCTCGTCCTGTCGGACAATACAATGCAAATATAATATAAATATCAGTTAACTATATAAATAAACAGTTCAAAAATTAGAAATCCAGAGTCAATTGCGTGTCAATAAGGCGAAATGACTGTCGATGATAGGGGGATGCTCCAAATTCCACAATAGCTTGGCGATGAGCCTTGGTGGGATACCCCTTATTCACATCCCAATGATACATCGGAAACTTTTCATGCAACCTCATCATTGCCTCATCGCGATGCGTCTTTGCCAGAACTGAAGCTGCTGCTATATTGGCAAAACGACCATCTCCTTTGACAAAGGTCTGAAATGGAACATCATGATATGGCTTGAAGCGATTTCCATCGACAATAATAGCTTGAGGGCGCACTTTCAATCCATCAAGAGCTCGGTGCATCGCAAGAATCGACGCATTAAGAATGTTGATTTGGTCAATTTCCTCTGCCGTCACTATCCCCACACACCACGCCACCGCCTCGCGCTCAATTATAGGGCGAAGCAATTCGCGTTGACGTTCAGTCAGCTGCTTTGAGTCATTGAGCAAAGGGTGAGAAAAGTCGTCGGGCAAAATAACCGCAGCAGCATATACATCTCCTGCCAAACATCCGCGTCCGGCTTCATCACATCCCGCCTCAAAAATTCCGGGAGTACAACACAATGCCAATGGTGATTTTTTCATTTCGAATTATTTGCTGACGATTTGAGGTTTTATTAAAAAAGCACTAATACATCATGTGTTTGCACGATAAAAATAGGTACAAAAAAAATTATTCGTCATCGCGACGAATAATCCCTTTTAACCTTAAATCTAATACCATGAAAAACACGATGCAAATATAAGCGTTTTTATGTTATAAAACATATTTATTTGATAAAAAATTGCGGATTTAATAAAAATTTAACATTTTGCCACTGAAATTTCACTTTTCACAACAATAAACCACCAAATACAACCCTCCGATACGCATTTGATTTCCCCACTCACCGGGCTAATTAATTTTCATTAATTATTCATCATGTAATTTCATAATTTATTAATATCTTTGTAAATCTTAGTTAAAATAGATTGCATAAATTTGTCAATGAGTTTATTGGTAATCTGCCTTACATAATAAATTTAAAATTAAACCAAAATATTAACCGATTAATTTTCACAGTATGAAGAGAATCACTCTCTTAGCCACAACATTATTGGTAGCCGGTTCTACGGCATTTGCCGATTATGTGTGTCGTGGCACTATCATCGATGACCAGGGTGAACCGCTCATCGGTGCTTCTGTTATTGTGCCCGGTACTACTACCGGAGTCACTACTGATATCGATGGCAACTTTACTATTAAGGTGCCTGATAACACTAAAGAGCTTACTATTGAGTATATTGGCTTCAAAACCACCAATGTACCTGCAAAGGAAGCTATGGGCAACATAACCCTTGAAGTGGCATCTCAGATGCTCAAGGACGTTGTAGTAACTCAATCTATCGCTCGCACTCGTAAAACTCCCGTTGCAGCATCGAGTGTCGACGCTCTCCTTATTGAAACAAAACTCGGTGGTCAAGAATTCCCCGAAGTTTTGAAAACTACTCCCGGCGTTTGGGCCACTAAAGATGGTGGTGGCTACGGAGACGCTAAAATCAACATTCGCGGTTTTAAATCTGAAAACACCGGTATGCTCGTCAACGGTATCCCTGTCAACGACATGGAAGGTGGATGGGTGTATTGGTCAAACTGGGCAGGTCTTTCCGACGTAACATCTATGATGCAGGTGCAACGCGGTCTTGGTGCTTCTATCATCTCTGTGCCTTCAGTTGGTGGTACTATCAACATCACTACCCGCTCTACCGACGCTAAGAAAGGTGGCTCTCTTTTCTATGGCATGGGCAACGACGGAATGAACCACATCGGGTTCAACGTGTCTACCGGTTTGATGGACAATGGTTGGGCTGTAACTTTGATGGGAACTCGCAAATGGGGCGACGGATACATCCAAGGTACTAATTTTGACGCATATACCTACTTCATCAACGTGTCAAAACGCATCAACGATGCACATCAATTATCGTTCACCGCATTCGGCTCTCCTCAGACCCACTACAAACGTTCAAATCAAGATGGTTTGACTATCGAAAATTGGCAAGAGGTCAAGAACTATATGGATGAAGGTGAAAGCATGTATCGCTACAACCCGACATTCGGTTATGACCGCGACGGACAAGTGCGTTCTTCACAAAAGAATGTTTACCACAAACCACAAATTTCATTGAACCACATCTGGCAGATTGACCACAAATCATCATTGTCATCGGCTGTCTACATGTCATTGGCCAACGGTTACGGTTCATCGGGTCAAGGTCGTGGCACCTACAAAGGACAATCTCTCAGCAACGCATCTTGGTATGGTTCTTCAAGCGGAGAGCTCAACACCCTCTTCCGCCGCGATGATGGAACATTTGACTACGCTGCTATCCAAGAAATGAACGAAGCATCAGAGACAGGTTCTAACATGGTAATGTCGAAATCTGTAAACTCTCACAAATGGTTCGGATTGGTTTCTACCTACAAAAACGAATTAATTGAGAAGAAACTTAATCTTACTGCCGGTATTGACATTCGCTACTACATCGGGAAACACCAGAACGTAATCACCGATCTTTATGATGGCGAATATTTTATGGACGATTCAAGCCGTAAGAACGTGAATCCCGCCAACAATGCAGCTGCAGCCGACCCCAACTGGAAATATCAAAAACTTGGTGTAGGTGACGTTGTATACCGCGATTACGATGGTCACACCCTCCAAGAAGGAGCTTTCGCTCAATTGGAATACACCACACTCGGCGACAAACTCACAATGGTGCTTGCCGGTTCACTCAACAACACCACCTATTGGCGTGTAGACCGTTTCTACTACGACGAAGAACATGGCACTTCTGAGAAGCCCAACTTCCTCGCCGGTTCTATCAAGGGTGGAGCGAACTACAATATCGACAGCCACAACAACGTATACTTCAATGGTGGTTATTTGACTCGTGCTCCCTTCTTCGCAAAAGGAGTATTTGCTGCTCAAGCAACTTCAAATGCAATCAATCCCGATCCTGTTAATGAAAAATGCGGTTCTATCGAACTTGGTTATGAATACCACTCACCGATATTCACTGCAACTTTCAATGCCTACTATACTAAGTGGATGGACAAAACAACAACTCGTTCATCAACAATGGGCGATGGCTCACGCTACTACCTCAATATGTCGGGCGTTGACGCACAACACATGGGTATTGAATTTAATATGAAATATCGTCCCACACAATGGCTTGATATCGACGCAATGCTCTCACTCGGTGACTGGACTTGGGATTCAAATGCAAAGGGCTACTATTATAACGAAATGGGACAACCACTCGCCAACACATCAGGTCAAATTGCTTCAGGGGTCTTGGCTGAAGACCACGCCTGGTCAATCCTCAATCAGAAAGGACGCAAAGTCGGTGGTTCAGCACAGACTACAGGTGCTATCGGACTGACAGTTAAGCCATTCAAAGGTTTCCGCATTGGAGCCGACTGGACATTCTCAGCCCGCAACTACTCAGACTATAGCGTATCGGACAATGACCTAATCCCGTTCAAAGAAGTCAATGTAGCTAATCCTTGGAAAATTCCATGGGGAAATCAATTCGACCTCAACGCAAGCTATAAATTCAAAATGGCCGGCTTCGATGCAACTATCTTCGGTAACGTAAACAACCTTTTCAACCACTACTACGTTGTTGATGCATATACAGCATCAGGAAGCGAAGGCACATGGGACAACGCATATCGCGTATTCTACTCATTCGGCCGCACATATACCCTCCGACTCAAAATAGCGTTCTAACATTACACCAAAAACAATATGAACACAATAATAAAGAAAAGTTTCCTTGCTCTCGGCGCTATTGCCCTTCTTGCAGGTTGCGACGAGAACGATTGGAATGACAAACTCGACGGATTTGAAGTTCCGGAACCCGGCACTTCGGTTGAAACGTTGAACTACACGTTGACTCCCGCCGACTATACTAAAATCTCATCATCTTCTCTCTATACCAAATTCGCAGCAAGCTTGGGTCAAGAGGAGCAAAACAAATTGATTGGAGCAACAGGCTCATTCTCAACAGAGGCTGAGGCATTGCAATATATTCCCAAATTCCTTCGTGATTCTACCAACACTTTCTTCGCGCTTTCTAATGGCTCGGCCGTGAAAGTGACATACAATGTTGCAGAAAATCGCGCACAAAGTGTACTCGACATCAACAAGCATGTAGAGCAAATCACCGTTGCAGAAGATGATTACATCTCAGCATGGGAAAGCGATGATAATTACATCAATGCATTCTCTCCTGCCACTCCCGCATCAGCTCGCACTCTTGGCGGAATTCTTCGTGCTGAGTTCCCCGATGCTGAAGCCGGTCAGTATGCTGTAATCACTTACAACTGGGCAGAAGAAAACCCCATTTTCGGACAACCCGAACAAGACGTTCCCACCTTTGAAGCTACTTCTGTTATCGGTGCTGCTGCCGAAGGTGATGATGTGGAAATCAAAGGTTACATCACTGCTATCAACAATCGCGGATTTATCCTTACCGACAATAGCGGTTCTATCCTTTGCTACCAAGCATCGGGATTCGACGTTGCTTCAGTTGCGATTGGTAACCAAATCACCCTCAATGGAACTATCTCAAGCTACGGTAAAGGTTTGCAAATTGCTATCACTTCCGACAACTATGTTGTAGAAGGCACCGGAGCATACACTTATCCCGCTCCCACAGTCTACACCGGTGAGATGATGGATGAAGCAGTTACTCGCTCAACCAACGAACTCGCTGAATACGTTCAATTTGTTGGTGAAGCTTCTGTTAATGGCAACTACTACAACTTCCTCGTTGACGGTGCTTCAAAAGCACAAGGAAGCGGATATCAAGTACCTCAATTTATTCGCGACCAAATCACTTCCGGCGAAACTTACAAAATCACCGGTTACTACTCATCAATATCTTCAGGCAAATATTTCAACGTGGTAATCACAAAAGTAGAAAGTGCATCAGCTTCAGCTCCCGCTCATCGTGCACCTGTTAATGAAGTTACCACCGAAGCGAAGAACGCGATCATGATATTTGACGGTTCATCATGGGCATTTGCAGAAGGAGTTGAAGTGCTTCAACCTGCCGACTACACTGCAATGGGTCAGAAATATGGCAACCTTTCAGGCACTCTACCCGCTGAACTTCTTCCCATCTACCTCAAGAACAATCATCCTTACGCAGCTGCTGAAGATGAAATCGTAGTAGCTTACAAATACTACGACGGCGCAACAACTTCCTACCAAGCAGCTCAATACATCTACAACGGCTCTGAATGGGTAATCAACGCAGGTGAAACTAATTCACAATTCGTAAAACGCAACGGATACTGGATTTACGATCCTTCAGTAGTTATCACTCTTCCCGAAAGCCGCAACGAGCCCTCGCTCACCTACTACACTGTAGCTGTAAACTGGGTATTTGAGAATATCTCTAAACCTATGGGAGGCGTATCTCTAAATGATGGTCCCTACATGGATGTTAAATACGGAAACTCTGAATTCTATTCCGGTGCTTCATTCTACTATTGCAACGTAGACGTTCGCGGGGCTAATGCCAAGAGCAAATATCCGGAGCTCTATGAGCAATACACCGACGATGAAGCAACAGAAGTTATCAAACAACGTTTTGTATTTGAAACAATGCCCGCAGTATTGGCACAATTACATTCCGATGCAGTTCCCGTTGATGGCATGGAAGTTACTTACACCATCAATTTCACTGCCTACACAGGAGCCCGCACTGTTGAAACAGTAGTATACACCGTAACAGCTCCCGGAACTTTCGAATACAAGAGCTGTACTTGGTTCCCCGAACAGAACTAATCTTTAAAACTCATACAAAAGGTCGGCGAGGCGTAGAATGCTTCGCCGACTTCGTTTTATCTTGCCATTTCCGATGATAATATTTAACTTTGCGTCAATCCATATAAAGTTACATGATATCAATCATTATTCCACTCTACAATAAAGCATCACTAATTGGTCGTGCATTAACTTCCATCATCGCACAAAATTGCGAAGATTGCGAAATAATCGTGGTTGACGATGGCTCTACCGACAATGGTGTTGACGTTGTCAAGACGTTTGTTAACGATAACAAGTTGAAAAACTTGCGAATAATTTCTCAAGCCAATGCCGGAGTGGGAGCCGCTCGAAATAGCGGTATTGCGGAGGCGAAAGGTGACCTTATTACCTTCCTCGATGCCGACGACGAGTGGAAATCCGGTCATCTATCCGATTTAATTGAATTATATCAACGATATCCGCATTGCGCAGTATTTGCAACTAATTATGAAAATATTTCAGCCGACGGTCACATATTTCACACTGTGATTCGCAACTTGACCATTTCCGGCGAAATGGGTATCATTAAGAATTACTTTGAAATAGCGGCATCTTCCAATCCTCCTCTTTGGACTTCAGCGGTGATGGCTCGCACAGATGCCCTGCGCGCTATCGGAGGATTTCCCGAAGGGATTAAATCGGGGGAAGACCTATTGACTTGGGCCCGACTCGCAGCTAAATATGAAATTGCTTATTGTAGCAAGGTTTCCGCTATATACCATCGTGGATGTAGCAATCCTCGTCCACCGGAAAAAATAGATTTGTTGGATAAAGAATTTGAAAACCTTTACCACACAATAGCGGCAGAAAAATCAGAAAAAAAGGATTTGGGACTGCGACATTATATCGCGCTATGGTACAATATGCGCATGAGTCGCTGTTTGGCCCACAGAATGTATTGCCCGGCATGGAAAGCACTTTGGAAATCACTGCGCTACCGCCCGACAATTCGCATTGCAAAACCGTTGGTGAAATTCACCCTTATCGGGTTGATAAGAAAGTCCTGAGTTTAAATTATCTATTTGTCAAAGATTTGCGCGACACGTAGTACAACGCGAAAAGGAGAACAACTCCATAACTTGCCATAGGCACAAGGAACGACAACGACATTCCGGCAGTGTCAGCAACATAACCCATTGTCAATGTTCCAATTGCTCCTCCTATCGGACTCATCATCAAAAATGATGAGCCTAATTTAGTGAGACGACCCAATCCATTGAGCGACAAAGCAAATATCGTTGGGAACATAATAGACTCAAAAAGATAGCAGGCACACAATGCCACAATGCCCAACATACCACCTCCGGCAAACACAACAATCAAAGTACACAACACAGTGCAGCAACCGCAGAATAGCAATACTTTTTCAGCTCGGATGCGGCTCATCACGCGGCTGCCAATTAATCGTCCGGTAAAGAATAGTCCAAGACCTCCAAATGCCAACATTGTAGAGGCTGTGTCATTGCTGATTGTGCCATCGTCGGTCACATAGTTAATGAAGAAACTGTTAATCGCAATTTCTGCAATTTCGTAGCAGAAAATAGCCGCGAGACCAAACACAAACAATTTTTGACTCCAAAGCTTTTTAATCGCAGCTTTCCCCGACGCCGATGCTTCATCTTTATCAGATTCTTCATTCTTAATTTCAGGCAATTTCACGCGAGTGAAAATAACTGCCGCAACAAGCACAATAATACCCAACACTGAGTAAGGGATAGCCAACTGGCTTCCCCCGTCGGCGCTTGCCGATGCTTCGTTATTAAACAAAATTTGGCCGAAAATCAGCGGACCGAAAATGCAACCCATCCCATTGAGCGACTGAGCCAAATTCAATCGACTTGCACTCGTGCGAGGGTCGCCGAGAGTTGCAGCGTAGGGATTGGCGGCAGTTTCAAGGAACGCCAATCCACAACCGAGCACAAACAATGCCGCCAAGAATAATTCAAACGAGCCTACAGCTTCTCCGGGGATAAACATAAATGCACCCACCGCAAATAGTAGCAAACCGAGCACCACTCCGCTACGATATCCCTTTTTCACTATAAACAACCCCGCCGGCAATGCCATAAGGAAATAGGCCGTATAGACAGCTACTTGGATTAATGCCGATTCCGTTTTCGACATATCCATTGCATCTTGAAAATGCTTATTAAGCACATCTAAGATTGAGCGCGAAAATCCCCATAGGAAAAATAGTGATGCTATCAATATGAAGGGAATGAGATAACGCTTATCTATGAGCGTTGCTTTCTGTGTTTTAACTTCTCCCATTGTGTTGTATTTATGCTATGATATTTTATTCTGATTTAGATTATTTTTGATTGCCTCCTTTTGCGATAAGAGCTTCAACAGCATCCTTATCGGCACGGAAAGGACCACTTGCTTGCAATTTAATTGTACACATGGCTGCAGCATAACGTCCGGCAGAAACGTAGTCGGCTCCTTTATTACGCATATATAGATAACCCGCCATATACGTGTCGCCACATCCTGTTGCATCGACAACATCTTCAGGCTCAAACGCCGGCACTTCGAAAGCATTACCCTCAGCAAAAATCACCGAGCCCATGCTTCCAAGAGTCAGCACTACCTCTTTTACTCCCCATTGAGCCAATAATTCAGCAGCTTCACGCGGGTCGCTAATGCCGGTAAGCACTTCAGCCTCATGTTCATTGACTTTCAATATATCAATATACTTGAGCGCCTCCATCTTCCAGTCCCAATCGACAGCATGAACTTGCTCGCCACGTACCTCGCGCAAATAGCCTTGTGCATCAACCGAAACTATACCCTTGCTACTGAGCGCTTTAATTATATCGAGAGAAAAATCATCGGCGAGCAAACTGCCAAGGTGGAAATATTTAGCCTTCACATCAGCAAGACCTTCTACGGTAAATGGATCGGCCTTCGCCAAAACTCGTTGAGTGCGGTGGTTTTGATTCTCCCCATAGCGGTTCTCAAAATATACCGACTTGCGACTTGGCAACACTGCAACCTCAATTCCCAATTCACGAATATCCTCAACAGCTTTCATCTCACTTTCAGCCAAAGAAGCTACAAGGAGAAAATTCTCGGCTTGCAAACTGTTCATTGCATGAGTAAAATAAAAAGCAGTGCCACCGGGAGAATAAGCCGTCAAGCGTGGTGTTACGATTTTATCAAGAGTAATATGGCCAATACAGCAAATATCTGTTTCCATTTTTGATTTATGTTAGCGTTTGTGGTAAAAACCTGTTTCCGAATAGAAACTCGGAAAGATTAAAATATTTTCCGATGCAAAAATAGTGAAATATCTTGAAATATACCACTACGGGCAATTTAGGATAGCTTTTCAACATAGGATAGGTTGAAATAAAAAAAGTCAGGCACGATGTCCTGACTTTTGCGCTTTTAAGAAATTGTCGGGGTGACTTGACTCGAACAAGCGACCTCACGCCCCCCAGACGCGTACTCTAACCAACTGAGCTACACCCCGCTTGAGCTTAAAAGCGATGCAAAGGTACGTATGATTTTTGTATTACACAAATTTTTTGCGCAAAAAAGTTGATTTTTTTTGAACATTTCCGATAAAAGGCTGTGTCTCTATCGAGAAATAGTGCGTTATATCCCAAATTTCATATGATTTGAGATTGTATTTTGATTGCTTAGGGGGGCAGAAGGTTTGGCGAATTGTATGAATTAGGCACATTTTATGATAGGGAAAGATGTAATTTTGCAAGTACATGCTAATAAAACAGTAAAATTGTTCTCTTCAAAATAAAATTATAAAGTCATTATAAATTTTTATATAAATCATTGGATTATTGGAGATAATAAATTAATTTCGTGGCGATTATATCAGTTCTGCGAATTTAATAATACCCTAAAAAAATAAATCGACCATGAAAAAATCATTACTTACAATTCTGGTGACCATTGCGAGCGCGATAGTGAGCAACGCCGTCACCTTTAATGTCACAGTGCCCGAAGGCACAAAATCATGCTTTATAGCGGGTGATTTTAACGGTTGGGACGCAGCTAATGCGGTAGCAATGTCGTCATCCGGAGTAAATACGTTCACATTGACACTTGAAGATGTCAGCGAGGCAGAGGCATGTGTGGGCTACAAATATCTATGCGGTCAGGACTGGGCCTACGTAGAAAAAGGTGCTTCGGGTGAAGAGTTGAGCAATCGCACCGCAGTTGGAGCGATGGACGTAGTGGCCAACTGGGCAAAGACCTACAATCCCGATATTATTGAAACCAAACTAACGGTCAATGGATATACACGTATTGTAAAAATCCTATTGCCGAGTGATTATGCGACGAGCAACAAATCTTATCCGGTAGTCTACATGACAGGGGTACAAGCGCGCTATGATAATGCCGGCGACGACAGCGACCGCGGAGATGACCATATGAGCGATTTGTCATGGAACATCACCGGAATGGCAAAAGAAGTATCCGGCGCAAATGAATGTATATTCGTGTCGATGTATGGCTTCGTAGCAGAGAACACCCCATTTGAATATGCCGACTTTGCCGGAACGGGAGCCGCCGACAGCTTTATTCAAGGTATCGAGGAAACACTCATGCCCTATGTCAAGAGCAATTATCGCGTTCTCTCAGGTGCAGAGAATACCTCTATTGTCGGAGGAGACCTCGGAGGTTTGTTCAGTGTTTATGCCGCTGTTAAACGTCCCGATTTGTTTGGACAATGTGCAGCGTTGTCACCCTCTATCTGGCTTAACAAGAATGAAATCATCAACTATGTCTCAACAGCATCAACCGATGGGAATAACCAACGCTTCTATCTCTCGGTAGGAGGTAATGAGCCGGCCGATTTTCAAGCCGATGTTGCAGACCTAAAAGAAGCGTTAGCTACTCGCTCGAATGCTGATATACGTTTCACAACGTTTACCGGAGTCAGCCACAACGATGTGGCATGGGGCAAAGCATTCCGCACAATATTCCCATATTTGCTTTCCGGTGATGCCGCAGATGCCGGTTCTCAAGTAGCATTATCGAATGTAGCAACAAAAGTGAACAAAGCTACGGCTTTACAATCAACAAGCTATTCATTCCTTTCTGCCATTGATAGCCAAGACCTCGTTTACGACAGCAATGTGAAATTCACCTACATGACCGACTTTGTATATGAAGGGGTAGAAACAGAGGCTCAAGTGGCAATGATTGAAATACCCGCCAGCGTCAAGACAAAATACTATTGGAATGTGACACGCAGCAACGATGGCAGTGGAGCATATATAAAATCGACCAACGGCAATATAGGCTTCAGCTCGAAGAAAACAACAACGTCGTGGCTTCGCGTTGTCATACTTGGAGATGAAACAATCAAGGATATCGCGGCAAACTCCGCAGCATTCCGAGTAGTAACAGCCGACAAAGAGGTCACTATGACCCAATCGAATGGCTACAAATCGACTGCAACCGTGACATTCGGCACATCAAAAACGTTTAAGGTCCATTTTGGCAGCGTCAACAGTGGTTCAAAACAAAGTTCATTGACCGAAGAGTTGAGCGTTTCGGATAATTGCACATCGGCAGTAATCGAATACGACTTCTACACCAACAAAGTAACAATCACCGAAAACGGAGGTGGAGAAGGTGGAGAAGGCGACGATGAAGAGGGTGAGACTCCAACTACCGACCTTGCCTCAACTTCTTATTCAATTGTTTCGGCAATCGACAGCCAAGATTTAGTGTATGATGCCAACACAAAGTTCAACTATACCACTAAATTCATTTCATCGGGGAATGAAGTAGAAGCTCAGGTAGCGATCACTGAAATACCGGCGAGCGTCAAAACAAAATACTATTGGAATGTGTCACGCAGTGCCGATGGCACCGGCACGCTATTAATGTCGGAAAATGGAGATATAGGCTTCAGTTCAAAGAAGACAACAACATCATGGCACCGTGTTGCCATCTTAACAGGAGAAAACATTAGCGCAGTAGCCGCCAACTCTGCAGCATTCCGATTGGTCACCGCCGATGAAAGCATCACTATGAGTATCACCGGCAACTATACAGTGAAAGCATCGGCCGATTTCTTAAATGCCGACAAGAGTTTTTCAATCCATTTTGGCAGTGTCAATAGTGGTTCGGATATGGGAGCAGTCACAAGTACATACAGCGTATCCGACAATTGTATTGCCGCCGATATTGTCTACGACTTTACAACCAATAGCGTGACCATTACCGAAACGAAATGGGGAGAAACCATAAATGATGTTATTGTAGAGAAATTCATAGCTGTTCCTTCAATCTGCAACGTAGGCAGCAATAGTAAAGTTTCCCTAAAAATACCCGGCTTGACCAATACTGAAGTATCCGTAAAAGTCAACCTCAACTATGGAGATTACGAAACTAAAGCCCTAACGAAAGTTGCCGCAGATGAATGGAGCCTTGATATGTCGGATTTGCAAGCAGGCATTTACCATCTTTCACTATGTTTAAAGAAGGGAGATACCGAACTTGACGACTACCGAACTATCGCAATAAAAGTTATAAACGGAGAAGATACTGAAAATGTGGTAGTCAACCCATACTCCGACATAGATTGGTCAACAATCAAGCAATACAAAGCGAACTTCCACACTCACACTACTCAGTCATTCGATGCTAATTTGAGAACCGACGAAACAGTCGACAGCTACTACAATGCCGGCTATCAAATTCTTGCATTAACCGACCATGATGCAAATCCTTATCCGTGGGATAAATTCAATCTATTCAATCCAACGGCTACCAATCGCACCCCGGAGTCGCTAAATATGCTTGCTATTCCCGGAAATGAATTGAGCAAGAGCTACACGAACTCATGGAACGAAGTGGGCGGTAGCGAGTTCAATCACCACAACGACTTCTTCACGGGCCGTCAAGGGATGGAATTTGCCACACTCAGAGAATCATATGCCTACACAGAAAAGCTCGGTGGCATGCAACTCATCAATCACCCCGGACAATATTGGAGCCTATCCAAACAATACACTCCAGGTGAAAAGAACTCACCCGAATGGCATGCCGAAAACTTCCTCACCTACAAGAGTTTGATTGGCTTGGAGGTATATAATCAAGGGAATCGACGTCCTAACGACCGTATTCTTTGGGACCAAATTCTTGATATTACCATGGCACAGGGCACACCCGTGTGGGGTTATTCATGCGATGATATGCACAACACCGGACAGCTCTTCCGCAATTACAACTTTATGTTGATGGAAGAACTCACCATTGAAGCATTGAAAGATGCCATGCGTAATGGCACCCACTATTTCTCTTACGAATATGCCGGCAGCGGACAAGCCAAAGCTCCACGCATCAACGATATTAAAATCGATGCAGACAACCATACTATTACTATTGACACCGATGCAACCGATGTATATTGGATATGCTCTACCGACATCAAAAATTCAACACCCGACACCCGTAAGAGCACAGTATTGGCAGTGGGCAAAGAATTTGATTATACAGGCTACCAAGGCAGATACGTGCGAGCATTGTTAACCAACGAATTTGGAGAAACATGTACCCAACCATTCGGATTTAAGGACAAGACATCGGGTATCGAAGAGATTAGCAGTGCCAAAGAAATAGAGTTGAGCCTCTACCCCAACCCGGCATCCGACGTATTAAATATCAAGGCAACAGGAGAAATTAAATCTGTCAAGCTTTACGATATTGTCGGTCGTTGCGTATTGGCACAAGAATGTGGAGGAATGACCGAAACAACAATCAATGTAGCACAACTCATTTCCGGCAACTATATCGTGGCAGTAGAAACTGAGATTACTACCGTGAATAAAAAATTGATTATCAAATAGTCAACTAAATCGACAAAAACAGCATAAAGGGGCAAATAAAAAATTGCCCCTTTTTTATTTGGAAAATTAAAAATAATTTTCGATATTGTGAATAATTTCAAGACTGCAAAGCGATGACGGCAGTCGGAAGAGCAGAAATAAGACGATAATATGATAGTCGATCGTTATCTAACATATCTACGGTGTGAGCTGAACTACTCGGCACACACCGTTTCGGCTTATTCTCGTGACATCAACCAATTTGCCGGCTACTGCTGTGGGAAGGCGGATATCGAGACGTTTGACCCGGCATCTGTGAGCAACAGCGACGTCAGATCATGGATAGCAACCCGCTCAGAAGAAGGAGAATCACGTCGCACCCTACGTCGCAAGGTCCAATCTCTACGGTCGCTATTTAAATACATGATGCTAATAGGCGAAATCGACCGCAATCCTGCCGTTGATGTCACAATCGCACGTCCCACCTCAATGCTACCCACTTTTATCCGCACTGAGGAAATCAATCAACTTCTCAACAGCGGATACGACACCAATGACCTTATCGCATGTCGCGACCGGTTGATTATTACGCTACTATATAGCACCGGTATTCGTCGTGCCGAGCTTATAGGGCTTCTCGACCGCAATATCGACACATCACGATGTGAACTAAAAGTGCTCGGCAAACGTAATAAAGAAAGAATCATTCCCTTCGGAGCAGAGTTGAAAACAATGATAGAGCAATATCGAGTACTACGTCAAGAAGCGGGCATCTCAACATCCCCCAACCTCTTGACGCGCCCCAATGGCGAAGCACTCTATCCCAAACTTATTAATAATGTAGTATCGAAGACTCTCGACGACGCCGGAGTTCATGCCACAAAACGTTCACCCCACGTGCTGCGCCACACATTTGCAACGGATATGCTCAACAATGGTGCAAATATAAATGCAGTGCAGCAGCTTTTGGGACATACATCACTCTCGACAACTCAGATATATACACATATATCATACCGTGAATTAAAACAAAATTATCAACTTGCGCATCCACGCGCACAAAAAAAAGGAGGATAATATGGAAGTACGTATTCAAGCCATCCATTTCGACATCGCAGATCGTTTGACCGCTTTTATCAACAAAAAAGCAGAAAAATTGGCACGCCGTAACGACGCAATTGCAACAGTCGACGTAACCCTCAAGGTAGTAAAGCCTGAATCAGCAATGAACAAGGAGGTAATCATTAAAATCGCAGAGCCACAACAACCAGATATAGTAGCAAGCAAAACAGCCGACACTTTTGAGGAGGCCGTAGATAGTGCAATGGACGCTCTCGAACGCCAATTATCAAAACGCAAAGACAAATAAAATTCACAAAGCACACATATAAATTATGTGTATAAAATAGGTAAAACAGGGGAGGTATCGCAATGATACACTCCCCTATACTATTTTTATATAAAAAAATATAAGCATTACATCGAGCAAAAAATTGCATGAAAATTGGTATACTTCCCGTTTTTTAACTATTTTCGTAGCATCAACTGCCATGAAAACGAAGTATCCAAGCGGCAGATTCAACAATGAACGGCAAAACAATACAACTCTATGAGTAAGGACAACAGTAACACAACCCCAACCGACGACTACAAATTAGTAATCACCATAGGTCGACAATTCGGAAGCGGCGGACGAGAACTCGGCAAAAAGATAGCCGACCTACTCGGTATTAAATACTATGATAAAGAGTTGTTACGCCAAGCCGCTGAGCAAGCAGGTATCGACCAACAAATCGTAGAGAACAACGACGAACATATGCAAAGCTTCATCTCCACCCCCGACATATCATTCTCATTGGGTGGAGGAAATATCTCATGGTATCAAAATGCATCCTCAATTTCCGGCAACTCTATTCACCAAGTACAATCCGATGTCATTCAACGATTGGCCATGAGTGAAGAATGTGTCATCGTGGGACGCGCCGCCAACTACGTGCTACGCAACCACCCTCTTACGGTCAATATATTCGTCCATGCGCCGGTAGAAAGTTGCCTTGAACGCATCATGTCACGCACCGGAATCACATCTCGACAAAAAGCAGAGAAACTGCGCCAACGCACCAATCGTCTTCGCGCCAACTACTATAACTTCTACACCGACAAACGCTGGGGCGATGCCTCGTCATATGATTTGTGCTTTGACACTTCCCGACTGTCGACCGATGCAATAGCGCAAATTGTAGCGCACTATGTCGGCTTGCGTTTCCCCCATCTCAAACTTCAACAAGTTGATTAATCTCCACTAATTTTTTGCACACTTAATCGTTTTTTTTGCAAAAAATCCGGGATTACCTCGCATAGCTCAATTAACATTATATTACATTTTGAGCATCATAGTGGCTGTTTTTAACCTATTTTTACCACATTGGCTATATTTTATGCCATTTTAACAATTTAATGATTATTTTTTACACTAAAAAATTTCACACTTAAAAAACTATCCTTACTTTTGCAAAGTTTTGTTTGCAACAACCGCATTGCAACTTTAAATTTGAACAACAATTAAACTTTAATAGCAAAATGAGTAATGTACAAAAAGCCGAAGGCAAACTCGGCGTTTTAGTTGTCGGCCTTGGCGCCGTTAGTTCAACATTCATGACAGGTGTATTGATGGCTCGCAAAGGCCTCACCAAGCCTGTAGGTTCAATGACCCAATACGACAAAATGCGTGTTGGTAAAGGTGCTGATAAAAAATACCTTAAATACGACCAAATCGTATCTATGGCTTCACTCGACGACATCGTATTCGGAGCATGGGACGTATACCCCGACAACGCATACGAATCAGCTATCCGCTGTGAAGTTCTCAAAGAAAAAGATATCAACCCCGTAAAAGACGAGCTCGAAGCTATCGTGCCCATGAAAGCTGCTTTCGACCACAACTACGCAAAACGTCTTAACGGTGAAAACGTAAAAACTTGCAAGGATCGTTGGGACATGACAGAGCAACTCCGTCAAGACATCCGCGATTTCAAAGCTAAAACCGGTGTTAACCGCGTTGTAGTACTTTGGGCTGCTTCTACTGAAGTTTATGTACCCATCAACGAAAAAGTACACTATACTCTCGCTGACCTCGAAGCTGCAATGAAAGCTAACGACTGCGAAAATATCGCACCCTCAATGTGCTATGCTTACGCAGCTCTTACTGAAGGTGCTCCCTTCATCATGGGTGCTCCCAACACTACAGTTGACATCCCTGCAATGTGGGAACTCGCTGAAAAAACTAAAATGCCTATCGCAGGTAAAGACTTCAAAACAGGTCAAACTCTCGTTAAATCAGGTTTCGCTCCCATCATCGGAACTCGTTGCTTAGGTCTTAACGGTTGGTTCTCAACTAACATCCTCGGTAACCGCGACGGTCTCGTTCTTGACGAACCCGCTAACTTCCGTACAAAAGAAGTTTCTAAACTTTCTACTTTGGAATCAATCCTCGTTGCTGAAAATCAACCCGACCTCTACGGTCAAAACTGTGGCGGTTGCGGTAACGACCACGATGGTTACTACCACAAAGTACGTATCAACTACTATCCCCCGCGCAACGACGACAAAGAAGGTTGGGACAACATCGATATCTTCGGTTGGATGGGCTACCCCATGCAGATTAAGATTAACTTCCTCTGCCGCGACTCTATCCTCGCTGCTCCCCTCTGCCTCGACCTCGTATTGTTGAGCGACCTTTCTGCTCGTGCCGGACGTTACGGTACACAGCGCTTCCTCAGCTTCTTCCTCAAGAGCCCGATGCACGACTACACTAAGAACGAAGTACCCGTTAACCACCTCTTCCAACAGTATGTAATGCTCAAAAACGCTATCCGCGAAATGGGTGGTTACGAAGCTGACGAACCTATCGACTAATCAATTTATTAAATTAGATAGTGTTGAGGGGGAACCGATTGGTTCCCCCTCTCTTTTTTAGGTTGGTTGAGGGCTATTGCGCTATTAAAATCTCGCCTAATTCATAGCTCGCAAAGTGGATATGTTTACACAACAGAGACACTATGCGAAAATATAACCCTAAGCTTTAACATCTTGACATACCGGAGTTGAGACCGATTATAGATAAAAAAACAAGAAACTTTTATATATAAAAAAAATGCACTATATTTGGGAAAATCACATAACTATTTATCAAACCGACTATTATGCGATCTATATTTAAGTATTTAGTAATATCAACATTTGCTTTAATTTTGATTTCATGCAATAACGATGACAATACCCCGACTCCTCCGAGTGGTAACAACGAAATTTGGGGCACAACATATTCACACCTTAATTTGGGCGCATATCCTGACATATACTCCAAATATTGGGTATATGCCTACGACATAACTAAAAATCCGAACATCGGGCTACGCATTAGCGGAGTTTATCCTCAAGCTCGTTTTTTCAGTTTCTCAATCTATAATGATTTAAAAGGGGAAGTTATCGATGGGCTTGATGATGTGAATATATCACCCGACGACGGATATATAAACCCCTATAATATCACAACTACCGGCACCGACAACAAATTCACTATATACCTTTTAAAAGAAGGCACCGACCTATCTCTATTCCCAAATGTAAAGGAAGAGAATGTGTGCTATTTCAATGAAAATGTAGAATGTGTGAGCATCTGTTTGCGCCAATACCTTGGCGAGGGAGAGTATGGGGGCGTAGAGTTGCCTAAAATTGAAGGTATAAATCTGAAAACAGGAGAAACTGTCGAAGTTCCCGAAGGAGTTACTTCTAAAGCCACTATTATGAAAGATGGCAATTTTGTACCTCTTGAGTCGGACCAATCAATCGAAGTACCATTCCTATTATCACCACGCGGCGACTATTTCCCGAATAATTCCACCGACTATTTATATTGTAGGACACAGTTGACGACCGACCAAGTTCTCACTTTCAGTTTTATTCCGGCTCCAATCCCCTCTTGTGTAGAAGAATATAAAAATGCAAAAGCACGATATTGGTCAATATGCATAGGTTCGGTTATGAACACATACTCTTATTGCTCTTTCCATGACCGAATGTTGGAATATAACGATGGCGAAAAAATTACCGTTGCCGTAGTTTCAGCCAATAACGACCAACTCGCCGAAGTTAAGAAAGCCATGGAAAACATCCCCAATGGTTATCTAATGGAATGGGATGAAGAACAACTTGACAATCAAGGAAGAAAGATTAATAATATTATAACAGTGTTGTATCGCAACATTCTTCCCGATAAGACATGGCAATACTCAATGAGTACCATGACCCCCACCCCCTATGGCGACCCATACAACAGCATCACCG
>JAFXHY010000115.1 GCA_017536215.1 Muribaculaceae bacterium | reverse complement strand
GGTAAGGAGCTACCATGTGGAGTATGGTAAACGGCACCCACTTGCGTTCAAGTGGGCAGTGGCATTGTGATGGTGCGAATGGGGGCAAGCGAAGTGCGTATATAAGTCACCTCATGAGGGAGATAGTGTGTGACTTAGCGAGCAATGCATATAGCCAATATGTGAAGCTTGGGATTGACGAACGAAGAGCGGTAAGCCACAATAGTGAGGAGATGCGGAGCGAGCTTGTCGGCGGCATAGATGCGAGAGAATTAAAGGAACACTTTATTGCACAATAAGAGGAGACCATATCGACGAAGCGAATAGGAACGAGCTGTCATCACAATGGGGAGTGGGGTGGGGTAAAATAAAGTCGTGCGGCTCTCACGAGTGGCACGACCGGATGTAAACAGATGTTAGATAGAACGTTTACGATAAATTACAATAGCAAAGATGAGCACGAAGAGTATGAGTATCAGAGTGGTATCAGGAGGCTTATATACCGATGTTGACTCACAATGTTCGGTATTAGCCGCTGATACGGCTTGAGTAGAGTTAATGCTGTCCTGTTGCAGGGTGTCGGTGTGAGCGCGACTAACTGCAGTCCTATCCGCATTGATCGTAGCGTTATTGGCTTTGATGTGATAACGCCAGGCAATCACGTCGGGGCGGATATCGCCACTATCGGGGCAATGCGCGAGGAGCACAGGTTCGGCAGTAATGTCCGGGGAGTCCAACGTTATCGCCAAGGAGTAGAGCGCAGAGTCCAACTTGCTTGAGCTCACGCGCAAGTCCGACGAGGAGATAGTGTTGGTGTCGGCCGTAACCGTGCTTGCAATGTCCTTTTTCGAGTGGCACGCAGTGACAACCACGAGCAATAAGGTTATTGTAAGTTTTCGCATAAGTGCTCCGTTAAAGGTTAATATATTCCGCCTTTGCGTCGAAGCAAGGGCAGTCTTTATTAGCAAACTCGCGATGGCCATGTACGGTAGATCCGGGGAACTTAGAGCGGAGTTCCTTTATCAGAGTCACGAGCGCCGACTTTTGTGCCGGGGTGCGTGTGTCTTTTGCGGATTTGCCGTCAGAGGTAAGGCCGCCGATATAACAGATGCCGATTGAGGTTTTATTTTTGCCGTAGCAGTGTGCGCCAGATTGGGTCAACGGGCGGCCTACAACAATCGTGCCGTCGCGGTAAATGACATAGTGGTACCCGATATCGCTGAAGCCACGCTGAAGATGCCAGCGTCGGATGTCGGCCACGGTGTAATTCCTTCCCTCAGGAGTAGCCGAGCAATGTATAATGATTTTATTGATGTTTCGCATAATTATTGGGACATTCGGTGATAGAAATCAAGTTTTATATCGTCATAAGCCATTTTGACATTTGTATACGCCCTCTTGTTATTTGCCCCCTGCTCGTGGTATATTTCGCTTTCTACTACGATGGCTACTTGTTCTATCCACTCAGGATTGCAAAAGGTAGATATACATTTGCCTCGATAAGTAAAAGGGTCAAATCGGCTGTTACGATCGTCGTGAATGATGTGCAACTGCTTACGGATTTTTCGTCGTGTCGCCTCTCTGTCAGCAATGTGGTTTTCCTCGCGCACCCGCTTGATCAGTCGGCAAACTTGCTCAACTGACAAATCAAAGGCGATACCGGTAAGGTTCTTTAGGCGAAGCTGTGTTTCGGTTCGCAATCCCTCCGAAACATCACAAAGCATTTCGTTCTGTTTCTTGATTTCGGAGAGGATATCCTGCATATCCTTATTACTGCGTTTGACGATTTGATTTATCAGGCTCTTAAACCACTTGAAAATTGCAATCCACATGCCCAAAGATAGCACAATAAACGCAGCACAAATGACTATCATCACACCATAGTCACTAATACCCTTAGCGACCTCTATTACTCCTCCATGCTCCATACCTATACAAAATCTTTAAGCAAATACATTCTCTCGATTTGCGGAACCTCGCTGTGACGCTTAGCCCATAGCCACGGATACAAAGCACTCAGCTTGCTACCTTGCATCGACGCACACCACTGCAACATATCAATCTCTATCTGGGGTAGACCGCACAATTGCGCCCAACCATACTTGCGCACTCCGCACACAAACTTGATATCGGGGTATGTTTGCTCCCATAGTGTCACATAATAGCGGAAAACGCTATCCCAATCGGTGTTGCGCTCCTCCAATATGATGCGCACTGTTGTATCGCCCCACGAATTAAGCAACAACAACGTTTGGTTAACGTCACCTTTGTAGCCGATTAAGCCATGTCGGAAATGTAACTTACCCTTGCGCCCGAAAGCAACACGCAAATCAAACAAGCGCACTCCGCTGTCGTATTGCTCGCAGATGTCCTTATGTTGACAACGTGCCACCCATGCGAACGGCTTCATCCACCACTTACGCACGGGTAAATATGTCATTGAGTTATGAGTGCCTAATATCATCACTCACCTCCTTTCTCCGCTTCCTCTGCTTCGGCTTGCGCTTTACGATAGGCATCGGCTTCTGCCTTATCGATTTCGCGCCAATTATCGGCACTATCGTTCCGCCCCAGCGCTATTGTCTGTGCGACAATGCGCTCCTCAATGGCAACATCTGCCATCTGTGTAAGATACTTTCCCTCTTCTGCTGTGAGGATAATCGTAGTGTATTCGGTTGATTTCATATTTGTTTTTATTTTATTAATTATCATGCACTTGCGACAGTCCAACCCTTTGAGGTCGCTATCGCTATATTCCCTTCAGTTAATAATTCATAAGTCGAGGCTTTCAACGTTAACGTCCGAGGTTCCTCCACCGTCGCCAAACCGGAAATGATAGCCATAGCCGAGGATGCCGTAAGCGGACACGCACTTAAAGAGATTGACACACCAATATTGCGAAGCGTTCCTGATATAGTTTTTAATGCAATGCAGGAATTAAACATACCCGTCATATTCGTCACGTTGCGGAAATCCCACCCTCTAAGACTAAGGGAGCTTAATACAGTGCAGCCACTAAACAGATACGACATATCCGTCAAGTTCGGCGCGTTCCAGTTGGTAATTTGTATCGTTTGTACATTAGTGTTTTGTAAAAACATAGATGACATAGTCGTTAATTTCGGCGCGTCTACCTCGTTCATTAAAATTTTGCTGAATTTCGTGCGATAAAACATTTGTTTCATCGACTCTATATTACTCAGGTCCCAAGAGCCGGGGCGAGAAAAAGTTCCCGGTACAGCTACCCTAGAAAAAAAACCGGCAAGGCCCGACAGTTTTGTCATTGGTATATTCTCGAGCCCTAATATAGAGGTTAAATCTTCACACATTTCAAATGTAAGCCTAAACAACTCGGAGGGATAACGAAAAAAAGCATTGCGCATATCAACGCTCGTAATACCGGGATTCGAACACAGGCCAGTCTTTGGGTTTGGAGAAAATCGCTCCCTAAAATAAAGCTTATTAGTTCCTTTTTGAAGGGATACCGGGTTGTCATCTATATAGAAAACTGAGTCCTTGCTAAGAGCTTCAACAATAACGTGCGGACGGCACTCGTCAGTTATTGTATGCAACATCTCTATCTCAGCATTCAAAGCAGCGATAACTTCTTCTTTGGCGGCAACATCTGTGCGCAAATTAGCGACCTCCGTTTGGAGGGAGTATATATCAGTATTTATTCTTGCGACATTTATATCAATCTCTGCCAACACCTCCGGCAACGCAATAGTCGCCTCCGCTTGCTCAAAGCAGTCACTACACCCCACCACAAGCTCAATATCCAACGGAAGCACCGAAAACAAATCCGCGCACCCGTCGGGGTACATTGAATTAGGGATATGAGCGCGAAACTCAACATAGAGTACACCGGGACCAAGTCCGCGATTATTGCACACGATATGTATCTGCCCAGCATCGTTAAAGCAATTGGTCAGCACCCCCCCCTTGCTCGATGCAACAAACGATGTTGACCTCCGCGACGTCCAAAACGTTGCCTCCCAATCATAGCCCGGGAAGCCTACCTCCTGCAACACGCAACTGCCGTCCTCTTGTTTGACGCTCGATACGAGCTTCAACAAAAAATCAAAATCAGACTTATAATTAATATGCCTCATGACTATCCTAAATTAGCAATTAGACTTCTCAGTTCTGCGAGCTCAGCCGCTACCGACGGACTAACATACTCCGACAACGTCGACCCATTATACTGATACAGCACATTACCCTTGCGATACAAGCAATCCGTGCGAGCCTTGCCATTCGCATTGTGAGGTATCGATTTCGATGGAGACCCCGAAGTCGTCTTATAGAAAAGACCCTCCGATTGCGAATAATATATCCCGGCAGGTCCATTGTATGCCGACGACGATGTGGATGGAGGTCCGTCACCATTAAACGCATATATTGCAACCTCTGCAATATGCTCATTAATCGAGGTGTCTAATCCATCATAGGCTTCCGACATCGTCGTCACCGACTCCTGTAAAGCAGTTAGCGTTTTATCTATCTCCGACAATGCATCACCAAGGTCAGTGATATCGTCACGCATAAGCTCAGGCTCCCAGTTGACCAAATCCTCACCATCGAACACTAACAACTGACCGGTCGAGCTAAACAGACAATCCATGCGAGGCTGGGACCAATCCTTAGCGCTGTCATTGTGGACGCAAGAATTAGATATACCCGTATCCTCCACAACGACGAAGCATGATTGGCCGGTCGAATACCATACCGTACCAATATCCTCCCCTTCTGCATCCTCTTGGGTATCAACATACCCATCGAAAGCAAGCACTCCGATGCATTTCTCAAGCTCCGTTTTTTTGTTGCTAAGGGCTTTATTGATATTACTAACCTTAGTTTCCAAAGTCGTTATCGCTTCGGTTAATGCCACCTTATCCGTATTATGAATAATCGACAACCCCGTTAATGAAGTCTGCAGGGTTTCGTCTATATTGGTCAAGAAGTCCAATAAAGTTTGCAATAAATATCCCACAGATTCCGGGGATATACTTTGCTTTTCGGTTTCGGCACGTAGTGCAGAAATTAAGTTAGTTATGTCCGTAGCGTTCATATAGCATTGTTTATATTTATTTTCAGCGAAAATACGATTATGGGACAAGCAAATAAAAGACAAAACAAACGACCGGTTATAGGGGTCGTTTGTTTCGTTTATAATATTCAGTCATCGATTTGAATAGACGGTCGTCAAACATTTCGGTGAAAATCCCGCAAAATTCCAGCCCAATACTATCCGCAAAAAAGTCGCGTAGATTCAGGACCGACGAATAATATTTTCTCGAAAACCATTGTCTACGTTCACGTATCTTCGGTCGTCCGATGTCACCGCTATTGCCTCGAGGGGTTTCACGTCCGGTGCCATAATCTTGCCAAAGCCCGTACTCGAGGAACTGTTGTGTGATGTTTAAATTAAATAATCGGCCGTCGCTCCTCACCGGTAGAGAGACTGGAGATTGAAGCAACTGCCCGGTATCAATTACATCGAGCAGTGTGATCTGTTCACGCCATATGGATAGCATGGTACTATTCCATGCTTCGACATACCGTTGTCTTTGATCAATAGCATCCGCATTATTTAATCCAATCGCGTTCGTCATACCTTAAATCAGTGTGCACATCCACAGCTATAGAAAAGTAAGCACAAGCGCAACCACTAAAAAAATATTCGTCGATTTCGTGGAACGAGATACGGCGGTCGAGTTCTACGCAATGCCCTTCGAGCTTAGTTTTCTCTTTTATGAGTACCGTCATAAATTGGCGGAAGATTTCGCGCAGGGTATCGAACCTGTCCTGTCGGGTCTTCATGTCGTCAATCTTATGGCGCATAGCAAGGAATACCGTTTTAACGCGTCGGGTAATGGGTGAGTTGTCAAGAGAAGTATACCCTTGCGCGACCTCGTTGACGCAGATGAAAGCTTTCGTATTTTGCATCGATGCAAGCGCTTCCTGGAACCCTTCCATACCGCTGACACGGCAAAAACGGAAGCCTTTATCAATGGCGAGTTTATTGCGAGCGGTGAGAGCCTCAAAAAACTCTGAAGCGTCCCAGTTATAGTTCGTTGTCACGTTCATTTTGTCTGCGGATATTTGCGGTTCAGTTCTTCATATTCCTTTGCTTGCGCCTCGAGTTCTGTCATTGCTCGCCATGTATCCATAGCGAGTACTTCAGCCTCCTTGGTAATATCCCCTTTAGTTAAAGCTCGAATTTGAGCGTTCATCGCTTCTTGTAACTTTTTGCCAAGATTATCGGGATTGACGACATTATTAACATCTACCGGCATTGGTTGTAAAAATGTCGGGAATGAACGAGCTAACAGCGACTTTAAAGCAGTCCACCAGTAGAATATCGCTATTTTCTCCGCTCGATTTGGCATTATACCCGGCTTTTCGTAAAGCACTTCTGCCATTTGTCCGAGTAAACTATGGTTTTGAGTTTCGAGATATCCTTGGAATAGATTATCACAGTATAAATATTTTTTGAAGGGGACACCCATAAAAGCTGCGTCAATTGCCTTAGCTCTGCCAATTGTAGATATTCGTACAGGAGATGATGGCAAGTCATCAATCCAATCAAGGGCATGGATAGCATTAGCAAGGATTTCCGCGGATATAACAAACTTATCTTTGCCATGTTGTAGCATATATCCGTCGCCATATCGATACAGCACTTTAATTTTAGCCCATTTAAGTAGGCAATAGGTCTTAATCTGTCCTGAGGACAGGTTGTCGGCAAGCAGATTGTAAATGTAATAAAGTTGAGCATCCGTAAGCTCTTGCCATGCTTTAGGCACCGTAATTGAGATTTTTTGTGTCATATAAATAAAAAAAATTAAAAGAAATATCCACTTGATTTTTTCGTATTTTTAAATGTAGTGGGAGAAAATAGTTTCGCTGTTGCGGACTGGTGCCATTCCGGGAAAAGGTCGGGGTATGAGCGGATGTATGAGACGATATCATCAAGCAACGGGGTATTCATCGTTCCCGATGTAAGCCGTGCGCAGACGACACCTCGAATCGCAGATATTAGCCAAGATATACCATCGCTATGCGTAGCCGTTGCTTCACACCGGCATAAACGCGCCATTAGTTGCGGAGATATCCAGCCATTGGCGATTTCACATTCAATCGGCATGGCGCGATGGCGCAGTGCAATAAATGCAGTCCATATATCAGCTTCGTCATGGTCAGAGGTGTTACAGATAGTGACAAGATTCGGGTCTTGTAGGATGGATTTAGCCAGCATATCACATTGATGTGAGCTATGCCAATCAGAATGTGACTTCAATTTATTAAGCAAAACAATCAAGCATTGTGAACGCAACTCGTAAAGAGACCGAATCAAACGCTCGACACGGTCTTTTGATGCCGGTACAACGTTTTTGTTGCTGACGATACCGAATCCGTTCGGAGTCAGTACGAGATCGAGTGAGGGGACGGCCAAGGCATAAGCGTGCGAAACAACAGCCATTGCAACGGTCATAAAGCGATCGTCACCGGGGTCGGAGGCAATTTTATTTAAAACATCTTGACCGGTAATATTTTGAATAAGCCAGGACTCTGCGATGTTAAGGTATGGCAACAATTTATCATATATGGGCAATTCGTCATCGATAGTGGAGAAAACGTTCGGGATAAAATTCCTGAGCATTTCGTCGTCAGTAATTATTAGAGCCATAATTGTGTAATTAAGCAGTTGTAACTAATTTAGCGTCTTTACCCTCGTCAAGTGTAGATAACATGACAAACGGGCAGTCCGGGTAAGCTCCTTCCCAACCATTGAATTTAATAATCAGCCGATGGGCGGTAAAGAGTAGATCGTGATATGGTTTTTGCAGAGCCTGAGCGATAGTATATAGTTCACGCTTATCCGAACCAGAGTTGTTAGTCTGCGACTTTCCCGGCACGGAGCCGACAAGGTTGGAATGGACGCGCATGGTGAAGCAAATTATATTAATAGCTTCTTGGATATCACTTTCCCAGTCACCACCCTCTTTAGCGCCATCAACTTTGTTTATTACGACGTCATGTTGTGTAACACCCGCAGGGTTAGTATAGGTCTGCGAAAACCACACCTTACCACTATTTTCAGCAGTGGTAAGGAAATCGATGATACGTTGCTTTTCAGCGACGATACGCTCTTGTTTTTGTCTGCGGTCGGTTATGCCCTCCGACCGGCATAAACGGTCGAAGTAATCAGCAGATATTTCAATGTGATACTTTATCGGGGCGGAATTTTTTAGTTTAGATTCCTTAGCCAAAGCGATTAATCGTTTAATATTATACCACTTACCCCTAAAAAGAGCTGCATAGTATGGGATAGGGTAGTATGTATTATCTGGGGTTGGGACTTTAGTGATAATGGCAAATTTTTTCGCTGATGATCTAACTTTAGTTTGCCCATCAGCGCCAGGTGCTTTCCCGAGACGCACCATGAGGTCGTATATCGGAGCATTAACGTCAAGCAAATCAATAGCCTCAATTTCGTCTGCGCTTGGGTTATTGCGCCAATTTGCATAATACACCGTATCAATCTTCCCATCGCGGTTTGCCGGAGCAAATCGGCAATAGCAAGCCTCCTTTCGGATTAGTCGGGCAATTTTGGACCTATCAGCGGTAAGGATAATGACAGACACACAAAAAGCGAAATGTTTTAAATCCTGAGCGACTCCGAGGAAATAAGATGGGATAGAATTCATCAAGGCGAAATCGTTAACTTCGTCAGTTATTTCCGGTTTACAATTCTCCGTATTATAAACAAGTCCGGCCCCGTAACACACTTCCGCGTTGAACATCTGGCATGTGGAAAGCGTCTCGTCACGCTCAATCAGGTTGAGAATGTCGAACGGCATCTGATTATCGCTACCCCACGGCATATAGCTCATATTATCTTTAATGTGAATGGGAGATATGTCATTTTGTTCGCGGAACACTGACGATGAGTCTACTAAAAACGCAGCTTTAGCTGATAGGGTTGGCAGCTCTTCAATACTTGAATAATTCAAAACATCTTCCATATTATAAATAGACTGTTAATCCGTTAATTTCAAATATACAAACATCGCGCACCTGCCTAATTTCGCGGCTCTCCAACAATTTAATTTGACGAGTGCCCTTATAAAAATTATATCTCAAGGATATACAATTACGATAGAGTTGGATTTGCCCGCTTTTCGTCCAAAGTTTAATGTCGCAGGGTTCTCCGCGCTTAAGCATCTCCCTCAGAGTTGATATATGTATAGAATTAGCCATACGTTAGGTGTATTGATAAGCAAATTTATCGTCAAACACATTCGGGTCCGAAGTGGGAACATTTATGTGATGTGGTAATTTTTCGGCGTATCGCCAAGTAAATTTAACTCGTGGCAAGTCCGCGTTAGAATCATTAATCTCGCAACTGCTATCTGTTATCAGTACCACTGGTAAAGAGTTAATGTTAGTTATATCTTGCGTGGTACCGATATATACTTTTTGAGATTCAAATAGTTGCTCAATCCAAGCTCCTTCTTCCGTTGTCAGAGGAGCCGTTTGAAACTCATAATCTTTTTCCGTTGACTGGTCGTAGAAGGAGTCAACCGAAAATATTGAGGCTATAGAACGTTCAATTTTGGTTTTTGTCGTAGTTACACCAAAGAAAGCCACACTCTCAAGTGCATTAAAGCAATTACGAAAAGTAAAGATAACATCAGGAGTTGCAGCATGTACATAATAGGTGATATATCGCTGTCCTATATTAATCGTATATGCCAGCAATCTATCTACATCAAATCGGTCGTGGGCAAGTGCCAGCATTATATCACTATATCTAATAATTAAAGTGTCAACGCCATTTTCCTCATATTCCGCGGTCCACAGGGTAATAGTTGTTGACAACACTGCTCCGGCTGGAGTAACAAACACGCAATGGGCGTCGACGTCGAACTCTGATATACCATGGATTAAAGGTAAATATTCGGTGGAATTAGGATAAGTACGTTTAGCCTGTAGCGTTGTTAAAAAGGACTGAGGAGTGTAGTCAGCGGCAGATATCGGCATAATGTGAGAGCAATAAATGACATTAAGATTCGCGCTCCCGGAATCAGCGCCCTCATTAGCAGTATATTCGAGGCAGAATATACTGAAAGAAACACCTTTTTCAAGCATATAAATTTCAATAATCTCTCTCAGGTTGTATATAGTAACAACCCCGTCAAAAGCAAAGAGAGTAGTGCTGAAGAGTGTTGTCCCATCAGCGGAAAGAGCGATTGCGACTTTAGTTGCATCTGTCTGCAGCTCGACATTCCGGATATCCGAAGAAAACTTATAATCTGTGGAAAATGATGTTATAAAAGAGGTTGCCATTTATGATTTGTTTTGAGCAAAAATACCTATAGTTGAGTAAGGACAAAAAGACAGAAAAGCCCCGACTTTCACAAGCCAAGGCAATCCAACAATAATAACCACAATGATTCACATTATACCTCCCACCGACGAGCGAATTATCGCCGATTGGGGGAATTTTTCACAGCCAATATATAGGGTATCAAAAGCATCGGTCCCATCGGTGCGATGCTCCAGTAAATTTTCTTCAGTTTCTTCGAGCTTTTCACCACCCTTATCCTTGCGGAAGCCATTGCGACCACGAGATACCCCGGCAGACTGGACTGCGAGAATAAGGTCATCGTTATTCTGGCGATTAAAGAATGGCATTAGGCGCTGTTTGCCGGCAAAGCCTTGATTAATCAAGAGATATTTTTCGTCGTGGCGCATAGGATTGCCGAGGTATATATCAATAACTTCCCAACCGTGCTGTTGAAACTCATGCATCACCACCCAATGGTAATCTTGATTATTAACGGCATAATTACTGCCAAGTGCCGTCGCATCGTAGTAATATATCGCCGTTTTATTTTGATGGTTGGCATAGTAAGCGCAGAAATCATCAATCAACGCAGATAGTTTACGTTCAAACTTCGTATAAAAGCTTTTAATGACATTCAATCGTCGGCCATTAGGCTGACCGGCTACAATCCAATTGATATTAGCATTGTAGTCCATACCAATGCAAATTGGAGCTATGGGGTTGACATCTTTATCTGCTCGGCTATCAAGGAGAGAAGAATCAAAGTCATATCCCAAATTATCAAGGTATTCGAAATCGCTATCATTATACTTATGTTTTTCACGCATCGACGAATAAAATCCGTCTTTGGCTATTCCGATCCTCTGACACAGGATAGAGGTTTGGAAAGTCTTCGGAGTGAGGTCGCGTTTCATCTGCTTGATGTAGTTTTCTCCAAGGAGTTGAAGATTTTCAACCGACGAATACTCTTTGTAGTAAACAGCAACCGAACGCATTTTATTCAAGTTTGTATCGAGGCGACGGAGGTACGATTTGAGATAAGGAGGAACAGGTTCGCCTTTGGAGTTAAGAGCGCGGATACGTTCTTTAGTTTTCCATATTTCGTAAACAGTTCCTTTTATTGTCTCTATGAGTTCGACATCCATCTTATCCTTATAATGCAAAAACCAAGAGCCTTTCTGGGTTTGGGGCATATCCGATAGAATCATAATGGCATGGTTGTAGCTATGACGACCGAAGAACGACTTGATGCCGCCATTTGCAGGCAAAGTTTCATCTTTCAGCTTTTGATAGTCAATAAACTTTGCTTCGTCGACCAACACCCATGACAGAGTTAGCGAGTTAGACGACCCGGGGCGGTCTTGGCTCACGATGACAGCAATACTGCCATTATAAAAAGAAATGATATGCTCCCAGTCAGCCGGTTCCGTGATTGGGTGGCCGAAGCTTTTAGGCGGGCGACGTCCTACGACATAGTGGATGCCTTTGCGATAGCCCCACCGCTCCCATGCAGCAAACAGTCCGGGTATCGTATTAGTAAGGCCATGTTTAAAAGTAGGCACAACGATTGCGCCGGTACTGCCGACCATGCGCTGCATATTGCGCAAGACAAAAGGTGCTGCAATACTATCCGTTTTACCCGTACGGCGTCCGGCAACAATAACGGTAGTATTAGCCCCAATCAGTTGTGTCAACCTTTGAGGGGTGTTAAAATAAACCTCTTTACCTTTCTTCTTCGTCATGGTCTATATTGCCAAACAGTTCATCTTCTTCCAAATCACATTCTTCAAATTCCACATCGGCAATATCTATCGATTCTGCGATATACTTATCAAGCATTTTCTTGATACGATCTTGAATATTCGGGATTGGTTTAATACCAAGAGGGGTTGGGTCGTCGGTAGCAGTAAACGGTTGCACTACTATTTCGTCGTATGGGAGGAGTTGTTCTTCTTCGAGGTCAACTTTGTTATACTTAGCGTAGGACGACGCAGCACGTTCCATGGTCTTGGTATCCTTGCGAGCTTTAGCCATGCGATAAGTCTCAAGCAACATCTCATTAGCTCTCCACCGATGGAAGTCACGGCTTGCTTTAGATAGCATCGGCAAAAGAGATTTAATAATCGCAAGGTCATTATAAGCGCAACTTTGCGACACCTTAAACATCGAGACGGCTCGCTCGACGAATTGCCTGTCCTTTGTGTCCGGATTTGCTATTACGTAACTATACAAGTCACGGATACGCAAAACACGTTGGACGGTGATATCATCGTATTTAGCACGCAATTCGGATTCGGGAGTGAATAAATCCGTTTGGCAAACATTAATTGTGGAAGGTAATGGCATAGCTATTCATCGTCTTCCATGTCAAGTAAATTTTTACGGCAATTATCAAGAGCAAGAGGCGAACCTACTTTAGCGAGCATTGTTTCTTGTGTTCGCAATGCAAGTTTCAGCGAGGCTTTACCTTTATGGTAGGCCTTTGATACGTCTGTATCTTTTTGAGATATATCCCAGCGTAATTGTTCTGATGAAATATTGAGGATTGTGGCGATATCTGTAATAGTCATATACAGAGCAGCCATCTTCTCAATCTGTTCAATTTGCAGAGTTGAATAAGTCATGCAGCGGTACAGAATGATATGTTATTAAATCCGTTACTTGCTTGTGCAAAGTAGTAAATATATCAGGGTCAGTAGTAACGAATGCCGATTCCGCGCGATTTCCTCGTGTTAGGTTTTGCGATGTCACAATAGAGACCATATCTCCGGCAATCGATTTAACCAATAAAATTTTACTATGATTGTCAGCAAGGTATGTGTGCTGAATTACTTGAGTTATAAACGGCCATAATTTGACAGTTTTAGTAGTAGCTTTATGGTCCAATACCAAGCTAAAACGGCTCACATTTCCCGATTTTTCAATAAAGTACAGTCGGCGAATAAATTCCTCCGAAATAGAGAAAGAAGTTTGCCATATTTCTGATTTGCCGACCTGGGAAAGTACCCATTCCAACACATCAGCAACTTGCACCACGCCGGACAAATAAGCCTGGTAGGGATTAGAGTCGAGAGGGTGCAAGATGCTTTTTATGTTAGTATTTCGTTTCATTCGATAATGCCTAAATCCTTAAGCTCTGTTGTCATTTTTTCCGATGGGCTAACTATTTCGTTATACCAATCAGCAATTTGGATTTTCAACTCTTCCGATGGCTTTTTTTTGTATTTTCCCTTATTGAGGTTAACAAGGCGAGTAAATTTTTTACTTTTTTCTTGGTCGTCTAATGGATTAGATTTTGGTTCAGGATTGCCGGCAAAATGATCGTATCTATCCCAATTTGCATGCATTTGTTTGTCAAGGGAGATAAGCTCTTTCAGATAGGGATATCGGTCATTATCAGGACATATTTTGCCTTCATTAGACAACATTCGCAATTGCACATGCACATCGCGCATACGGCGGAGGATGTCCAAGTTAGCCTCATATAGAGACTGTATTTCTGATGGCAAAGTTTCATGATCTAATCGTTTCCCCTTTCTGAATTCGGTCGCAGGGTTATTCTCTTTTAATAAGAAATGATTTTGGACAATCGCATCGACTTGCGCTTGCATTTGTATAACCTCTTCATGAGTTATTTTTTGCAATCTCACGTTGTAATGTTTCTGCAACTCGTAATTTATGAATTTGGCGTGTCGCTTAGAGTTGCACGAGATATTACGATACATAATTTTGTTACCGGTAATTTGCAGCAACATCAAAGCGCCTTTATCGTAATCGCGTTTTTCTTCCGGAGTATTAAAATATTCCTGTAGTTGGGATGTAAATTTATTATCCATAATCAAAAACTATTATTTATGCCAGTAAAAAATATCAGATTTTTATGGTAGGGAGACAGCAGGATTTTCATCGCCGCCAAAGTTTGGCCGGTAGTAACAAAATCATCAAACACGATTATGTTACACTCTTTCGGCAGGACATTAAGCGTAAACACAGCATTCACGCGCTGTCGAGATTTGCATAATGCCACATCTTCGTAAAATGGGACGCCGAGCTGTCGGGCAATCACTTCCGAGATACGAGTTGCGAAGTTCTTTGTCAGGTGTCGGCGTTTAGGTGTGGTAACGACAGCCCAATCGCCATTCGAGAGATTGTAGCCGAGCATTTCCTTTATGACAGAGACCATACTGTCTGCAAAGAACTGCACCATATCTTCATCAGACTTAATTTCAGTGAGTGTACGACCATAGATAGACTTCTGCCAAATGGAGATGAAGTTTACATTTGAGCGTCTTGTCAGACGCAAACGATAAGTAAAGTCGCACCTTGCTTCCACCGATTTGTCCCAAGCCTTTCGTTTTTCTTCGGCGAAAATATCTTTATGCGGAGATGAAGTAAAGCCAAGAGTGGAGAGGTTAATTTCTGGAGACGGAAGTCCACTCAAGAATCCATCTATATCAACCATCTCACTCTTGGCTATAATCTCAGGCTTTTGTCTCATTATTCTTCAGCAGCCGACCCATCGCCCATAACAACGCCATCCTCGGTTACGATTTCGCCGGGATAAAACGGAGCCGGTACAACGTCGGTTGCTTTGCAGGTGATAGTAGTAGATGCAGTTCCGGTCGCGCCCTGGCCCAAGTCTTGGGCTACAGTGGTATCGGTATCATACATTTCACAACCGACGACACGGAATTTTCCTGACATATCTTGGATCAAGAAGATATTATCGCAGTTGTTCATATATGCAGCAGCTGCGGTAGCTTCATCGCCAACCCCCGGGTGCACAGCGGTAAGCGTGTTCAATTGGGTTTGGCTCGGCTTTTCGCCTTGTGCCTCACTTTGTACTTGCGATTTTGATGGCAACACATCAATGTGTTTCCATTCCGCATCTGCAACCAAAGTGAAGTTACCCTCATAGGTAGCAGTTGTAGTTCTGCCATTTGCATCCTTTGCCAATGTAGGCCACTTCACAATCATCGACTTTGCGATGTAGTACAAGCGACGGCGTATGCCGGGGAGGACGGGAGTGCCTTCGCACCACCCGAGTGATTTTTGTAAATTAAGACACTGTTCAGCCATAATTAATCAGCAGTTTTAAGTTTAACAACTTGGAGGAAGCGCTTATCCACAGAGTGGAACTCGGTGCCAAAGAACATTGCAGCTGCAAATGTAAGCAACCAAGGAGAGAAGCGATCAACGACAACCTTTTCCATATCGCTCATAGAGTCGTAACCGTATAGCATATTGCTTTTAGGTGCGAGATAATACTTATCAGTACCGGCAAGACAATCAAGAGGTACGATAGTAGTCTTATTGTTAGAGCCCTCTACAAATGCTTGGTTGTACTTAGTGTTATAAGCGATACCGCTGTGAGTGAGCAGATAGTTGTCGTTATAAGCATCAGCAAAAGCCGGGTCACAGAACAAGAATTTATCAAGTTTGCGAAGATGCGGGTCGGCTTTACGCTCTATCATCTTGGCGACATCGACAGCATTAGAGTTGTCAATAACATCGTCAAGCTGGAGCAAGTTACCGTTAGCTTCAGAGATAGTGCCGGCCGCGATTTCGTTTTCGGCAATAGTTCCCCAGCCGTTAAACAAATCTTCGGTAGTATTGCCGTCGTCTTTACGTTTAGCGCTGAACAAAACGTCATTGAGGTGAGAGCCGAGAGATTTTGCTACACAAGCGAGTACGAGCTTTGCAGATGGGGCTTTCGCTTGTCCATCGCCAAGAAAAGCTGCCCCTTCGCCAAGCAAAGTCGTAATATATGCGTTGGGTTCAAAGTCCTCACAAGCATTCCCGAAATAAGTACGCAATGTGCGGTATTTGACATTAGTAGTGTCGGCGCTTTTACGATCACTACGATAGGGCGCGAACTGAGCATTAGACTCCGCGGTTCCGAGGTGCAATGCGTTGCGCACGCCCGGCATGCCGGTCATAAATTTAAGGGTGTCTTGACAAGAGAACAAAGGCATAAGGAGTAGTTCACGCTTCCACTTCTCCGCCGCTTTCTTATAATCCTCGTCCGAGAACGAAATGGTATGATTTGCCATAGCAATTAAGGAATTGAGTTAAACATGTTACGAGCATTATTCAAACTGTCGACGTATTCATTGGCAAAATTTCTATCTTTTTTGCCCTCGTCAACAACTGTGGTAGAGTCATCAGCAGGGGTCTTTTTAAGGTTCTCAATTAGAGAATCCTTATCCGAGATTTGGTTATTCAAATCGGTCACCTGCGATTCAAGCGCAGCAATACGGTCCTCGACCGCTTGCATTTGTTCATCGGAGAGAGTAATCTTTCCGTCGTTAGATGTTAGTGCGTCAACCTGTAGTAATGCACAAACAAATCGGAACGTTTTGTTCATAGCAGTAATTATTTTTGATGAAGAATGATTGTTAGCAAACAACGCAGAAAGAGATGAAATAAGCTTTGCAAAAAAGCCATCTTTTTCTTTAGTTACATTGGGAATTGGGATGCCGGCCGAGGCGAGAGCAGAAATTGTAGCGTCATCGATTGCCGGGGCAGAATCTTCCGGATTGTCGGTGATTTCGTCTACGAACCCCCAATCAAGAGCTTCTTTCGCGCTGAGCCATCCTCCTACTCTCATAAGCTCGAGTAAATCCTCTTTATTTTTTTTGCATTTACCGGCATACATCGACGCGATATTAAGGTCGATTTTTTGTAGATCGTTCTTTTGTTGCTCACATTCTTCGATGAGTGATTGCAGTTCATCAGCGTTAAGCTGCGCAAATTTGAAAACCAGAGAAGAACATTTATGCACAAGATACATTGCGCTTGCGTCGATGCTCACATGTCGAGCGCCGAGCGAAGCAATAGTTGCGGCAGACGCATTCATGCCCACGTAATGGACATTCACATTACCATGGTTACGGAAAGCTGATGAAATTGAAAGGGCAGTAGCAACCGAACCGCCGAGGGAATCAATCAGGACATTAACCTCTTGTCCGTCATTTTTCCCCAGGATATAATCTACGTAGTCGGCGTCGAAATCCCCGCCACCTACATAGCCTTTAAGATGCAGATTGTATTTTTTCTTAGCCATAGGTTAGTTTTTACACAAATCTACGGCTAATAATATGGCATATAAAAGACTAAACAGCCACGCTGAGTAATGATTTTATAGCGCAGTGGGTAATTTCAACTGTAGCGATTGACCCACTTCCCGAGCTGGTACCGGTTTCAGTCGTAATTTTAACCATAGGGAAAGGGCGCTCTTTTGTCCCAATCAAGTAATCATTGCCATTTACGCAGCGCACGATAAACGCAAGAGGACGGTCGGTAGGAATTTGCATTGTAGTAGCAAATTTAAGAGATGTTTTTTCACTTCTGCCGTTATTGTCATTGTCGGATATAGACTCACATGTAGGCTCACCTACAAAATTCACATCGGCGATATCGGTCAATATTGCTATTGGTATTCCGGCAAGAGACTTCAGCATTAAGTTGGGGTGCAATTTGGAGCAGTCCACAAATCCGAGTTTATAGATGCCCGGTAATGATATTGTTCTCATTTTCTTGATTTTACTTTGTTTCTTTTTGTGTTTTCTACTCCGTTATTTCGGAGTCTTTTTTAGATTTTTTAAGATATATTTTTCGTTTGCGGAAATAGAATTGTCGTATCGCCTCCCAGTTTTGTTCGGTGCATTCAATACCATGATTTTCCATCCATGCGTATATCAAATCTGTCAAGCACCCACAATCGGGTTTGTGCAGCTTATGCAAATCTTGCCACAATTGGACGCGGAAGCGCACGGTTATGCATCTTGCAAGTGCGTCCATAGCTCGAGGGGGCAAATAATTAAAGTATTTAGCGTCTTTATGCTTGTATGTCGGGATTTGTATTGAGATGCACCCATCTGTCGGCAAATTGGCAACGGCATTGTTAGGCGTCGGTTTTAAAAAGTATTCAATAATATCAGATTCGGCGGAACGTTTGGGCAAGTGAACCGGCTCACCTCCCATTTCGTTGATAAACCATTGAGCAACGTAAGGCTCTAATTTTACATATAATAATACCGGGTCCATTGGTGTATTCTATTATTTATCACAAAGTTATAAAAAAAACGATTAATCAAACATTTTGTAAATCACATTAAACAAAATGTAAATTTTAATACAAAAGTTTTTTGCTTATATATTTCCTTGAAAACACAAAAAAAATAGTACAAAAGTACGGAATTAAGTCAACTCTCTAATAATCAGTGTTGTACAAGCGTACTTTTTTCGTACTATTTTTTTTGCCGTACTTTTGTACTGTACGTACTGCTCTGCACTCTTATTTTTTGAAAATAGTACGGCTGTAACTCATTGATTTACAATTGTAAATTAGTACTCCGTACTTTTGTACTTTTTTTTTCTTATATATTAAGACTCAAAATGATTTAAAAAAAAATAATATATATACACACATAAAGCATCGCCTATAATATTTAATTAAATCCATACTTACCTATATGAGAGAGAACGCAATATGCGAATGGCAGCGGCCTCCCGGTCCCACCTAAATTTTGTGCAAATCGGTACTTGTGTACAACTGTACTGCTGTTATCTATGAGAAAGGGGTAACAGGGGAATTTGACGGCAAGATACAATATAACGCATTGAAAATAAATAAATTAAGTATTTGCGCAAAAGAAAAAGAATTACTATATTTGCATAGTAAATTGGGGGATTTCATTCTTTTCTTAAAGAATGAAGTGAGATTAAACAAAGTCTGTCGTAACGAAAAATACCATCGCCTGACGTCGCCAAATTCGCCACAATAATACCTTATTTGAATGTAACCAAATAAAACCGAGTTCAACGGCTTTCACAAGCGATTGAACCCGGAGAAAAAAATGTAAAAACTATTGGTTTGAATAGTCTGGTTATCGTGGCTTCATAGCCCAACCATGCCGCCCATCACGCAAGAATACCGCCATATATCCCATATCGAGCATTGCTTTTGCAACTGCATTTGCATTTAGATCTGCCATGTCGGCGAGGTCGGAGATTATCTCTTCAGTTGAGCGGATAATGCATCCATCGATGTCATTAGGGTCGTCAATCGCCGAATAGTTGGCCAAGTATTGAGCGACTATAAGAGATAGCCCTTTTACGCTTTTATTGTCTTCCATTGTCAACCTCCTTTCTAAGTCCGCTGTCGTCGATATAGTCGTTAAGTACGTCGGCTAAAAATACAACGTCGGCGATGTTGTCAAGCCATAAGGACCAATGGTTCCCTCGGGGGTCTTCCGCTTCAATCTCGATGGGATTAAGGCCGGAGTTGTATTGTGTTATTGCTACTTTCAGCCCGTCGGGTGATTCTGTTACAATCTTATTCATTTTGACCTCCTTCCTCAAAATAAGGGTGATGATCATCTAGTACGTTAAGCACCGGCACAGTATCGATTAAAGCAATCGTATTAGAATTTACATTACCATTGTCAATGTAAATTCTAAAAGAGTACCGAGAAAAAGAGTCAATTTTATATGGAATAGAGAGAGGATATTTCTCATTAAGATTATCGACAGTCTTTCTGATGGAACGGTAGAGCTCGTTGCAAGCTGGCCCATCAACTAAAGCACAACGGAAAAATCGTTTTATATACTCTGCAAATTCCTTACCTTTCTTTGTCTTTGTGTTGGCTGCATAAACAGTAACACGGTCAATAAATCTTTTCATAGTTCATCAGGGTTAGTGTTCTTAAAATCACGGAATAAGCCCCAACAGAAAGGAGGGAAAGATGCCACTGCGCTCCATTTATATAGCGAACTGTTGTCGCTCATGAAGCCCCACCACATTAACGCGGTAGGTATAGCGGCAAGCACCAGTGGGGTGTACTCGTAGCGGATAAGGGTTAGCACTGCGCGACCTATTTTGCGTGTCGCAGTTTTGAGAACTCGCTTCCAATCGATGGATTGGTAAGATTCGGCAACGTGTGCCGATGTCAATGTTGCTTCTTTCATTTTGGAAGACAATTAAAATGAAACAATAGAATTATATATCCCCGGAGACGAAAAAAGTTCCGCTCCCCGTTGTCTTCCACCTAAGTCAGGCAGTGGGCGCATTAACGCTCCACACGGGACGGAACTATTATTGTTTTCAGCCACGGCACAAAAAATGCCAACGGCTGTAGTTGGCGATACGTTCGCCTGACTTAATTGGAAGACAATGCAAATATAGACATAATATTTGAATTACCAAACATTTAAAGGCTAATTAATCATTTTTTTGCTTTGATTTTTCTCGTTTTTTTTGATTAGCGACAATACGCTCGACATAGGCGAGTCTTGTCTCGTAACTACTTCGGTGCCCTTTCATGTTGCTGTATTCAGTCGGGTTCTCGGCGTCATTCTCAGTGTAGTCGTCTATTATCTGCAATATCTCTTTAATGATAGGTATTTCCTTTTCGTATTGCTTCAGATTACGATAACAGATTAGACATTGATGATGGACATACACGCTTTTTGTCTCTTTGGCTGCTAAAGGCAACAACAACTTTAGGGCTTCTTCCGGGTCACTGTGTTTAAGGCTTTCAGCCTCACGCAATCCGTCAAAGCGTGATTCGGCCAACGATCGTTCTGTCGTTATTGTCGATATTACTTTCACGCCACGTCCGGAGTAATCTTTAATGGGGCCGGTCGGGACTTTGCGTGATGGAGATTTATTGTCCTTAGTTTGTTCGCCGTCGACGGACCGATTAAACACGGCCACCAAGAGGATATAAACGGCAATAAATATCAGGAAAAGTTCCATGAGCTGAGCAAAGTTTTTTTGGGTATTTTATTATTTACGTTTTATCACCATGCCTGTTATACGATAGCCAACGACAGAAAGACCGTTCGTAATTGGTTCTATCTCCATGTTGATGAGTCCGTCTCCTCCCAGTTCCTTTACAGCCTTAGCGACTGATAAAATCATAGATTGGGGATTGACCTCGATCCATTCCCCTTTTTTCACCTTTGTCGTGACTTTACCATATAGTTCGTCGTATTGCTCTTTAATTTGCTCGGAGGTCACAGTTCCCGAATATTCGGATACCACAATACTCCCGACGGCATCATATTCAAGACTTACTGACGGCGATTCCGTCAAAAAAACATCATACATCGACGAGGCGATGGAATAATCAATAAAACCAATTGATGCAGTGTATTTCGGCCGTGTCGAAGTACACGACGATAATGCTGCCACAATACCGATTAAAGTAATAATTTTTAATTTGTGCATAATGATTTAAATTTTAGATTTCCACAAAAGTAATGAATTTCAGTAAAATAAAAGCCAAAAACTATATATTTGCCGTCATATATGTATTATCCACACTAAATTAGTATTAATCACAAAAATATGCGCAATATTCAATAAATAAAAAGCCCCGAAGCATTGCGCTCCGAGGCCGCCAATATCCGAAATACATCGTTATATTGGAAATCAAACGAGATGGACTTGGCTTAAATCTTTTGCAAAATTATGTAATGCAGTTTCAATTTTCATACGTGTTTTGGGGCTTGGGTTCCGGCGTCCGGTAACGTAGTGGGATAGTTGTCCTTGAGCTACACCGGTGATTTTTTCAAGCCCGGAAAGGGACAATTTACTACTATAATACGCGAGAAAAGATGACACATCATAGCTAAATATCATATTTATCTCTTCAAAATACTTTTCGTTAGTCTCATAATGCTCCTTCATCCCTTGATATGCGGCTTTGATATCAGCAATAGCTTCATCAGCCGAAGAACCTGTACCACAAACGCCATAATCTAAACCATCATCATCAGGCATATAAGCGCTATAAGTACCGTCAGAAGCTCTTTCAATAAAAATTCTTACATCTTTCATATCCGAATCCAATTTATATTATTAACAATTTATGTGAATGGAGGGATTATTTAATCCCTGCCATTCTTTTAATGCTGCTAAGAGTGCCCTTTGCGACTTCATGAGTGTCATGGTGGCTTGTCGTAAACTCTTTGCCTGTTTTTGGACTGTACCACAAAGGGTGTCCCGATTGCGTTGCTCCCGTTGGATAGCATCCATTCTTTCGGAGGAGACGATGTAATTCACTATATTTCATAAGTTCTCGTTTTGATTTCCAATACAAAGATAATGATATTAATATTAATATCAAAATAAAACAGCAATTATTTTCAATAAACTTGCATTTTTTTATAAAAACAGGGTTGGTTGTGGGTTTAATCGTTCGGTGCGGAGTTTTGCGAGGCATTCTTTTTTCTGCCGGAGTTCGTTTTTAGCTCGTTGCATATCTTCAGTAAGACCGTTGATTTCTTCGAGCAAACGGATTTCGATTTGATTCTGCTCTCGTTCTCGGTTAGAAGTCCCGGCAAAATGGGAGTAAAGGGCTTCGGCGCATTCAATACGATATTTGCTCACTAATGGGCGAGCTTCATCAGAAACATTTTTCGGATTAATTGAACCGAGCCATAAGTAAACATACATAGGGGGCAGACAAGCCATTGCATATTGTTTGCCGTCGGCTCCAGTTGTTACCGTGAGGGTAATAACTGAATTAAATGTATCGTCTTCTTTTAGCTTTGTGTATTGAGGTTCAAATGCAATACCAATCGCAGTGCAGATTGGTTTGATAGGCACTAAAGTTTCGCCGTTATTAACGGCTGAGACAATATCAACATTGTTGATACGTGCAATAATTAATTCATTCATTGTGGTAAAATAAAAAAATCATTTAATTCTTTTATTAAAAGCTGTTGATATCGCTTTCTTCTTCGATTCGTCGGTGGCATGGCAATAAACATTAAGGGTCGTAGTAGTGTCGGTAATGCCGAAAATATTTAACACGTCGTTATAATCCATCTTCTTAATTTCTTCGTTTGTCATAGATTCTCCTTTGACTTAAGACAGAAATCGGCATAGATTTCAAGGAACTGCTTCCCTGCATATTCCGCCAGTTCTTTACTTTTGAAGGCAAGACGCGGCCCGATGACCTCGCCTGCATTCAATGGGACGAACCCCGCGCCCCAGCACGAAACGCCGCTATACGAGAACCCGTAGCTGCCCGACCGGCGAACCACACGAGCCTTTGTCTCTGCGTTCATCTTTTCGATTTTCTCTTTGGTGTAGAATAGGAATTGAGGAGCCCAGAGATATTCTCCCGGACTAAACTTTGGTTCCCAGCCCTCGTTGAGCGCCTTTGTGATAATACGGAGCTTGAAGTAAGCCAGCACCTCAGGCTCTAAACACGAATGCTGCTCTTCCCACTCTTCTGGGGACTCAATGCCGACCGCTTTGGTTGCATCGGCAAATGTCTTGATGCGCTCTTTTACATCTGCCGGTTTAAATACTTCGCTACCGAACAAATGTTCGAGTAGATCTTTTTGTTCATTGTTTGCATTCTTGTAAGCACTGAGCAAATCAACTTTGTTGACCGCAATTTCTTCCTTCATTTTGCACTCCTTTTTAGTTCATCAATCATTATATTGGCTAATTCTACCGCTCGCACCGCTACATACGAGCCGGTGCGATCTTTGTCTATCATTGCGACCATTGCGCGTGCCGCTATTTCGCATCGCATTTTGTCCCAGTTGATGGGCGGTTCTTCCGGATGGGTTTTCTCTCTTTGGTGTTCCATGACCAGTAATTTTTATCAAAAAAGTGTTTGTTGTGAGTATTGCCCTATAAGACGGTCTACAGCCAGCCCTACATTCTCAGAAAAACGAGAGGCATATTTCTTTATGTAACCAAGGAAATACAATACGGCATTATTTGCTGTCGTGCAGTAACCATTCTCAAGAGATGGTAGCCGATTGGCGTGTCGGCCATTGAGGAAATAAATATCGTAGCCAAAAACAAAACGGTCGTCGCCGGCATCTGCTACAAGGATTTTAACGACCTCTTTACGGTCATCATATACTACGATAGTTTCAAAATTATCTCTTATTGCAACACTGTCAGGGATGCCTGGCAGTCGAAGAGTTTCAAATGGATTAATGGAGTTTAGCATAAGTATCACGAGCTTTTGTTAGTAGTTTATAAAATTGGGCATCCCATAGAGCTTTATCGTATGCTCCATTTAAATTAGTTGGATTATCCATAGTTAGAATGGTTCTTTTTTCGCTTTTGCGGTGGAGAATACAGAAAAATATTCGTTTCCACCCGATTTGTCAGCTCCGCCAATAAAGCTCTCGCCCGGATGCAGTGCAATCCAATCACCAAAAGTTAAGCCCTCTTTATTTGGCTTGTTGGGATTGAAATGATAGCCTTTAAATTGGCAGTAGTATATGAGCTTAGTACGGAAGTTGGAAGGTGTAATACCAAATTTAGAGTCGGGGAATGAACAGTGACAAGCGTCGTACATTACCTTTCGTCCGATACGGTCGTTGAGATTGTTGCCTGATTCATCGAAGTACATTTCAGCCCACTGTACGAAGGCTTCGCCCATTTGCTGTTTGAGCGTACGCATTGTAATATCTCTCATAGGCGGAGGTACGGCCCCTTGACCATTGCGGTACCACCCCTCAGACATCGATTTGAAGTAGAACATGACACACTCCGCCATGAAATTGTCAAATAAGCACCATTGATCATCGTCCCAATCTGCAAAGAACTGATGCCCGAAATCATCAATGGGGCGGTGATTATCGTTGTACCAATCGCTGAACGCCATAAAGGTTATACGCTCGAGAGCGGAGCGGTTATTGGCATTGATCGCGTGATTAGTGGTAATGTAGAATTTAGGAGATTTTTCGTTGGGGATAATAAAACGTGCCTTAGTTTTTGGGTTGACAGCCAAGTCCCCGGTAACGGCGGCAAAGAATCTTTCGAAGTCAAAATTCACACGCACGTCGTCGATGAAAACGTTGCGAGTGCGGAGTGTGACATTTGAATAGATGTAATCGTCATCGTTTTTCAGTGTTTTGCCATCGATAGTTGTTTGCTCCAGCATCATTTTGACTGCAACGCCTACAAGTGATTTGCCGGTACGGCCATTAGATTGCGATACTTCGCCCATTTGCCCGTCCATTGCAACGATAGCCTTAAGCTCCGTTTGGTATTTATAATCGCACAGTAGGAAGCCAATCGACGTAATCTTATTGACAACATGCTGCTGGAATTCCATTTCATCTGTTGGGCTCATTGTGTATCCGGGAATATTCCAGAAGTCGCTCACGTTGCATAGAAACTTTAGGAACTCACAGTTTTGCCCTTCGGCGGTAGGGTACACTGCAAATCCTTGTTCCGGGCTATAGTCGATATGATCTATTATCGGAATTCGTTTGAATTTGCGGCGGATAACTTTGTCTTGCCACACTTGGCCGAGTATATCGCCGAACTCAATGCCTCTGGATGTTATTTGTAGTTGACCATTGCGAAAGTACATGCGCTGCACATGAGGTTCAAATTTGTCAAATGAGTCATCGATCTTCGTTAAACGTTCGAGTTTGTCATATCCGAGTAACGAGCCGAGGCGAGATGCAAGCATCGTGTGCACATCTCGGTCTTTACAGGCTTGCAGGGCATAATGGTAGACAAAATCACGGATTTCTGTTGGCCCTGACAATGAAACGACTCCATCATCGATGCGCACAAACTTATATTGGTCGACCTCAAGGTCGGACGTATGTATGCGATAAAAGCCGTTCGCAGATATAAATTGCAAAGCTTCTATGTAGTCAAAGTCGACCGTCTTTTTCCCTTTATCATTACATCCGATTAGCCACAAGTCACGGTCGGAGGAATACTTAGATGCTTGTATTAGTTTGCCATCCTCAATTCTGTAATTAATTTTAGCGAAGCGGAACTGTGGAAGCTCTAATAATTGAGATTTGTGGCGTTCAAAGAATTTATCTCGGTCGTTTAGGTCCCAAAAATCTTTTATTTGGAATTCGGTTTTAGAAGATATTTTGTGTATGTTCAAAAACGTGCCTTTTCCATCATGTGTGTGTATTACAGTATCAATTTCTTTGGCAAGCACATTTTCGCGCCCTTTTAAGGTGTTGACAAGCAAATCATCAATACCCTTGTCTCCCTTTTCGTTTGCATTAATATGGCCGAAGAATACATCGACACTAACACCGAGATTGTGCATGGTCTGAATGTACTGTTTGAATTTAATGACCGCCTTTGCAAACTGGTTCGGGCGCTGGTCAACATGGTCCCCGATTTGTAAATTGCGATGTAGGTTGTCCCAATCGCTATCCATAAGTAGCACCACATTCTTTATGGTGCATTGTTGTACAAGGTATTGCAAATCCTGAATTAGCCCCGTCTCGGCATTGCCGATATTGTAAATGCCCTGTATACCAATTGACGCAATACCATGCTTGCATGCCTTTTCGGCTTTCTTCTCCCCCTCTTGGACAATAAGAGTCTCAATATGAGTAGAGCTCAGGAATTTCGTTCTGATATACTGAGGGATGTAAAACTTGGTCGGAGCGCCTTTGGGGGTTTGGTACTTCACTTCGCGTCCCTCTTTATCAAGGTGAAGCGCCGGATTTGACCAACGGACGCGAATATATGGCTTGAGATGCCCGGCGGAGCCTCGTGTTGCGTATTGCACGGGCTTACCCCATAAATCGTAGTAGTATATAAGCATTTCGTCGTCAGATGTGTTGACGTTGAAATACTTATCCATTCCCCCTCGGCGGAATGTTTGCAGATAGGCAACTCCGTCTTTAGATTCGAGTTGGACCTCTGCAGTGACATCTTCAGGGACAAGGCCGCTCGCTTCTAATTGGGCTTGGCAAAACGACTTTTTCGTTTTGCGTTTGCTCGCATCGATAGAGCGTTGACGTTTTTCTTCTTCCGACTCGAGGAACACACCACTCCGTGAGGCCACACGCCTTAAAGCTTCAGGGAAATCGACATTGCTGTAATGCATTTCCGCATCAATAGCTCCATTTAGCGTGAATCCGCACGAAAAACATTTTGCTATATCCAAACTCCCTTTATGTGTAACACACAGGCCTTTGTTTTTACCCTCCTTACCACATTGTGGGCATTTAGTATATTGAGAAGCCCCCCGTCCGGACAAGTTTGGGACGAAGTTGCGAATGTCGGCGGCTTTGCGCACTCGGTCAATATCATGGTCACTGTATTTCATCGGAATAGCTTGTTAGATTCCGCATATTTTACGAACTCGGCTTTTTCATGTAATCCAAGACGAGTAAAAGCATTGCGGATGTGGTTATTTATGGTGTGTACAGATAAATAAAGTTCTTCGGCGATATCTTCTTTTTTCTTTCCTTGATACCAAAGACGCAGGACTCTCATTTCGGCTTCAGAAATATGGTGGTCAAACTCAGGATTGCAAATTATGTGCTCATACCTACACTCGCCACGAAGTGGGCACGGAACATGCTCAAAATTAAATTTTCCGGCATTGTCTATATCAGGGACATTGTCAATATTGCCGAAATTGCATTTGCAAAATCTAGACACTATCCTAAATCTAAAAAATAGGAGGTTGGGTTTGCACCGTTCATATTCTTTGCACAACGCACAGTATGCTTTGGGATAGAACTTTTCTATTTTATCTAAAGTCGCTGAGATAATATCGGTGTTTTTTTCTGTAAGGCGGTCAGATAATCCGTTTGGAAGTCTAAACCACACTTCATTTTCAAAAGTAAAAAATTCACACATAAATGGTTAGTTTATGCTATTTTTAACAATCTGTTAAGCGCGAAAATATCTTTGTATTAAAAATTTCCTCAATTTTGACCTTATGCAATTCCGGTATTCGGGCGAGGCCGTTTTGCCAATTGTGCACCGTTCCTCGTGGTACATAGCAAAGTGTACTGATTTTGTCAATAGCAACAACCATCTCATTTCGGCTGAATGAATGCAAAAAATCATGTAATGCGATAGAATCTTTCTTAACCATATTATATATATAAAATTAAATTATTATATTTAATATCGCAAATGTACTAATAATTTAATTCAAATCTACAAATAGATTTATAATTTAACTTTAATTAATAAAACTATTTATTAATCATGAAGCACATAGGACAAGAGTTGTTCAGTATAATTGAGCAAAAGAGACTAGTAAAAAAAGAGGTCGCGGAGAGAGTGGGTATAACACCGGTGTATTTGTCGGCAATAATGCGAAAAGAGTCTATTGACGCGGAATTATTGGAACGAATATGTAAAGCTATAGGTGTATCCCCGGCTATTTTCTTTGATGATTATAAGGGTATTGGCAACCAGATAGGGGATGTGAATGCAACAGCTGTAATGGGCGTGGCCTCTGTGAATATTTCTCAAGGTGAAATAGATTTGTTAAAATCTATGCTGGAAGAGAAAGAACGAACAATAAAGATACTAATGCGAGCCAAAGGGTTTGAATCGGGGCAGTAAAGCGACAATACACAATGGATTGTGCGCTTAAACAAAGTGTGAATTTCAATAAAATTAATAATATCATAAACAACTGGCTTCCGCTACCAATGCAGAACTGCAAACGCAACGAGCCGATAATCAGCACGTTGCGTTCCTTCTTTTTACCCAACCGGGACAATTTCGGGACAATTTCAGATTCACTGATAGCCAAAAAGAGACATTGCGAGAGGCTTTGAGGGTTTGGCTCAAAAACTCAATGATGCCGCCGACAAAATATAAGACTCACGAAATTACATCTCTTTTTTTGATTACAACACAGCCCTTTGCTTTGAGCCGAGCAAAGGGCTTTTTATTTAGCTAATTCAAATTAATCAATTCAATGGCGAATTTTAATCACCTTTTAAATCCGCAAAAAATACGAAAATATTGCGAATTTCCACGCTTCAAATAAAAAATGAAACGCAATGAGTAATGAATCAACTAGTTGCGCTCTTTTGAATAACGGGCATGTTGTATATCTGTAGTGAAAGTCCATTCGGGGCGTAGTTGGGCTTTGAACGGCACACAGTTGAGGAGTGTTACAACATAGAATAGGAGATGGGCGACCTTTCCTGATACTTCGACTACGAAGCCTTCGGACGAGGACTTTTCAAGTACGACTACTCGATGGACTCAAACAACAATCCGCAACATCTGACTCCGTTCCTCCCTCTCTACTCACTTCTCATAACTTTGCTAGTCCAAAGTTATGAGAGGTTTATTGAAATTACTCTTTATAATTTAAGCTATGTTTTTTGCAATATTCAATTGCTACTTCATCTC
>JAFXHY010000114.1 GCA_017536215.1 Muribaculaceae bacterium | reverse complement strand
TAATTGGTATTATTGTTTAAATTTGCGACAATAATACCAATTATTTTCTTTTATGTCAAGAGTTGAGGATATTTACGATTTTAGTGATTCAAACGAAATTGGAGTGCTTTCCAACGATGATTACACATTGCATCACTTCTGCTCAGATAAAGACAATATAATACTGCCTGCCACTGTAAGAAGCAAGGGGTTGTCAATTATAATGTTTACAAAAGGAGAGGCTGAAATTTGTGTAAATTTTCATACCATAAAACTTAATGCCGGCAGTGTTTTCATTATTTCTCCCAACGATGTCATGGAGCTGAGCAAAAGTCGGATGGATGGTATTGAAGGATATTTCCTTTTTCTTCCAATTGATTTTGTCAAAACCTTGAATTTCGACAACAATGCCTTGAACTACAGTAATATCGACCTTGAAGGCCCTCGCCCGGTTATTCAACTCAATAACGACAACCATCGACTTTTCGAAGGCTATTTCAATTTGCTCGAACTTAATGCCACTATAAACAAAGAAAGCTCTGTATTCACTCGCAATGTGTCGCGCTCTATTGTCGGTGCTATGATTTATCAATCTTTGGCCCTATTCGAAAAGCAACGTGCCGACTCTCGAGAAAATGACAAAGCGCAATCAGCGCCCGTGGGACGAAAACATTTCTATGTCAGGGATTTCATGGAACTACTGCATCAAGATTTTAAGAAGCATCGCACTGTCGGTCACTATGCCGACAAGTTATTTATTTCAGCAAAATATCTTTCACTAATCATAAAAGAGGCGACAGGACGAACCGCTACCGAATGGATTGACCATTTCGTTATTCTTGAAGCTAAAAACTTGTTGCGTTACTCCGGGCTCAATATTCAACAAATTGCCTACGACCTTAATTTCCACAATCAATCGGCATTCGGTAAATACTTCAAACACCTCACCGGAGTATCTCCGTCCGACTTCCGTAAAGGCTAAAATAGACACTTCTACTTCGCTATTTTGGGGATTTAACAACCCATTTACAAAGATTTTTCCAAATTTTGGAAAAATCTTTGTTTTATATTCTTTTTTTATTTAAATTCGTTGACCATATAATTACCATGAAATAATTACAAACAAACTACTATCTAACAATAGTCAACATTACAATACCTTATGAGTTATCTCAAATTTGACAAAAACTTGATGATCAATCTTGAGCAGTCGCTTCGTAAGGAGATGTTGCGTACCAACCAAGCCGGCGCTTATCATTGCACCACTGTCGTTGGATGCAACACACGCAAACAACATGGGCTACTCGTCATTCCGATGCCCGGACGCGAGGAGTATAGCCCACACGTGCTGCTCTCGACTCTCGACGAAACCGTGATTCAACACGGAGCCCCTTTCAATCTCGGATTACATCGTTATCGTGGCGGCGTTTATAGTCCCAACGGTCACAAGTACATTCGCGAATATGATTGCGAAACGGCACCGCTTACTACATATCGCGTTGGTGGCGTTATTTTAACAAAGGAAAAAGTATTTATCTCTGAAGAAAATCGTATTCTTATACGTTACACTCTGGTCGACGCTCATTCTCCAACGACACTCCAATTCCGCCCGTTTTTGGCTTTCCGTGAAGCTAATGCTCTTTGTATCGAAAATGGAAACATTGATGGCACTATGACTCCGGTCAGCAATGGGGTTAGTTGTTGCCTCTACAATGGTTACCCCACTTTATATATGCAAGTGTCTCGCAAGCCTGAGTGGGTTAATGACCCCAACTGGTACAATGGGATTGAATATGTGAAGGACCTTGAACGAGGCGTGCCTTACTGCGAAGACCTTTATGTCCCCGGATATTTCCAAGTAAATATCAAGAAAGGGGAATCAATCATCTTCTCTGCAGGCACTTCGGAAATTAACCCCCGACAGCTTGCCGCTTTATACAAAAAAGAACATGATTCGCGCACTCGTCGCACTTCTTTCTACAATTGCTTGAAAAATGCAGCAAAGCAATTTTACTTTAGAGAAGATGAACGCGACTATATGCTTTCCGGATATCCGTGGGGTACGATTTTGGCGCGAAACACTCTCATGTCGCTCCCCGGAAACACTCTTGCAATCGATCACCGCAAGGACTTTGAAGAGATTATGGCTACAACAGCCGACAATCTAATCTCCTTTATCGACACAGGTAAGCCTTCGGCCAAAATTCATGGTATCGATATGCCCGACATTCCTCTATGGGCAATGTGGGCAATTCAACAATATGCTAAGAGTTTCTCTATCGCTGAAGCTGCCTCTCTTTATGCTCCCTTAGTCGATAAATTGCTCAACACTATCATCGACAATAAATATCCGAACCTGAGAGTTGATGACAACGGCATGGTAATGACCGATGGACGCCAAAAAGCTGTATCGTGGATGAACTCCGCAACCAATCATGGCCCGGTGATTCCTCGTTCCGGATATTTGGTCGAATTTAATGCACTTTGGTACAATGCTTTGATATTTGGGGCTCAATTGCTCGAAAACAATACTGACTACGCTGAAGTGGTTGCACGCTGGAAGGAAGTCGCAGAAAAGATGAAGCAACCATTCATCGACACTTTCCTAAATGATTCCGGCTATCTCTACGACTACGTCAATGGTACATTTGCCGACCCATCCGTACGCCCCAACATGGTGATTGCTATTGGATTGGACAATTCGCCGCTCGACCGTCGTCAACGAAAAGGTGTACTCGACGTAGCCACACGCGAACTATTGACGCCAAAGGGGTTGCGTACACTTTCGCCTCGTAGCTACGGTTACCGTCCAATCTATGTCGGCGACCCATACGAGCGCGAAATCACCCTCCACAATGGCCCAGCCCGTCCATGGCTTATCGGATTCTATGCCGACGCCTATTTGCGAGTGTTCGGAATGAGTGGTGTTTCATATATCGACCGTATGCTAATCGGTTTTGAGGATGAAATGACCAATGGTTGCGTCGGCTCTTTGTCGCAACTCTACGACGGAAATCCTCCCTACGACGGACGCGGCGCTATTTCCCACGCTACAAACGTGGCTGAAGTGCTTCGCACTTTGCGTACTCTTAAAAAACTTAATTCTTAATTACCACCTGATTAAATAAGAACACGATATGAAAGCATTAATGTTCGGGTGGGAATTCCCACCTCACATCTTAGGAGGATT
>JAFXHY010000113.1 GCA_017536215.1 Muribaculaceae bacterium | reverse complement strand
GGAGTGAGGGGCTTCCGCCCCTCACACTACGCCAACAAAACAGAAGGCCGGTAGGCCTTCGCTCCATATCAGCACCCATAGCCTCCCACAGCGTCAGCCAATGGAGTGAGGGTCTCCGCGCCCTCACATCGTCCGAAGGACGAGAAGCGGTCTTTATCATTGTTCCCATGGGCTGCGTCCGCAAGGACGAGTCGCGCCAGCGAACATAATAACCGGCTGTTTTTAAACTGCCGGACAGGGTGGTTGAGGGCTTTAGTCCGAAACCTCCGGACAATAGAGCACCACCCCCAAAATTCGTGCGAAGCACGGGAAAGCGTAGCGTATGAACCTTCAGCTCAACGAGGCTTGACCGAGTTAATAACCGGGGGTTGAGCGCAGCGATACCCTCGGACAGAAGAGCATCCCACCAAATTCGTCTGCAAAGACGAGAATAACAAAATTTATCAAGTAAATTTTGTTGAAATTTAAAACTATTCTTAACTTTACAAACCACTTATCAGGACAAACGAAAAAACATTAAACAGATTCAATATGATGAAACGTCTATTTTTAATCCCTGCCGTAGTCCTACTCTGCTTACTGACACTGGGCGCGAAAGAAAACAAGAACAATGGCAAACGCCAAGTACAAGTGTATGGCGTAGCGTTCTACAACCTTGAAAACCTTTTCGACACTATCAACAGTAACGGCACCTACGACCTTGAATTTTCTCCCACCGGCTCTCGCCAATGGAACGGCGTAAAATATTGGGCTAAAATAAGCAACATGGCCGATGTCATCACTCAAATGACTTCTCCCGCTACTCCCAATGGTCCTGCCATCATCGGCGTTTCTGAAATTGAGAACAAAACCGTGCTCGACGATTTGGTAAAAGCTGTCGACAATAAACTACGCGAGCAAGGACGTCAGACTTGGAATCTTCAAGTCATTCACCATGACTCACCCGACCGTCGCGGTGTCGATGTCAGCTGCCTTTACAACCCTCGCCAATTCCGATTCCTCGATGTCACCAACCACACATTAAAAATACCAAACTACGAATCGTTCCGCACCCGCGACCAAATGTGTGTAACCGGTATTCTCGGTGGCGACACCATTTCGGTTATCGTTAACCACTGGCCCTCTCGTCTTGGCGGACAAGAGCAATCATCCTACCTCCGCGAAGCCGCTGCTGCTCTCTCAAAGCAAATTGCCGACTCTCTTTGGACCATTCGCCCCAATCAAGGCGTCATCGTAATGGGCGACCTTAACGACGACCCGCAAGACAAATCATGTGCCGAAGTGCTTGGCGCGAAGAAAAATATTGAAGATGTTGTACCCCATGGCTTCTACAACCCTTGGTGGAAAATCCTCGACAAAGGTATCGGAACTCTCGCCTACAAAGGGCAATGGAACCTATTTGACCAAATCGTAGTGAGCGGAACAATGCTCAAACGCAATGGCGCTGAAGTGTACTACAACAATGCCAAAGTAAACAACTTTGAATTCCTCCGCGACACCGAAGGACAGCGCCAAGGCTATCCGCGACGCACTTTCTCTGCCGGGGTGTGGCTCAATGGTTACTCCGATCACTATCCCACCGAGGTTTTCTTCGTAAAAGAACGTAAATAACACCACCGATTATTCTATGACAGACCGGCGATTTTGATGCGGTCTGTCATATTTTCTTATATTAATAAACCTAACAAAACACTTTAAACAAATGAAATTAAAAACATTAGCAGCAGGGATGCTACTCAGCGTTTTATCCTTTAATACCATCGCAGAAACAACCACTTACACTCCCGCTCCTGAAAATCTTGAAGCACGCAAACGCTACTCCCACGACCGCTTCGGCATCTTTATCCATTGGGGGATTTACAGTATGTTCGGACAAGGGGAATGGTATCTTAACAATGGACCTAAAGCCGTAGAATATGCCAAAGCTGCTCGCGGTTTCTATCCCGCCGACTTCGATGCCAAAGAATGGGTGACAGCAATCAAAAATTCAGGCGCAAAATATATCACCATCACATCGCGTCACCACGACGGATTTTCAATGTTTGCAACAAAGCAATCTCCCTACAACATTGTTGACGGCACCCCATTCGGACGCGACATCATCAAAGAACTTGCCGACGAATGTGCCCGCCAAGGTATTGTGCTCAGTTTCTATTATTCACATCTCGACTGGACACACCCCGCATATCCACAAGGATGGTCGGGCGCCAACACAGGTCGCGACCCCCAAAAATTTGACTGGGATACCTACTACAAATTCATGAATGCTCAGCTCACCGAGCTCCTCACCAACTATGGCCCTATCGGTGCTATTTGGTTTGACGGCATGTGGAACCACGACCCCGACAAAGAAAACTTCGACTGGCGATTGAAAGAGCAATATGAGCTTATCCACTCGCTCCAACCTGCCTGTATGATTGGCAACAATCATCACAAAGCCGCCTATCCCGGCGAAGACTTCCAAATTTTCGAACGTGACCTCCCCGGTGAAAACACCGCAGGATATTCCGGCAACCAAACAATCAGCCCGCTACCCCTCGAAACTTGCAACACTATAAACGGCAACTGGGGCTACTCTGTGACCGACACCGGATATAAGAGCGTAACCGAACTCGTGCGCTATCTCATCAGAACTGCCGGCATGGGTGCCAACCTTTTGCTCAATGTCGGTCCGCAACCCAACGGTGAACTACCCGCCGACGCTATCGACCGCCTCAACGGCATCGGCGAATGGCTCAAAAAATACGGTGAAACTATCTACGGCACCACTGAAGGTGATTTCCCCGCTCAATCTTGGGGTACTTCAACTCGAAATGGGGACAAACTTTATGTTCACATCATGACTCCCGAATCAACCGACATAACTCTTCCAATGTCGGCAAAAGTGAAAAAAGCGGTCACTTTTGATGGACATAAACCGGTGAAATTCACCCAAAACCGTAAGGAAAACACTGTAATCTTGCATCTTGAAGAAATTCCAAAAGACATTGATTATATAATACAACTTGAAACAAAATGAAACGATT
>JAFXHY010000112.1 GCA_017536215.1 Muribaculaceae bacterium | reverse complement strand
ATTCGGCAGTGAAATTGAAATTAGTAGGACGATTCTTCATGCATGCTACGGCTGTTGCGTAGGGTGACTGAAAATGAAGCACGCAGCCCACATCTTCGCGCTCACGCATCACACCCATGTGGAATACCGACTCCATCGACGGACGAATGCCATTTAGCACTTCGCCATCACTGAGACGGCACACCGACACGCGGTCGGCAGTGAGCTCCGGCACCCAAGAGCCTGTCCCGGAGATTAATACTTCTTCTTCGTGGCGAACAGATAGATTTCCACTGCTACACACTGTCAATCCGGCCTGTCCAACACGGCGAGCCATCTCTACAAATTGATTTATACTTTCTGATGTTGCCATTGCAATCAATTATTTATAGATAGGACCATAGTTTTGGCAAGCGCGGTAGTCGGAACCTTCTTTGTCCATACCGAAAGCATTCCAAGCAGCCGGGCGGAACATCTTGTCTTCCTCTACATTGTGCATGCAAACGGGGATGCGCAATATTGAAGCAAGAGTGATGAGGTCTTGTCCGATATGACCATAAGATATAGCTCCGTGGTTAGCACCCCAATTGTTCATCACAGAATAAACATCGCGGAATGCGGGTTTGTCGCAAAGACGGGGAACGAACCATGTGGTAGGCCAAGTTGGGTCGGTACGCATATCCAAAGCGTGGTTAATTTCGGGATCGATTTCTACTGTCCAACCTTCAGCAATTTGGAGAACCGGACCGAGCCCTTTGATGAGATTGAGGCGCGACATTGTCATAGGCATGCCACCTCTTGAAAGGAAATGAGAAGAGAATCCTCCACCACGGAAGTAGTCGCGGTCGGCGGGATACCAGATAGTTTCTTTCAAGCAACCTTTCACATCTTCTTCAGTGACATCACCTACTTGTTTCATTATAGGATTGCCGTTGGCATCAGTCATTGCGCCGGTAGCGTCGAGAGTTGTTGCGCCGGAGTTGATGAGGTGGATAATACCATTGGAAGCAAGTCCGGTGAGTTCTTTGCCGGTTACACGTTTCACGGCTTCGGGACTCCAATAGGTGCGCACATCGGAGAACATTTGGGCAGTGCCTGTCAAAAGGTGACCGAATAGCATTGCAACGCCATTGCAAGCGTCGTTTTCTGTTGCTACCACGAACGCTTCTCGTATTCCGTTCCAGTCAAATGAGGTGTTGAGGAGCGCTTCCGAGAAGTCGCCGTTGGGGTAGAAGTCGGTCCATTGACGTTGACCTTGGAAACCGGCAACAATTGCATTGTGACCCAAAGCTTCTTCTTTGAAGCCCATTTCGAGGAGCTTGGGATTGCCAATCATGAGGTCGCGCATGATAATTGTCATCTTAACAATAAATTCCCAGTCGGCATCTTTTTGTTCGCGAGTTTTGCGTTTTTCGGGGCGGTTTTTGAAGTCGTCACCTTCGTTCACTTTGCAGTTCTCGCGAGTCCAAACCATAGCTTTTTCATATTCTTCGTGGTCGTAGATGCCTTCGCTCATGCGACGAATGATTTCAGTAAGGTCGATAGATTCACAACGCATACCGAGGTAGTCCTCAAAGAAATCTGTATTGACGATAGATCCTGCGATACCCATCGAAACGGAGCCCATTGAAAGGTAAGAGCGACCGCGCATTGTAGCAACGGCAATTGCAGCGCGAGCAAATCTCAATATCTTTTCAGCCACGTCGGAGGGAATAGTGTTGTCGTCCAAATCTTGAACGTCACGACCATAGATGCCAAAAGCGGGCAAACCCTTTTGAGCATGACCGGCAAGAACAGCTGCTAAATATACAGCGCCGGGGCGCTCTGTGCCGTTGAATCCCCATACTGCTTTAGGCCAATAGGGGTTCATATCCATAGTCTCTGCGCCATAGCACCAACAAGATGTAACGGAAATAGTGGCACCAACACCTTCACGCTCGAATTTTTCAGCACACGCAGCACTTTCAGCTACGCGACCGATAGTACCATCGGCGATTACACATTCAACGGGAGTGCCATCTCCATGGCGTAAATTTTTGCTGATGAGTTCTGCCACTGCTTTAGCGAGGTTCATGGTTTTCTCTTCAAGGCTTTCTCTTACGCCTCCTTGACGTCCGTCGATAGTGGGACGTATACCAATTTTTGGATACTTTTTCATGATAATTTATGTATAAGTTAGATTTGTTAATTTTTAGAAAAGTCTTATATGTTAACGCAAATTTAGCATTATTCACAGCTTTGTGATGAAATAAATGCGTCATTCTTTGATACAAATGCACACTAATTTGTATTTTTTAGAAGAATTATAGAACATACAATTGTTAATACAGTTATAAAAAAAGTCAAGGCTCGCGCAAGCCTTGACTTTTTTATGAAATGTTAATTCTTATGCGTGGATGTTATTCATTGAAGTCGGTAACTTCAAATCCGCTTTCGTCGAATTCGTCGTCATTGAATGACGCTTCTCCGTAGTATTCGTCATCGATACCGAGATCTAATCCGGCATCGGTAGTGGCTTGAGCGTCAAGTTTGGCATTGAATTCATCGAATTCAACAATCTGAGGGGGAGGAGTGCCACGAGAGATGCTGCAAAGAGGATCTTTGAGAGTCTTGCCGGGAGTCATTTCTTTCATTTCCATAAAGAAAGAGCGGTCGGTAAGATAGTCAAAGTTGAAAATCAAGCGTTGACCTTCATCTTCTATAAAATCGGCAAGCACGCAGTCCTCCATCAAATATATATCTTCATCGGAGTTCGACCCCATATCTTCCATTGTGATTTCGCGTGTCTTTTCCCAATTTCCTTCGCAGAGGAAGAAAGAGCAAAATTGATTTTTGTCGTAGCCTACACTCTCGCATATAGCATTTTTAAGCTCCATGAATGTAGCGTTAGCGTCAACAATGATTACTCTTTTGAAGTTTTCGACTTCGTCGGAAATTATATTAAATGTAAATGTCATATTAAGTTAATTTATATAGATGCAACTCTGTCAGTTTATAATTAATCAATTTTGTCGTTAATCGGCAGCGGGCGTTTAAACACTTCTTTAAATGAAATTAGCGACTCAGTGCGCGACAATCCGAGGTTTTGCAATTTTTCGTGAATGAGATGGAGAAGATGGTCGTTATTTCGAGCAAAAATCTTTATGAAAAGATCATATTGCCCGGTAGTGAAATGACACTCTACTACCTCCGGAATTTCTTTTAATTTTTCTATTACAACATCGAAGGTCGACGGGTCCTTGAGGAAGAATCCCATATAGGCACAAGTTTCATATCCAATAGCCGAAGGATCAACCAATAATTCTGTGCCCTTTATCACTCCCGATGATTGTAGCTTGCTAATGCGTTGATGTACTGCCGCTCCTGATACCCCACATTCGCGAGCTATCTCCAGAAACGGTCGACGTGCACTGCTTGTCATCATCTGCAGTATCTTTACATCAAGTTGGTCGAGTTGTGAATGAGCCATTTTTGTTGTATTTATGTTTTGTGTTGCAAATATAGTGAATATCGTAATTTTTCAAACGCTTAATGATATTTTTTTTATAAATTTGCGATATGAAAAGTGCATTTTTCCCATTTGTAATATTTCTCGGGCTATTTTTGGGGGCTACTTCGTGCAAACCCGATGCCACATCTATGCGTAAATCAATTGCAGTGAGTTTGCCTCCCCATGCAGCAATTTTGAATGAAATCACCTGCGACTCTATAGATGTAGTCACATTGATGCATTCTAATGCCAATCCCGAGTCGTTTGAAGTGACTGTTAACGATATACGCGCCGTTAGCGATGCCGACGCTTATATTAAAGCCGGAAATCTGCATTTTGAGCAGACGCTCACTCAGCGTATCAGCCAGTCCAACCCCGACCTTCTCTTTGTAGATGCATCAGAGGGTATAGAATTGATTTATGGCACACATTCCCATGGCAATCATGTACATTCCGTTGCCGACCCTCACACCTGGACTTCAGTGCCCAATATCAAAATCATTGCAGCAAATATGCTTGCTGTGGTCATTGATGTTGACCCGGCTAACGAAGGATTTTATACTGCCAACTATAATCGCCTTGTTGCACGATTAGATTCAATTGATAGTGTACTATCTTCAAAATTGAACAAAGCCGATACGAAAGCGTTTTTAATTTGGCACCCGTCATTGTCCTACTTTGCGCGTGATTATGGCTTGTCTCAAATTGCGATAGGACAAGATAATAAGGAGATGACTCCGGGTCAAATTCGTGATACACACAACAATGCCGTTGAAGCCGGAGTTAAAGTGATGTTTATTCAGCAAAATTTCGATGCCCGACAAGCCGAGAATATTGCCAAAGAGCTCGGTATCGACGTCGTTCAGATAAATCCTCTCGACAGCGATTTTATTCACCAATTTAACATCCTTGCCGATGCACTCTCACAATAACGTCCCCGACGGTCATCATTGTAATGATCACTGCTTGCACCACAATTCGCGTATCCACGAGCCCGGTGATACTATCATCACGCTCGAAAATATAGGATTGCAGCGCGGGGGTAAGGTTATACTTGAAAATGTTGATTTGACAATTAATAAAGGGGACTTTCTCGCTATTACAGGACCTAACGGCGGAGGTAAAACGACACTGTTGCGTATCATTCTCAAACTCATTAAACCTACTTCCGGTGCAGTTAATTATTTCAATCGTGGAAACAAGGTTGACGCCCTTCCTATCAGATACCTTCCGCAGAAAAATATGATTGACCCGCGATTCCCTATCACGGTAAAGGAGGTAATCACTTCAGGATTAATCGCAAAAAAGGATATTACCGCAGCTCAGCGTTCGGAATTGATAGAGCGGGCTATTGCTACCGTAGGGCTTGAAGAACGTAGAGATTTCACTCTCGATAGATTGTCGGGAGGGCAATTGCAACGCACTCTACTTGCTCGCGCAATCATCCGTTCTCCGCAAATTCTTGTGCTTGATGAACCACTCAGCTATCTTGATAAAATATTTGAACATCGTGTCTACGAAATTATTTCCGAGATAGCACCCTCTACAACGATAATACTTGTATCCCACGAAATGTCGCGTATTGCTTCAATGGCTAATCGTCATATCATTATCGACCATCGACTTGAAGAATGTACCGCCGACCATCATTATTTTGCTATTGATTGCCCCAATAATGGCTAAAAACTCCTTATTATAATTTATAAAGAGGCAATTACTTTGTCGAAATCTTGGCAAGAGATGTGCCTTACGTTGATACCGCGGAATTTGGATATTGCGCGGTCGGTAGCAGCAATGCATTCCGGACGCCACTTGCGCGACGAGGTCTCGGCAAGTGAAAACATTGCCAAAGCAAAACTCTTTGCCGCATCGATACGTAATTGGGCTTCGGCATCGGTCACTATAAGATAGGCGAAATTATTGACTTTGAAAAAGTCGCGGTCCGACATTTCGGTGCATATTTTCATGCTCGATTGCAACTTTTCGCGGAAATGATACCTTTTCACTTGCCTATTTATAGAGCCGGCACTGATGTCGTGCTTAGTGTGAACAAGATATTTTACCCAACTCTTCAACTCGATAAAGCAAAATGTGTTTCCCGATTGAGATATTGATATAGCATCGACCGACGGTGGCATGTAAATTATATTCCTCTTTTTGCAATATTGCTCTTTGATTTTGTCGAAATTTATTACGGGTGTTTTTGTAGGGCGATTGCAATGGTAGTCGGATTGACACAGAGAATGTAGTCGGCACAGAGGGCTGACCAACGAGCGATGCTGCATTCGTAGCTTTTTGAATAGGTCGCGAGGTGTCATTCCGAAAGGTCCATTATTTCATTAAGAGGAGCAGCAAGTTTAATGAATATACGATTGAGGTCATCGTTAACGCATTGGGTTGTGGATGTTGCCCCTTCCATCTCTGTCAGATAATAGTCAACAAAATGCTCTGCATGAAGTTTTACCGCATAATGTCGTATTCCTTGAATGAAATAGGGAGAGTGGGTTGACACGACGATTGGAATTCCTTGTGCCGCTAACATAACAAGGAACTGTGCAAGTCTGATTTGCCATGAGGGGTGGAGGTGGTTTTCCGGTTCGTCCCATATAAGCGGACGATCGGGACCTATTATTTTGTTGTCAAGTAATATATGGAGCAACCCGAGGCTTTTAACTCCCGATGCCACGTTGAGCGGTACGATGTTGTTGTCGCCTTGGCGGAACATAATAGCGTGGCGCGATGTGTCGTAGAAAAATTCGCCGCCTGCAATCTCTGCGAGAGTCGACGACACCTGCTGAGAGTTTATTGTCTTGACATCGTAGGCATATTTTAACGACTCAATTTTTTCGACAATATCGGCAACATGGGCAGGAAGCATCATTGAAGTCGCGGGATTAGTTTTGTCGAAAAATTGCGCTCCCGATACCTTGCCAAGTATATCGAGAAGATGTAAATAGAGTGGCGATTCGATATATGTTACATCGCGAAACGCTGATTGCCCATCGCATTTAATCACCGAAGGTTCGTTTTGTTCTATGTTATAGCTTATCAACATCCCCGACATCTCATCGGAGAAAGTTACTTGGGATTTTCCGTCGGGATTTTCAGATGAAATATTTCCGAGGAATTCACTCCTAAGTAGTCGATTCAACGCCAGCGATAAATCGATTGAAGTTTCTGCCGGTTGGTTTATAAATGAAGCTAACGCCTCTATCTCGTCGCGAAGCGCATCGGAGACCGATTTGTCGCAGATAGCGTCAAGAGCTTTTGCAAAATATTTATTGACATCATCGGCAGTTGTCAACGAGCATATTTCATTGATGAAGAGCGTCCGGGAAGTGGGATATGCTAAATCCAATTCTGAGTTGTCGGCGGTGAGACGCAATCTATATATTCGTGAAAATATCGGGTCGGCAAGATCAGTGATGGCTTTTTCGCGAGCTGTAGATATATTTCTACGCATCGCTGCTATGGCTTTTAATGTTGCGAATAGAGTTTTCCCTACCGTACTTTTCCCCGTGCCATTTTCTCCGGCAATTACAGCCAAACCATTAATATTGATTTCGGCATTGCCGACGATATTGAGATTGCTGATATTGAGTTTCATCGACTGAGAGTATTAGGATTGAAGGATAATGCAAATATAACAACAACGAGCGAAAAATGTGAAGTTTACTT
>JAFXHY010000111.1 GCA_017536215.1 Muribaculaceae bacterium | reverse complement strand
TAACATCGTTGCGGGCTACTCACCTCGGCGGAGATTTTGAAAAAATCGCCTGAAAAGGGCAAAAATAAAGCCACGCAAAACTGCATGGCTTCGATGAAACGGAGTGAATCAGAATGGCATATCTTCCTTATCCTCACGCTCCGGGAAAAGAGTATCTTGAACAGGAGCGGAGGGTGCGGAAGCCGCAGACGGGGCCGGTGGCTCCGTCGCCTCGGCTTCTTCCTCGACCTCGGCAGACATTTCCGCTTCGGTCATGCGGTATGTTTCGAGATTGAGGTCGAGAGTGCGTTTCAGGCTGTCGTAGTCGAAGCAAAGAGCGTAAGCGGCATTGCTGTTGACATACTTCTTCGTCTGACCGTTCTCCGTCTTAAATTCCTCGTCCAGCTCTCCGTTTGTGCGGAGGATCTGGAAACGCTGTTGCTTGATGCCAAGGAACTGCGGCAGGGATTTAAGATAGGATTCGAGGGTCGCCATATCGAGCGTTGCGCCGGTCTTCTGCTTGTAGCGCATCTCCATGATGCCGCGGATAGCCTTGAAATTAAGAAAAATGATGCGCTTCGGCTCCACGAACTCCCGCTTATCCTGTTTAAGCGGAGTGAACGACGAAAGCCTTTTGATGACGAAGTGGCATTTTTCCTTTGCCTTGCCCTGGGTGTGCAAAGAATCGAGGTCGAGCCAAAAGTTGGCGGTGTCCGAAGATTTCTTTATTTGGTCGTTCTGATAGCGTATGCCGTTGACAACGGCATCGAAAAGGTCATTGTAAGTAAACGGCACTTCGATGTGTGCTTCGAGCACACGGAACGCGGCAAGGGCAATGACCCAGTCGTTGAGTATTCGGTCTTCGACCTTGTCATTGTCGAGCTTCGCCAGTACGTCGTTGAGCGTAATGTCGAACGACTGAAAGAAGCCGCTCTCGAACACGCTCCGCAGGTCGAGTAGCGGCAGAAGCAGATGTGTGTTGCCGTGCAGCACCATTTCGCGCAGTACGTTGAAATTCTCCTTTTCTTCTCGCGTGAACGAAGTCTGCGAATACATAAGATGTATGCAGCGCGAGAAGATAGCCTCGTCTTCGGGCTTATACTGCCCTGCGAGGATAACGCCCGAAGTAACAGGAATAGTGATAGGTATTCCGTCCTCCATCTTACTTCGAGCCGTGCCGCCCCACAGCGTTTTGAGCAGGTCAATACGCTGCGGCATAAGGTCGTTTGAAAACTCGTCGAGAATAAAGATGGAGTTTCGGGCATGGGATAGGTTGTAGCCAATGACCGGGATAGATGTGTTCGAGCACGAACTGGGAGTGCTCGGCAGTATGTAGAAAAGCGACGAGAGAGCGCGGGCAAGCTCCGTCTTGCCCGAACCTTTGCGACCGAAAAGGTTAAGCATCGGAAAATATTTGAACTTGGCAAATATTATGTCGCGGAAGATAGAAGCGAGCGTCCACGCGAAGCTGATCATACCGCCGGAGCCGTAGACCTTGATAATCTGCCCGACAAATTCGTGGAGTGATGTTGCACCCTGCGGGTTGCAGCTATACAGACGCTCGAAGCTGTACCCAAGCTCGTTATCGGCATGAAGCTCCGAAAATGCCGGGAGAAAATAATGCTTCGAGCCGTCGGCCACGACACCGAGTTTGTCGGTTGGTCGGAACTTGCCGCCGGTATATATGCCGTTGGAAAAGGCATAAAATTCCTCCTGGGGATTCCAGCCCAGTATCTCGATAAGGGCTGCGGAGGGCGTAACTTCAAGAAGATGCTCCTGTATGGCCGTGAGTGTCTTTGCATCACCACGCCATACGAAGTTGCCGCGGTCGAACAGCTTCTTGTTGAAGTCGCGTGTGGTAACGAGGTCGCTTGAAGCGAACTCTACCACATCTTCCTCCCCCTTGGTGTTTATGAGCCGGAAGATGCGCGTCGAGCGTTGCTTGTTCTTAATGTGCAGCACAGGCTCGAATATGAAGTTAGAGCAGCGGTCGAGATTGCAGTCGTCGTCGGGCGCATAGTAGCAGCCGTTCTTGGGTACGAACCCACAGCGGCGCAGCGAGGCGAGAATATGCGGCGGCATACCGTCGCAGTCGGCTTTGACATTCTCGGCATCTTTGATCTTGCGCCCGGCACGTTTTATGGCATCGCGCCACATCTTCATCTTGCCGACGAGCTTACTCAACTTGTCGAGATACATTTCCCGGAGATTTTCGTCGGTGATGTTCAGCATCAGCTCCGCCACCTCCGCCATAACTTCGGCTTGAAGTTCGGAGGTGGTCGCACCTTGGAGGCGTTTTTGGGTGTACCACACCACAAAAGGAACGCTCTCCAAACCGTGGTAAATCTCCGTCGACGTGATGAAGCTGTCGGCATCATATTTGACCTCGGCGGCATCGTCTTCCTCGGTGCGCGGTATCTCCTTGACGCTGACATCGAAGCCGTGAGCCATAGCGAGCTTGCCGCTGTTCATAACGGCAGATACCCCGGCACCATACAGCTTCTCTTTCGGCGCATCTGAATCAGGGATAAAGCAGATGGAGCCGCACACGCGCTTCATCAGGGCAAGGTGCTTGTCGGTCATAGCGGTTCCCAAGGTCGCCACCGCTTGCTGAACACCTATTATCTGCAAGCGCATAACGTCGGGACCGCCCTCTACGACAACGAAATGCCCGGATTCTCGCGCTGCCTTTGCCGCCACGTCTATGCCAAAGAGCGTTTCGGATTTTCGGAATAAGGAAGAATCGCCGAGGTTCATATACTTGCTCCGCTTCATAATATCGGGGTTGTCGCCGATATACCTTGCGGAGTAAGTAACAAGGGAGCGAGTGCGGTTTCTGACCGGCAAGGTAACGCGCTGCCGGAGCATTGCATAGAGCTGTCCGTTTTCCTTGTTTCTGCCAACAAGCCCGACTTCAAGCAAGAGATTGATGTCGATGGCGCGTTTGGCAATATAATCGAGAAACGCCTTTGAAGATTTCGGAGCATAGCCGATGCCGAACAGCTTGCAATACTCCTTATCCCAACGGCTGTAAGCGTATTGCCGCGCTGCTTCGGCTTCTTCGTTGTCGGCATAGAACTGCTCGACAAAGAACGCCTGGGCGGTTTCAAGGGCTATGCGTAGAGCCTCGCGCTTCTTCTCGGCGGCTATCTCCGCATCGCTTCGCTCGTCCTTTTCATATTCAATAGGGATATTATGTGCTTTGGCGAGCGATTCGATGGCTTCCCGGTAGTCCAGCCCCTTGTACTCCATAGCGAACCAGACGGGCCCGCCCCCTTTAAGGCAACTGAAACACTTGCAGACGTTCAGCCTCCGGCTGACGCTGAAAGAGGGGGTGCGCTCGTTGTGGAACGGGCAACAGGCAATGTAGTTGCTTCCCGACCGTTTCAGTTCGATATTATAATGCTCGATAACGTCCACGATGCTTAATTCGTGGACTGCTTCGACTGTGCGTTGAGAAATTCGTGGCATAATGTCAAGATGTTACAAGTGGGTCGGTGCAGTCAAAGATGATCTGCCCGGCTTCGCTCTCGATTATTTCTTTAGCGTGGTCGGGTATGCGGCAAGCCATCGCTTTCCAGTTCATGAATGTTTGACGCTTCACGCCTACGCGCTTAACCACCGAGGTTACGAACTCGACCCTTTCAATGTAAGAAAGGGTTTCGAGAAAAGCATTGAGCTGTTGTGCCTCGGTGTGTTTGATATCGTTGTTTATTCGTGTCATTTCAGAGAGATTATATGAAGTTAAAGATGTGCGTTGGCTCTCCAATAGCGGAGTATTTCAGAGCCGAGATAATACTTTACGAGGCGACCGCCGCGCTTGCGCCAGCCGCACTTGATTTCACAGGTCGCGTGTGTGTACTTGTAGAGCGAATCCCGGTGTATGCCGAGAAGCTCGCACGTTTCATTGATGGAGTAGCGACCTGACAGGGTGATTTTAGGTTCTTCTGCTTTCATTGTTCGTTGTCATTGTCGGTTGTTGCTTCATCGAGCGGAAAAAGTTCGCCTACGGGCTTGTGTAGGATTTCAGCGATGCGCTCCTTTGCCTTGGCATTCGGCACCTGTGTGCCCGATAGCCACTGACGCACGGTAGATTCCTCGCGGCAGGTAGCGTCTGCTATCTCGCGAATGAATACCTGTGCCGGGCTTGGTTGCTCCTTGGTCTGCTGATAGAGTTCTTTGAAGGTCATATCTTCCTGTGGTTTTGAGATTTTACAATATTTAACAATCAATAAGCGGATTTATTGGTGCAATAATCGTTATATATTACGCAATAATTACTAATTTTGCATCGTAAAAAGTCTTATTGCACACAATTTCCGATTAGGGATTTAAGTGCAAACGTACTAAATAATACGCAATATTAGCACTATTATTGCGTGGAAAATCTCAAAAAATATTAAAGCTATGGCACGATATGACCTCAAAAAGTTAAGGACAGCGTATAAAATCACGCAGAAAGAACTCGCCGACAAGCTAAAAATAACGCAGGGATTCTTGTCGAGCGTGGAGAAGTGGCGCAACCCTTTTCCCGACGAGCGTATAGATGATTTGCAGAGCGTGTTCCCTGACGCAGACTTATCGGATTACGAAGTGCCGGAGGATAAAGTAAAGGAAATAGTCGGAAGCAATAACACAGCGTCCGACTTGAAGATAAACGACCCCGAAGTATTGAAGCGGGTTATGTCGCTTGCATCGGCGGCAGGGGTTACGATGGAAAAGGCGAGAGAAGATGCCGTGCGCGATGCGAAGTATTGGCGCGACCGCTTCGACGAGATGGAGAAGGAAGCGAAAAAACTGCGCACCGACAACGCCGAATTGCGAGAAGAAATTTGGCGGCTGAAAGAGCTGCTATTGGAAAACGGCATCTCCTATAAGAAAAAAGGTGATACTCAATAAGAAAAGTTATTGTAGTATCAAGAATTTTTCGTAAATTTGCAGTAGGAAATGTTTGCGAAATGTTTGCGAGCAAATCCAAGCGATAGTTAACTTATTTATTATAAGCCAACTATGGAGAGGCACGCTACTGCTGGAAAGCGTGTATACGCCAAAAGCGTATCGGGGGTTCGAATCCCCCTCACTCCGCAAAGAATCCCTAAGGGGGATGAGAACCCTCGGGTTCGTTATCGACGCAGTCGCTTTCGAAGAAAGAATCCCCCTCACTCCGCAAAATAGACGACTGACATTTAAGCAATTACAAGCACAAATGTCGGCCGTTTACCTTTTTAATTGCGGGGGAAATTTCATGAAAATATGTGGAAAGGCATGAAATTTTATGTAATTTATTGTAATATTACGGAAAATGTTTCAGCTATGTTTCAGCCTTCGCAAAATAAAATTGATGCGGAAGTTGCAGGAACGAGAAAAAAGTTGTAACTTTGTGCCGCTTCAAAACAATACAAAACCAAATCAAATCAATTTAAACTTTTTAATTAATGGCAACTAAAATCAGATTACAACGCCACGGTCGCAAGAACTACGCGTTTTATCCTATTGTAATCGCCGATAGCAGAGCACCACGAGATGGTAAATTTATTGAAAGGATAGGTTCTTATAATCCTAACACTAATCCTGCTACAATAACTTTGAATTTCGAACGGGCTTTGTATTGGGTAAACGTTGGTGCTCAACCCACCGACACAGTACGCACTATCCTCTCTAACGAGGGCGTTCTCTTGATGAAACACCTCCAAGGTGGCGTTAAGAAAGGTGCTTTTGATGAAGCAGAAGCTCAACGTCGTTTCGAAGCTTGGAAAAACAAAAAACAAGCTGCTGTTGACGCTGTTAAGTCTTCACTTTCTGACAAGAAAGCTCAAGACGCGAAAGCTCGTCTTGCCGATGAACAAGCAAAGAACAAAGCTAAAGCTGAGGTCGTAGCTAAGAAAAAAGCTGAACTCGCTGCTGCTAAGGCTGAAGCAGAAGCTGCTGCTAACGCAGAGGCTGAAGCTCCCGCTACTGAAGAAGCTGCTGAATAATCAGTTTTCACGCTTTCGACATCAGATCGACAAAATAAAAGCGCTGTGTTGAATTCAACACAGCGCTTTTAGTATTTTCCTGCTACCATTTCTTGCTACACTTAGAATGAGAGTTGAAAGAGCACGTCGACGCGGTTGGCATAGTTGTGCTGCCCATTAAAATTATGACGCGACCCTATTAAATACTCCGCTCCTACTTGCAAGCGCGGGGTAATATCCCAAAAGAGATTAAATGCACCATAAAGTCCGTAGCGATAATCCGTGCCGTCTACTTTATACTTAGGGTAGTACCCTACTCTGCCCAATGCGGCGCATGTGTATAAACTTGGGGTGATGTTAAATTTAAAACCTGCGTTTAATCCGACAGCCAAAGGGGCATATAGTCGTCCCGGAGTAGATGCATCGGCAACAAGGTCGTAAGAACCGATAGACAAATCGGCAACGTAGCTCTGATAGCCCCTACCGGTATTAGCCATGGCATATATTGCCAAACGATTGCACGGATAAGCGATAGCCGACAATTGCACACCCCATCCAACAACAGTGTGACGTTGACCCGTCACTAAATTACGATAGGGAATGGAGCGAAGAATTCCGGAAAGACGAACATGCTCATTATGCCCCCAATTATATTGACCGAATACCGCCAAATCAGGAAGATAGTCATCGAGTTTTTTAGTTGACACACCATCAGCATCTACTTGCGACTGTGGCAACTCCACCGATGTTGCCATCTCCCAATGAGGTGAAAAATCATGCTGCCAGCGAAGAAGCAATGTAGTATGCACAATTTTCCCATTTTGTCCTCCCCCATCGATTGTAGGAGCCTGGGCTTCAACATCGCTAAACGAAGTGTCGGCATATCCTATTGTCCAATCTGAGATAGTAACATAAGCCTTTTTAAGTTTGAAAAGCACATCTCCCGGTCCGGAATAATCGCAAAGAATATATCCCACCATATCGCCAAAGGTAGCGCTACGTCCTATCACTTTGAAGAATAACGAAGTGCCGGCAGGAGTGCCACCAATACGGCGAATTTGGTCAGGGTCGCGCGGCACGGGAATCATGTAGGGGACAAAACCGTTAACCGGTAACGACCCATCAAAATCCCCCCATGCTCGCATTCTTATACAGCCACCAATACCCATTGCAAGCTTTGCATCTTTGCTCATAAAGAGGAAATAAGGCGCCTGAGGGTCCTGAAAATGGCGGTATTGGTCGACATAGAATAGCGAAACCATTCGCGCGATTGAATCAGCTGATGATTTATCCCCATCACCCACATAAAATATCTTATGATTTTGCTGTAGTTTAGCCGTTCGGATTTCATCGCCGGTCATTGTGCGCAACGACAACGAATCGGGGTGCACCGACAACATATCTGCTGCCGTGGCTAATACGAAAGTAGTGACACAAATAATAATACATACAATTTTTTTCATAGAGCAAATAGTCATCTATTAATATCGAAATTAAGGGCCAAGACATAAATAATGCCGGTTATTTCTATGAATTATTAACAAATAATCTCAAAAATGGTTGAAAAATGTACAAAATGTCATATAAAACAGAAGTAATTTTGCACATTTTTTGTAAATTTGCAGAATTAAGAGCGCAAAATAACTGCTCGAATAGGAACAATTTCAAAATCGTCCAAAATGCAGATAATTCCGGCACGTTCACAAGAACTTATCGACCTTGCCGATAAGAAAATCATAATCCTTGATGGTGCATTTGGCACAATGTTGCAGAGTCTGAATCTGTCGGAAAGCGATTTTCGCGGCACACGTTTTGCAATGTCGAAAATCAACCTGCGTGGGTGCAATGATGTACTTTGCATTACTGCTCCTCAAGTTGTTGCAAATATCCACATGCAATATCTCGAAGCCGGAGCCGATATTATTGAAACCAATACATTTAATGCCAACGCTATATCTCTATCGGACTATGGGCTATCGGATTACGTAGCAGAAATAAATATAACAGCTGCAAAAATTGCACGTGAGCAGGTTGAAGCTATTCGAGAAAATTCCGGGCGTCAAGCTTATATTGCCGGTAGCGTGGGGCCGACAAATAAATCGCTGACAATGGCTGTCACGCTCAGCGACGACATTGATTGGGATACTATGGTCGATGCCTACTCTACTCAGATTAAAGCATTGATTGAAGGGGGTGTAGATTTGCTTCTCATCGAAACAATCTTTGACACACTTAATGCAAAAGCCGCTATATACGCAGCAGAAATTGCTTTTGAAGCTACCGGGACTCGCCTCCCCATAATACTTTCAGCAACGCTGACCGAAAGCGGACGAACCCTCTCCGGCCAATCGCTTGAAGCATTTGTCGCCACTATTGCCCATGCCAATCCATTTGCCGTCGGGCTTAACTGTGGGTTTGGCATTGAGGGCATGATTTCGCATATAAACACCCTACAAAAGCTCGTAGCACGAGTATCTGTTTATGCCAATGCCGGGCTACCCGATAAATTGGGCAAATATAATGAAACGCCTCAGATAATGACAAATGCGTTAGCGCCAATGTTGCAGTCAAAGCAAATCAACATTGTGGGGGGATGTTGTGGCACTACTCCCGACCATATTCGCGCCATTGCTAATGAGGCCGCAAAATATGCGCCAAGAAAACTCTTCGCTCCGGCAGCGAAACTCACACTTGCCGGGCTTGATACTCTCGACATATGCGAAGAGAGTAATTTCATCAACGTCGGAGAACGTTGCAACGTAGCAGGCAGTCGAAAATTCCTTCGTCTTATTAAAGAGGAGAACTACGACGAAGCTCTTGAAATTGCTCAATCACAAGTAGCTAAGGGGGCGCAAATCGTTGATGTCAACATGGACGATGCATTGCTCGATGCTCCAAAATGCATTAGCCGATTTATCCGACTTGCTCAGGTCGACCCTGAGATTGCCAAAGTGCCTACAATGGTCGATTCATCGGATTGGAATGTTATTCTTGCCGGACTAAAAACAATTCAAGGGAAACCGGTAGTTAATTCAATATCGTTGAAAGCCGGCGAAGACGCATTTATTGAACACGCCAAAATTATACGCCGTTTCGGGGCTGCAGTCGTAGTCATGGCGTTTGACGAACAAGGTCAAGCCACATCCTACGAGCGCAAAATTGAGATATGTGCCCGTAGCTACAAATTGCTGACTACGATTGCCGGATTTTCACCCCACGACATCATTTTTGACCCGAATATTTTGTCTATCGCTACCGGAATGCCCGAGCACAACCACTATGCGGTTGATTTTATAGAGGCAACGCGATGGATTAAGTGCAATTTACCCGGGGCGAAGGTGAGTGGTGGATTATCTAACCTATCTTTCTCTTTCCGTGGCAATAACACTGTGAGAGAAGCAATGCACTCTATTTTCTCTCCCATGCCATACCGGCGGGAATGGATATGGCAATAGTGAATGCTGCAGCACTACCATCCCCCGATGAGATATCACCCCGTTTGACTCGTTGTGTAGAAGATGTCATTCTCGACAGCGATGCCGATGCTGCCGACAGATTAGTGGAAGAAGCGCAACTCATTCTACAACAAAAGAATAACTGCGCCCATTCGGTTAGCGCTAAAATAGAAGACGCATCCACCACATCACCCGAAGAAGCCCTCTCTACAGCCGTAGCTCGCGGTCAGACCAATAATATAGAATTGTTGGTCAATGCAGCGTTGCAACAAATAGGCTCAGCCGTAGAAGTCATAAACGGGCCGTTGATGGCTGCGATGAATCGCGTTGGACAGATGTTTGGCGAAGGAAAAATATTCTTGCCTCAAGTGGTAAAAAGCGCTTCGGCAATGAAAGCAGCCGTTGATGTCCTCACCCCAACAATTGAGGCAGAAAGAACTGATGCCAACAGCAATGGTTCAACTCGTCGAAAAATTGTAATCGCGACAGTCAAAGGTGACGTTCACGACATTGGCAAGAATATAGTATCGGTAATCATGCGCTGCAATGGATATGAAGTAATCGACCTTGGGGTTATGGTTCCGGCAGAAACAATTATTGACCGCGCTATCAAAGAAAATGCCGACATTGTAGCCTTATCGGGGCTTATCACTCCGTCGCTTGAAGAAATGTGTAATGTAGCACGCTTGATGGAACGCACCGGGTTGACAATGCCTCTATTTATTGGTGGGGCTACTACATCCGACCTTCATACCGCGCTCAAAATAGCACCACTCTACTCTGCGCCGGTGGTTCACACTCACGACGCTGCTCAAATGCCCGGACGTATAAAAGCATTTATCGACGACGATACTCGCATCGAAGCCGAACAACAACTGCAAGCCGAGCAAAAACGCATGCAAGCAATGTCGGAAATTACGCCCCGTTTACTCTCTATTGAAGATGCTCGCTCTCGTAAAGGGCAATTCGACACCGACGCTCAACTTAGAAATCGTATAATAAACGAGAAACATCTCTACGATTGGAATATCGACACTCTACGCCCGCTCATAAATTGGCGCGCTTTCCTTGCTGCGTGGAAAATTGATGCATCTTACGCATCTCTCGCTCCCGGCAACAAGAATCAATGCAGTTGCAACCATTGCAACAACACCCCTTCATCTCTCAATCAAGCAAAAGCTATAGAGGCTCAACGATTGCTCAACGATGCAGATGAGGCTCTAACTCATATCGCCACCGAGATTGGTAGTATAAAGGCTGTTGTAGCAAGTTTTCCCGCCTATTCCACCGACGATGATGAGATAGTAATTAACACTTCATCCGACACCTTCACAATCCCCACTTTGCGCCAACAAGCCAACGTAGATGGAGAATATTGTTTGGCGCTTGCCGACTTTGTAGGTCGACAGAATGAGAACCAGCCCACCGACCATATAGGGCTATTTGCAGTGTCGGGGGGAATGAATATGCAACAACTGATTGAAAAGATGGCGGACGCCGATGAATATAAAGGGCTCATCTACCGCACGGTTGCCGACCGCCTGGCTGAAGCCGCCACTGAAGCCACTCATCGCCAAGCCCTTATTGATTGGAACTACGATATAGACGCTTCAAACGACAATATTAATTCAATTCGCCCGGCCGTGGGTTATCCATCACTGCCCGACCAATCATTAGTATTTA
>JAFXHY010000110.1 GCA_017536215.1 Muribaculaceae bacterium | reverse complement strand
CGCCGACTTGATGCGGTGGAAATATTCTATTCATTCGACGATGTGAATTACACGATGATGCGAAATGCATGGATGCAGGATAATGTTCCGATGCAGGTGGGAGTGATGGCCGCTTGTCCGGATGGTAAGGGGTTTGACGTGAATTTTGAGCACTTCAAAGTGACGCATTTGCCCGACCAACGTCGCCTTGAATGGCTGAAAAACAACCAATAGCAAGCACCTCGACGGATTGGGGAACGGGTAAACAAAGGATAATCAAGGCTGGTAAGCCTTCGCTCCATAGGGCTGACGGGGTTCTCGTCTTTGCAGACGATTTTGGAGGGTGGCATCCTATCCGGAGGTTTCGGGCTAAAGCCCTCAACCACGCGGTTATTTATTTCGCTGCGCTTTCCCGTGCTTCGCACGCTGCGAGGGGTGGGAGCGTGTCAGTACATATGGCTGACGGGGTCAAGCCACGTAGAGCTAAAGATCGTATTCGCTTTGCTTTCTCGTGCCCATGAATAGGTAAATAGGTTTAATTTACGAATAAATTATATTCACAAGCTTCAAAAAATTAGTCAAGAGAATATCCCGTGCAATATACAAAAAAGCACTTACAACTGAATGTAAGTGCTTTATTGTGTGGTCCCACTTGGGCTTGAACCAAGGACTCCCTGATTATGAGTCAGGTGCTCTAACCAACTGAGCTATGGGACCTATATTTCGGCTCTAAATTGAGCGTTCAATATTCAAAAATATTCGAGGCAATCAGCTTTAGGGCGGTGAGTTTTCTCGAGTGGAGTATAGCGGACTCGAACCGCTCACCTCGACACTGCCAGTGTCGCGCTCTAGCCAGATGAGCTAATACCCCTGCTTTTGCACGGCAAAGGTAGTGTATTTTTTTTTGTTTTGCAAATTTTATGTGATTTTTATTGAGTGGTATTTATTGGGATGTGTATTATTTTGGCGCATTGTTGGTGTGGCAAGGTTGTAATTTTGTGTTGTAATTGAGTTGCGAGGGTTTTGGTTTGGTGTGTGACCGGTTATTAGAGTTCTTTGACGTTATGGTTATAATTAAAATAGCGAGAACGTGTTGGTTCTCGCTATTTGTTGTGGTATATGTGGATTATATTGATAGTCGACGAAGTGTTTCGAGGAGGTTGCGGTTGATTGGTTTGTCTTTTTTGATTGCTCGGGTGAAAGGAACGTAAACGATTTCGTCGTTTTTGATACCAATCATTACGTTTCGTTGGTCGTCCATTAGGGCGTCGATTGCTGCGGCTCCCATTCGAGAAGCGAGGATTCGGTCGACGGCAGTGGGAGATCCACCGCGTTGTAGGTGTCCGAGTATTGATACACGAACGTCGTAGCCGGGGTATTCATTTTTAACACGTTCGGCGAGTCCCATAGCTCCGCCTGTCACGGGGCTTTCGGCAACGAGTACGATTGATGAGTTTTTGCTTTTACGGAATCCGTTTTGGATTAGTTCGGCTAATTGGTCGACTTCGGTAGATATTTCCGGGATGATTGCAGCTTCAGCTCCTGCGGCGATAGCTCCGTTGAGTGCGAGGAATCCGGCGTCGCGTCCCATTACTTCGATGAAGAATAGACGTTCGTGGGATGTTGCGGTGTCGCGGATTTTGTCGACGCAGTCCATGATGGTGTTTAGTGCTGTATCGTATCCGATTGTTGAGTCGGTGCCGAAGAGGTCGTTGTCGATAGTGCCGGGGAGTCCGATTATTGGGAAGTTGAATTCGTTGGCGAATATACGAGCACCGGTGAGAGATCCGTCACCGCCGATAACTACGAGGGCGTCGATTTCGTGGCTACGCATTACGTCGTAGGCGAGTTTGCGACCTTCGAGGGTTTGAAATTCTTTGCAACGGGCAGTTTTGAGGATCGTTCCGCCCATTTGTATGATATTAGATACGTTTTGGGTGTGGAAGTCAACGATTTCATTTGTGATGAGTCCGCGATAACCACGATATATGCCTTTTACTTTGAGTCCGCTGAAGATAGCAGAACGGGTGACGGCGCGAATTGCGGCGTTCATGCCGGGAGCGTCGCCACCGGATGTTAGAATGCCTATAGTTTTGATTTCAGCCATAATATGATGGATGTTTGATGTTGATTTTTGTAGTATGTCACAAAGTTAATAATTTTTTTTGTCAGTCAAAAAAATTATTCTTCGGAGATGGAGTAGTTGAGGAATTGGATTAGCGGGGCAATTTTGCTGAATTTTTCGGCTATTATTTCGGGCCAATCGGGGTTGAGGAATTGTTGGCGTGGGATATGAGCGAATCGAGCGAAGTCTTTAAGTCGGATATAGTGGGCGAGAGGGTGGTTTCGGTCGTATCCTTTTGGGACTGTTTTTAGTGATTCTCCGCACCAATCGGGGAATGTTGAAATGAGGTCGGGAGAGTTGACGATGTCTTCAAATTCTTCGATGTTGTCGACTATCGCGCGTCGGATTTTGCGGAGCATTGAGCTATCGGGACACCACAGCCCGCCGTAAATTCCGGATTGCGGGGAGTTGTCCATGTGGAGGTAGAGGGCGGCACGGTGGGTGGATTTGCCGTAGGGGCTGAATGCGGCGCCGAAATGTGTTTTAAAGGGGGATTTATCGGGTGAGAATCGAATATCGCGATAAATGCGGTAGGCGGTTGTTTTCGCAGAAAGGTGGGATAGTCGGGAGTCCCAAGTTGACATGTAGGCGATAAGTCGGTCGATATCGTTTTCCCAAAGTTGTCGCAGCTCGATGTATTGCGATTTGTTTTCGGCAAACCATTGGCGGTTGTTGTTTGCCGCCAATTGCTGTAGGAATTCGAAGAGTCGCGAGATGTAGTAGTCGTTTTTCATTTTATTTCTTCCCAATCGGCATCGGAAATTTGAGGCTCGACGGGTGATGATTGTGAGGAGTTACTGCTGTCGATATTTTGCGAGGGATTGTTGTCGGTGATTTCTTCGAAGTTGACGTATTCTCCCACGTCTTTGTTGATTTTTTTTCGAGTTTGTGAGGTGTTGTCGTTGGGATGGTTGCTTTGCTGTTGTTGGCGTTGTTGCTGTTGTTGACGTTGTTGTTGCTCGTACATTTTATTCATTGTGCTACGCATTTTGCGTTTTGCAAGGAATAATAGTAGACGAGGTAGTATCGCCGGAATGACGACGAATATAATGAATAGAATAATGAGAAATTCCATTATAATATTATAGTATAATATAGATTAAGTTGTAGTGATTTTAACTATGCGTTGGAGGGCAGAAATAGCGATGTAAAGGAGGATTGTGGTTGCTAATCCTGCGATTCCGAGAGTTGCGATGAATATTATAGTTGCTAAAACGATGAAGTAGCGGAGAAAGTTTTCGCGCAATGAGAATGAGGACATTTTTAGGGAGAACATGGGTAGGTTGCAGACCATAAGTAGTCCCATTGCTGCGATTAAAGCGATAGTAATGCCTAAGGTAGGATGAAATTTGCCTTGCATCATAGCGGCGACGAATCCAATCCAGAAGATGGCGTTGGCGGGAATCGGCATACCTTTGAAGGTGACTGATTGCTCGTTGTCGACGTTGAATTTGGCGAGTCGCAATGCACCCATTAGGGGAATAAATAATGCCATGTAGCTAAATGTGCCGGCTCCGGCAAGGAGAAGTACATTCATTAGTAGAAGTGCGGGAGCGACTCCGAAGCTGACTAAGTCGGAAAGTGAATCGAGTTCTTTCCCGATATTTGATTTGGCATTTAAAAGTCGAGCTGCGGCACCATCGCAGAAATCGAAAATAGCCGCGGCTCCCATCATGATAGCAGCCCATTCCCATCCTAATAGACCTGCGGTGGGCGTAGTGGGTTGAAATGCGAAAATAATAGCGATGCACCCGGAAAGGAGGTTGAGTAGAGTGATGCAATTAGGCACCATGTTTAGGATGTTGCGTATCATGATTGTTTTTCGGGATGTAGGCGTCCAACGAGAGTGAGTCCGCCAAGAGTTTTATCTCCAATATTAACAAAAATCTCAGTGCTGAGAGGTAGGTAAAGGTCGACGCGAGATCCGAATTTAATGAAGCCCATGTGGTCTTCGATATTTGCGTCGTCGCCCGGTTCGGCGTAAGTTACAACACGTCGAGCCATAGCTCCGGCAACTTGTCTCATCAAAATGTGTTGTCCGTTGGGAGTCTCGATAACAACGGTTGAGCGTTCGTTTTCAGTGCTTGATTTTGGGAGGTATGCTGCCATGAATCGGCCGTTGTGATGCTTCGTGAAAATCACTTTACCATCAACGGGGAACCAATTGGCATGGACGTTGAATACGCTCATGAAAACTGAAAGTTGAATGACTCGTTGGTGGAGGAATTCATCTTCGAAAGTTTCTTCGAGGGCAACGACTTTGCCATCGGCGGATGCAACAACGGCGTTTGTAGTGTCGCCACGGAAATGACGCTTAGGGGAACGGAAGAAGTTGAGCACCAAAAGGAACAGTACGCCCGATACGGCGGTGATGACAATCGGAAGAGCTATAATGTTGCTAAGTGTCAGCCATAATGGAACGTTGATAATGATAAGAGCTAAAGCTAAAATCACTAAAATGTTATTTCCTTCGCTATGTATTGTAACTCTCATATTGAAATGTTGTCGGCTTAAAGTTAAAGTAATGTCAAATGAGGCAAATGTGATTTGAAAAAATATTAATCAAAAATCATGCCAATATGGGAAATGGAAATTCAACTTTCCGCTAATCAAAATAATTAAGATTAACCAACGATAAGTGAAAGATTCCATAAATCTTACAAAAGTAATTCTTTTTTTTGAATTGCAAGTTATAAATGTAGATAGAATTGGTAGTTGAGGGTTGTTTTTATTGTCATTTGGTAATTTGATGGTGGAAGGTGGCCGAGTTTTAACACTTTTAGTTGGTGTAAAAAGTTGCGTAGTTAAAAAAATATAATTATATTTGCGCCGGATTATAGTTTGCGTAAATATATCTGAATTGCAAAGAATCAAACTATCAGCTTGAAGAATAGAAAAATTATTACATAAGGATTAATATTTACTTACATTTCTAAATTAAAAAGATGAAAAAAATCTACAATTGGTTGTTAGGAGCCGCTGTAGCCATGACAGCGATTTCTTCAACAGCGGGAACATTTGTCGGTGATCGAACTGACTTCCGCGACGAGACAATCTATTTCGCCATGACGACTCGTTT
>JAFXHY010000109.1 GCA_017536215.1 Muribaculaceae bacterium | reverse complement strand
GATTAATAGATATAATAAATAGTTGCAATTATTTTCGAGAATATTTATTGAAATTGTTTTACTATTGCAAATGTAATCTCATAATATGAATTTCGGTTGGTCCTTTTTGGTCCTTATTGGGGCGTGAATTTTGTGAAGTGTATTTTTTTTGATATCCAATCGGCTTATGCCCGGTTATGAAATTTTAGATTATTCATAAGGTTTAGTTATTATTTCTTAATTAAGTATCAGTAATTTACGATTATTCAAAAAAATGTATTTATATTGCGGAAAATTTGTGTAATATGAATAAAATTTTTGTACGATTTCTAAGTTTGATTATGCTCTTTGGGATTATATCATGTGAAGATGATATGAATGTTCCTTCCGAAGATGTAGATGGAAATGATATTTTTGTGGGAGCGCATCGCGCAATAGCAATTCCTGTTGGTCTTCATGAATTTCCCGATTCGTTGTTCACATGCTACATGACGGCGCCCGATGGCTCCACTATTAAGCGCGAGGGGGAGATTGTATATGTAGATACAGTTCCCACAATTTTGATGGAAACAGGATTGAAAGATGGCACATATAGTTTGCTCTATTTGGAATATGAGCATGGCGAGCCTTTTAATAAGAAGTCGCCGACCGCTCATTATGGTCTTGGTTGCTCGGTGAAAATTGAAAATGGCAGAAGCCACGTTCTGAGTAATTATAACTCGGAAATGAATATGTACGGCAGTGGTACTGATGAGGATCCATTCATCATTTCAAGCTACTCTCATCTGCTGAATTTGACATTCGCTATTGAAGATGGGAATGAATTAGCTGCCAAAGCAGTGTATCGTCAGGTTGCCGATATTGATATGGACTATGCATCCTATCGAAGTGATAGCAACTTCGGGTGGATGCCGATAGGAACGGCATCCAATCCATTCCGTGGCACATATATCGGCGCCTCTACCGATGGCACGGTTCACTCGATTACAAATCTTTGGGCTAAGACTCGCGACATGAATGGAGTGGGATTTTTCGGCTATCTGCTCGATGCTAAAATTGAGAGCTTAAACATAGTAGGGGCTGAGATTAAAGGTGATGCTGCTGTTGGTGTCGTTGCAGGATGCGTGTTGCAATCCGGCGATAAGCGCACTTCATCTACTATCAACAATTGTAATGTGTCATCATCAGTAGTGTCGGGATATACCGAACTTGGCGAGCGTAACACGATGATGATGGGAGGTATATTGGGTTGCCTCGACATGAACGCAATGGCGATGATTAATTCATGCAAGGTTGATGACACTACCATTACCGCCACTATCAATGCCGGAGGTATTGTGGGTGGTACAGGATTGTACACTAATCTATCAATCAACGAGTGTGAGACGACATCGACATGTAGTGTCACATCCGACTATTCCGGAGCCGGAGGTATGGTGGGTAGTTGCGACACGATACAGGTTATCTCATGCGAAAACAATGCTACAATTGTCGGCGCCCGACGTTTTAATCCTTCTGAATCCGGAACAGCCGGAATTGGAGCCGGCGGACTTGTTGGCGGCTCGACAGTCTCTTATATCACGTCGTCGATAAATCGTGGAAGTGTGTCGGGATATACCGGCGTGGGTGGTATCATTGGAAGTACACGTGCGGCAGGCGCCGGGACAGAGTCCGACCCAATGATGTTCAATAACACCTATTTGCGCTATTGCGGAAACGAGGGAAGTGTCAGTGGTAATAACAATGTCGGCGGACTTTGCGGAGAGGCTCAATTCGGTTGCTATGGTGGCTACAACACCGGCAATGTCTCCGGCAAGGGTGACTATATTTCCGGGGGAGTAGGCAACACATCGCTTGCCGTAGTTCACAATACTGTGAATTCAGGAAATATCTCAGGTAATAATTTTGTGTCGGGGTTAGTGTCGAAAACAGAGTTCGGCTCAGTTGCTTTTTCGCATAACTATGGCTCGGTAACGGGCAATGGCAACAGCTCTTATATAGGAGGTGTGTGTGGTTTGGCAACTAATTATTCGGTGTTCCATCATAGTGGCAATTTCGGAAAGGTGACAGGATATGACAAGATCGGAGGCATTGTAGGTGAGCTTGGCAACACTGACGATATCTCGGGATTGAACATCGCTTCTACTGTAATGATAGTTGCGGATATGACCTCCTCGCTCTTTGTCGGTCCGATTATAGGTTGCGTTATAGATGCTACAGTTGGTGTTGCAAAGCGCGTTGCGCAGGCTGTCAGCGTTGGTGTCACGGTAGTCTTGGCAGGGATTGATTCGGGATTGACGATTTATCCTTGGGCGGCGCATTATGATGAACAAGAATGGGACCAATTGATGACCGATTTAAGTAAAACTACCAATGATAAAATAGCCGAGATAAATAAAAAAATCGCAGAATTGCGCGGAAACGGTAATGCGGTAATTTATGAAGGAATTAGTAACACTACGCTTAAATCCGAATATGTCGATGCGATTAATAGTCAACTTGAATATTATACCACAGGCTCAAATGATTCAATAATCAATGCCAATATCAATAATAAGCGTGACAATCTTGCTAATGATGTGAGCAATTCAGTGAAAGTTACTAATATAGTTCACACCGCACTCTCGGCCGTGGCTATTGCAGCAACGACAGTTGCATCTATTGCGTCGGCATTTGCAACAGGTGGGACAAGCCTCGTGTTCACTGCCGTGGGAATGGGTACAACAATTTTCGGTTGTGGTGTTTCTACTTCATCGATGATTTGCGAAACGGAAGAAAATGCTGTAATCGTGTCGCAATGTGTTAATGCAGGAGATGTCGTTGCTAAAGATAAAAACAACCTGTACTATGTGGGTGGTCTCGTTGGGCATTTGGGCGACCATGGAAGAGTGTATGACTGCCTTAACACGGCAGGGGTGCGCGGAGGTCATTTCGTAGGTACCGCCGAAAGTAAGTCGGAAATAAGTCGTTGCCTCTCAATATGGAAGAATAGTGATCCTGTTTCTGACACAGCCAATCTAATTTATCGCTCGTGGGGAAAATATAGTGATGTTTTGATTTTAGACGATAGAACCTACATAAGTGGCGACGACAGTGGAACTATTTCTAAAGAGGATTTGAAGAACTCCGCAGCGTATCCATGGGCAATTGGAGCATCGGAAAAATGGAACATCCCCGATGGAGCAGAGTTTGCTATCCCATTTAAATCGGAGATGCGCAATGATTGATTTGCTTTATAATTAATATGTAAATTTTATCTATTCAAAAATGAATAAATTTATATCAATTATTACAGTGAGTTTGGCTTTAGGCTTAGGCTTCGCATCGTGTAGCGATGAGGAAGTGGTCAGCAACCAAATCGGGTCTCAACTCAATGAGGACCATTCAATGTTTTATCTGCCAAGCGATTATCTGGAGTTAGCCCCCGATATTACTCAAATTGTGGTTAACTTGATGCCACAAGACGGGCATCAGGAGTACTCGATATTGGCAAGTGTGGATCGTGGTAAAGGTGTTCATATCATAAAGATGCCATTAGAGGGAATGACTCGGATAGCCGATGGTATTTACATTATGTCATGTGAAACTCCGGCAGGAGAATTTCTTAAGTCGAAACTCAATGTGGAGTTTAAGGACAATATGCTTCATTGTGTGAACTATAAAATGACGACATATTACTTTGGCGAAGATGGAGGCTCCGGCACTGAAACCGACCCTTATAGAATCAAATCGGCGGAGGATTTTGATATGTTTAAGTACCAACTTATGAATGATGCCGAAAAGGGTAAAGGACAATATTTCGTGCAGGACGCAACATTTGAAGTGCTATATGACTTCAACGATACTAATCGAGGATATGGTTGTGAAGAATTTGCCGGTAATTACGATGGCGGAAATAACACAATCACTTTTGAGTATTTCGGCTCGGGAAATGACACTATCGACTCTAATCAAGGATTGTTTTCCGTGCTTCGTGATGGCGCGACGATCTCAAACTTGAAGATTAATGCCTCGATAAAAAATGTTCGTTACAATGCCGGTGCTTTAGCCGGGGTGGTTAAAGGAAATGTAAAAGTCTCAAATGTCTATTACCGTACCGACATATCTTCTCAATCGGGATATGACAATTCGAATAATATTGGCGGACTTATAGGTAAATTGGAGGATGCATCGTTGACAGTTAAAACGGCAGGGACATCTGATAAAATGATTGCTATTAGTGGCAAGAGTTGTGTCGGAGGGCTTATAGGCTGTGTATATAACTCGGATTTCAATATCGATAAGGTCAAAATTACTCATGAGATTTCGAATGCCAATCAAGATGTGACCCCTATCTATTCGTCGGGAAATTATGCAGGTGGATTGATAGGCAATATAGTATCAACAAGCAATGTATGCTATATTAGCGGTTGCGATGTCACCACGTCGATTAAAGCTAAAAGTGACTATGCCGGTGGTCTGATAGGAGCTTGTAAAAGTAGCTACACTATCTGTATTGATAATTGCACTGTAAGTTCATTTCTCAGAGGAGAGAAATATATCGGAGGGTTCATAGGACACTTTTCGGGTAGCGGTCGCCTCCAGCTCGGAAGTGAAAATGCAGTGAAAAATAAAAACATCAGCGGAATGCAGACTATCGGAGGTATTGTAGGCAAGCTGGATGACACAAATGTCAGCATCAGCGGCACTACAAAGGTGCTGTTTGGCAAAGATGGTATTGTTGCATCTAAAAATGTAGTTGGTGGATTTGTAGGGGAATTAGCAAGTACGGATTTGGATTTTTACTATTCT
>JAFXHY010000108.1 GCA_017536215.1 Muribaculaceae bacterium | reverse complement strand
AAGTCTCCTTTTTTTGTATTGCTTGTTTCTCTACAAATTCACTCTTTGGGGCTACGCGCCCCAGCCGTTTGGCAAACCTGCGGTGTTTTTCATATTATTATTTTTTTACCGTAAATTTTGCACTTCGGTTTTGAATGTACATACAAAATTATTTCATTTCTAAGAGAGAAAAATCGTTGCAAACGACTTATTATAGGATTGGTTGTAGGATTGATCGCTTTCAATCCATGGACTGCAATCTACTCAGCTGTGGTAGCAGCTTCTTGTCTTGAGTTCATGGACAAACTCAAAGACTATTCCTGGGATTGGCCTGATTGGCTGCTTATGATTGGTGGCGGTGGAATAGCTGCCATATTTTGGGTACTCATGTAACCATCAAAAGGAAGGGGGTAAAAAAGCCCCCGGCCTGTTAATCAGTCGTCTCACTTACTTATTAACAAAGGTAGTTAAAATGCTTCGCCGATTGCGAAAAGTATTCCTGAGGTGTTTCTGCCAAATCCATAGTCAATACGAGCATTAACATTATGTTTAAATTCAAAACGTATACCAACACCAAAATTCGGAAGCCATTCCGGTTTAATATCCTTATTTTTAAATTCCTTAAGCGCAGAGAAAAGTGTAGCCCCGCCAACCCATGCAGTAACACCTAAACGTCGATACACATTCTGACGATATTCAATTTGTGATGCAATTTGACAATTGTCAATATATGAGCCCATATAATAACCTCGCATTCGAATCCCATCGGATGCAATCATTTCTCGCATAGTCCACGGGGTATTCGAAGTATTTATACTTGCATATAAATCATACGCGAGAACTGCACCTTTCCAAAGTTTGAAATAGGTATTAGCAATGAATGTATGATTGAAGAATGATGCCGGAGCAGAGCCAAACTCTTTCCAATAGAACATCGGTCGATAAGCAAAGTGTAATCCTCGAGTTGGTGTAAGCAAATTATCACGCGTATCAAATTCAAATGATAGACCAATACCCGTAACATAATATTGTGGTCGCTCGTTGAGTAAATACTCCGGATTTTTAACATTACGAGCATCGGTATAATCAGCATTCAAACAAACACCTGCATAAAAGTTACGGTTAACTCGATAAATATAATCGGCTTGAAGATCAATTTGACGACGGTCGTACATTGATTGGGGGTTATTGGCAGTCTGTTCGGAATTAATACCCCAAAACTCAAGACTTTTGCGATACAACTCAACTTTATAGCTAAGGCGTGAGCGACGATCGGTAAAAAGATTATTTCCTTTAAAAGTTAACACATAAAATCCATTGAGCGATGCATTAATTGACATAAACACATCGGAGGGCTGCATTATAGAGTCAGTACGGTCTATTCTATAAAGCCCCGTAAGTGCCCCTCCAATACCAAATCCTGCCTCACGAGTATATGATGGAGTAATTGCAAAACTCATATCCAACACCTTTTCATGCGTTCGGTCAATATTCCCTCTAATCAATGTTGAAAGATACTGGCGAGCCCACTGTGGAGCCCATTTCACCAACGATATTGAGTCAGCATAATTGGTTTCTTTCGATATGAAGTCAACAGAAAGTGCATTATTTTTGTTAGACGCAGAATCCCCGGGAATGACAATAGGCGGTGTACGAAAAAAAGGATTGGTTATTACGTATCCTGCATCATTAACCTTTTCATCTACAACATATGAAGTGCCGGCAGAATTTTCAGCCGACACTAATAAATATGAGATTGAAAAAATTAATGATATTATGACTTTACAAGCCTTAGCCATGTTAAGATACTATTTTACTTCCTTGGGATCAACATCATCAACACTATTTTCAGAATCTGTTGATATTGCCGAGTTGGAGCTTATGCTAACATTATCCGCATCAATACAGATTGATTCTTCAGATTTCGGCTCTTCGTTATCTTCCGGATTAGAAATCTCTGTTTCATCCTGATTTTGTGCGGATTCATTTGCAGTACGTGCAGCGAGAATTTCTTCCGTACGAGATGCCCATGGACGTTTTCCAAATATCTTTTCAACATCTTCGGTAAAGATAACCTCTCGACTGATAAGCACATCGGCAAGTTGATTGTGTCCGGATGCATGTTCTTGTAGAATCTTTTTTGCACGTTCGTATTGTTCTGCAATAATACGAGACACTTCTTCATCGATAATACGAGCGCGCTCACCTGAATAAGGTTTGGAAAATCCATAATCTTGCCCCGTAGAATCGTAATAACAAATATTAGGTAGAGATTCACTCATGCCATAATACACCACCATAGCATAAGCTTGTTTTGTCACACGTTCCAAATCATTGACCGCACCTGTAGAAATACGCCCAAGGAAAAGTTCTTCAGCGGCACGTCCACCTAATGTAGCACACATTTCATCAAGTATAGCTTCACGCGGAGTAATTTGACGTTCTTCAGGGAGATACCATGCTGCGCCAAGAGCTTTCCCACGAGGAACTATTGTAACCTTAATCAAGGGATTTGCATAACGTAGATGCCATGATATTGTAGCGTGACCTGCTTCATGAATAGCAATTGAACGCTTTTCCTCATCGGTAGTAATTTTTGAACGCTTTTCAAGCCCACCGACAATTCTATCGACAGCATCAATAAAGTCTTGTTTTTCTACCGATTTCTTATTATTTCTGGCTGCAATTAATGCAGCTTCATTACAAACATTTGCGATATCAGCTCCTGAGAATCCCGGTGTTTGACGTGCGAGCAATTCAATATCAACAGAATCGTCGATTTTAATTTTCTTCAAATGAACTTTGAATATTGCCACACGATCATTAAGGTCGGGAAGTTCTACATATATTTGTCGGTCAAATCGCCCGGCACGCAAGAGGGCTTTATCAAGGATATCAGCTCGGTTGGTAGCGGCCAGTATAATCACACCACTATTGGACCCGAAACCATCCATTTCAGTAAGCAATTGATTGAGGGTATTCTCTCGTTCATCGTTTGCTCCCATATTCGGATTTTTGCCACGAGCGCGCCCCACTGCATCAATTTCATCAATAAAGACAATACACGGGGCTTTTTCTTTTGCTTGACGGAAAAGGTCGCGCACACGTGATGCTCCTACTCCAACAAACATTTCCACGAAATCCGAGCCCGACATGGAGAAGAAAGGTACATTCGCTTCGCCTGCAACCGCCTTAGCAAGCAACGTCTTACCTGTACCGGGAGGGCCTACCAACAATGCTCCTTTGGGTATTTTTCCACCAAGGTCGGTATATCGTTGCGGATTTTTCAAAAATTCCACAATTTCTTCAATTTCAGTCTTCGCTTCCGACAATCCGGCAACATCTTTAAATGTCACTTTATTGGGGCTATCTTTATCGAAAATCTGGGCTTTGGATTTACCAACTGAGAATACGCCATTTCCACCGGAGCCACCCCCCGACATTCTACGCATAATCAGTATCCAAAATACGACTAATAAAATAATCGGACCGAATGACCAAACATACGACATAAAATTTGCACCTTCTTCATATTTAACCGGAGCATCAAAACGTCCGGCATCAGTCCAAGCTTTAAGATCGCGTTTAAACTCCCCTACATCGCCAATATTTGCCCAAATCTTAACCTCTTGATTAGAGCCCGGGGTATATTGGCTTTGATTAAATAGTGTACTTGCCAACGAGTCGGACAAATAGGCTGTTGCTTTATCATTATTAGTCTCTACAACCAATTTGAGGATTCCCGATGGTTTGTTGGACAACGTATCATTGGGTGCTATAATATTCTCAAATTCAGTATAGCTTTTCTCTTGATTAATGGAGTTATCGTCGAGAAAATATAACCCGAAAAGAAAAAAGAGGATGATTGCATACATCCAAAACATACTGAATTTTATCTGTTTTTTATTTTTTTGTTCCGGCATAATATAGTTATATCATTTTACTAATGTTCGACAAATCGATTATCATAAAAGCAATGTCTGTTTACAATGCTTCATTGCTCCTAATCCAAATCCGGAATATTAGATACAACGGCATCGCTCCATAAATCTTCAAGGTTGTAACGTTGACGTATCTCGGGACGGAATACATGAACAAATATATCACCATAATCAATGACAATCCACTCGGCATTGGAATAGCCATCATAATTATATGGTTTCACTCTTTTTTGTTCAAGAAGATGTTCGCGGACATTATCAGCAATAGCACTTACTTGCATTGTCGATGAACCTTCACAAATTATGAATTTTGAAGAGGCTGCACCTTCAATATGGCTAAGGTCAACAACTGTGATGTTATGACCCTTTTTATCTTGAATTCCTTCGATAATCAGTTGTTCGATATTCTTATTTTCGCTCATTAAAAATTATTGAGTTAAAATGCTGTTTTATGAGAAAATAATTAATTGAGAATGAGTACAAAGTTAATAAAAATTTTGAGGCAATTTTTATTATAACACCTAAAAAAGGTAAAAAGTCGAATAAATAAACAAAATAGACGAAACAACTATTCGTAGCGCAAAATCGTAGCGGGTTTTAAACGAGAAATAATCATCGATGGGAATATCATCACGGCAGTTGCAACAATTATTGCACCTAAATTAAGTGCCGCAACTTGCCACAATTCAATCTTTACCGGGACAAATGAGATGTAATATGATTCCGAATCAAGCGGTAATAATTGAAATTGCTGTTGCAAAATGATTAGCAACAATGCTACAATGTTTCCAACGACAAGACCTTTAACCAGAACTTTTAAGTCAAGCAGAATAAACACTCGTCGTATAACCGAATCAGTTGCGCCAAGCATCTTTAATGTACCTATCATGTTGACACGTTCGAGGATAAGTATTATTAGCGATGCTATCAATGTGAACGAAGAAATAGCTGTCATTAACACAAGTATCACCACGACATTGGTATCAAGCAGTGATAACCAATTAAGATACATCGCGCCCGTATTAATAATGCTATCAACTTCAAGTGATTGTGTAAGTTTGTTGTCGTAATATGCCGAATTTAGAGCAAGTTGCAGCGCTTGGCGAGCTGTGACAATGTCGTCATATTCCACACCTAACACTTCGAGAGAAGTTGCAGAGCCATCGGGAATTCCTGCGATTTTTTTTAAAGTAGATATTGATGAATAAGCTACAATCTTGTCATATTCATCAAAACCGGAATTGTAGATTCCCGAAATTTCAAAATTGCGAAGGCGCATCCTTTCCGCCACAAAGAAGCAAGTGCTTATTTTATCTCCAACCTTAATATCAAGCATTTCTGCGACTGTCGAAGAAATTACAATCTTATTAGGATACGTTATAAAATCAGGAATATCTCCGGCAATAATATTATCGGCAATAAAATCGACATGACCGTTATCGCTATAGCCACTAAAAACTACGGCCGCAAAACTTTCATCAGTTTTAAGCATTGCAGGCAGTTTCACCGATTCCTCAACCAATACGTTGGGTAATACATTGTTCACAATCTTCTCAACTGCCTCAACATCATTAATAATGGGATGAGAACTTGAGACATCGAGAACTTCTGCGCTAATTGAGATTGGAGCATTAAAGCCAATTAATTTATTTATTATTTCATGCTTAAAGCCAGACGTGACAGCAATTGTTATAAGCATTATAATAACTGACAAAACCACACCTGCTGTTGCTATTTTAATAGAAGTCTTGGTGCGATTGCCATTGTTATCGCTAAGTCGTAATCGACGGGCTATAAATAAATCAATTCGCATTTTTACGACCTAAAGAATAGAAAGTTATCTAAGACGCAATTAGTAGAGCACTTATTAATTTATGTTAATTTATGCGGCCAGGATATACCTTCAATGCCTCTTTCAGAACTTTAAGTGCATGAGCCAAGTCCTCTTTATTGAGGACATACGCCATTCTAACTTCATTTTTTCCATGGTTGGCATTGGCATAGAAACCTGCAGCCGGAGCCATAAATACAGTAGCTCCTTCGTACTGGAAATCTTTTAAACACCACGAACAGAATTTCTCAGCATCGTCAACCGGCAAACTAACTACCGTGTAAAATGCGCCCATAGGTATCGGAGAATAACATCCCGGTATACGATTTAATCCGTCAATGAGGAATTTACGTCGTTCTACATATTCATTATATGTCATCAACATATATTCCTTTGAGGCATCAATAGAAGCTTCTGCCACAATCTGCCCTAACAATGGAGGGCTAAGACGTGCTTGACAGAATTTCATTACATTCTTTTTCAATTCTTGATGCTTCGTAATTATCGCACCAATACGAATTCCACATTCGCTATAACGTTTTGACACGGAGTCTATCAATACAACTTGCTCCTCTACCCCTTTGAGATGAAATGCTGAAATATAGGGTGCTCCAGTGTAACAAAATTCGCGATATACTTCATCAGAGAACAGGAATAAATCATGTTTCTTGACGATATCACGTATCTGATTCATCTCTTTTTGAGTATATAGATAACCGGTGGGGTTATTAGGGTTGCATATCAAAACACCCTTAGTACGCTCAGTAATTAATGCTTCAAATTGTTCAATCGGAGGCAAAGCAAAACCTTCTTCAATTGATGAAGGGACAGTCACGATTTTAGCTCCTGCCGATATTGCAAAAGCCATATAATTAGCATATGCAGGTTCGGGGACAATAATTTCATCTCCGGGGTCAAGGCAAGCCATGAATGCGAATAACACAGCCTCCGAACCCCCTGTAGTAACTATTATATCATCAACATCAACGTTTATATTGAAGCTCTTATAGTATTGTTGCAACTTTTTACGCAACGACAATAACCCTTCCGAGGGGCTATATTCAAGAGTAGTAAGATTAATGTTTTTAAGAGCATTAAGACCTTCTTCCGGCGACGGCAGGTCGGGCTGTCCGATATTTAAATGGTAGACTTTAATCCCTTTAGCTTTAGCCTCATTGCTTAAAGGCACCAATTTACGTATAGGAGATGCGGGCATCTGCTCTCCGCGTTGCGATATTTTGGGCATATTTTTCTTTTATTGCATTATTCATATTATTATTGTTGGTCACGTCTTATAATTCTAACCAACACATGGCTGTAAAAATTGCAAAATTATTTGCACAGCTACAATATTATGCAAAAATAATAATTTTTTAATTCATGAGCATAACCTCTCGCCATTTTGTTTCAAAAATAACTCCAATTTTATTATCTTTGTAGAAAAATTATACCCGACTTCCAAATATGCTACATTTTCTTAAAAATATATTACAACTTGTCATTAACCCAACTCGTGGTTGGGAAGATATTTCGGGTGATGCTTCTACCCCTCAAGATCTATGTCGTGTTGGACTATATCCAATGTTGGCAATAAGTGCATTATCATGTGTTGGAGGTTTATGGAAACTCGATTCCGATACTACGTTAATCGCAATAATCCAAAATGCCATTATAACATTCACCTCTTTCTTCGCTACCAAATTTTTCGCTGAGTTTATAATGGGGTTAACTATGGATAAAATATGTGATAAGCAACCCTCCTCTCGAAAGAATTCGACTGTTGTAATATATTCTCTCGCCATTTTATCCATCATTACAATTATATGCACCGTAGTACCATTAGATTTGGCTGTGCTTAATTTTTTACCAATTTATGTTGGATATATCTTGTTTAAAAGTATTAGATATGAATCGGTAGCCCAAGATAAGCAAGGGCATTATATGTTCCTTACAATATTTACAATTATACTCCCTCCCTACCTGCTAACATTTATTTTCAACATTATCAAGCCCTAAATTGCTACACGTTTAGCCTCAACTTGAAATTTTCACTATGAAGCTATCTAAAGATGTAAACATAAAGAATAAACGAGCCACCTTTGATTATTCTATTGGTGATACGTTTACCGCAGGCATTGTGCTTACCGGCACTGAAATTAAATCGATAAGATTAGGAAAGGCTTCTCTTGTCGACACTTTCTGTTATGTTGAAAATAGAGAGGTATGGATTAAAAACATGTATATAGCTGAATATTTCTACGGGACATATAATAATCACACTGCACGTCGCGATCGCAAGCTATTACTCAGTCGCAAAGAGATTGCAAAACTTGAAAAATCGGGTAAAGAAACAGGTTTTACAATCGTTCCGCTACGATTATTTATAAATGACCGTGGGCTTGCAAAAATTGTGATTGGTATAGGTCGAGGTAAAAAAGAATATGACAAACGACAATCAATCAAAGAACGTGAAGACAAACGGTCAATGGCTCGAATGTTTGAACGAAATTAATCGGTTTTGCTTTATTTCTAAATTCTATTCATTATAAGCAATACCCGCTGTCCATCCTTAAGTGTAACTCCGGATATTTTCAGTGCGTCTCCCTCTTTAACCTTAAGTTTTGCGCGAAGTTGAGATGCTGTAATTGGGAAATTCCTGACGCTTATCGACGCTTCAGGATAATCTTTAGCCAAGCGTTTAATATATTTTGAATTATACGGGACCACATTCTCTATCTTGTATTTTTTTCCGGGGAATTCATCAATAATGCAATTTGATGTATAGAGATGAGTATTGGGGTGCAATGCTCCGACATTATATCTTGTGCATAATAATTTAAATGGGCCTGCTTTCATTATCATAGGATACGGCTCATATATATAATCGCCTGCAATCGGCACGGAATATGACTCAGTAGCCGTAGCCTCTTGCTTCCGATTAAACTCAAATCTGCCCGATTCATTTACTGCAACAATATTTGTCGATTCGGCTTCATCTATTGCATCGTTATTGATATGTACAAGAAGTTCGCGAACGTCCCCTTTTTCTTCCACGATATATATATTTGCTACGCGCTTTAAATCAGCAATAGTAGCAGCAATATCGAGCATTGGGGATAATTTAATCAAAATATTAGATGAATGAGCCAACATAATAGGCAATATTTCGGCAACATCCGGTGTACAATCATGGATGTTATAAACGCGATGCCCTACATTGTCTCTTCGTGCGGGATCAATAAATATCCAATCAAAAGTTAATGTCGTGTTTCGCAACCAGTCTACACTATCAGCATTGATAATGGTAAAATTTTTTAGATTTCGATAGTTGGCGGCGGCAAATTGGCACAATCTTTCATCGCGTTCAATTGCTATTGTTTCAATATTATTTTTTGTTGCAATTGTCGCAGAGTCCATCCCAAGACCCATTGTCATGTCAAGGAGTCGGCAATTTTCAGGTATTAATGAAGCATGAAAACACGCAACAGATAGCGATGTGGCCTGTTCTACACTCAACGGTGACGGGAACCATTGCGGAAAGTTTACCGGAGTATCAGGAACTACACAACCGCCAATAGGTCGGCAACGACTAAATTTATCTCCGGCTTTAAGTCGACACTCTATCTGTGAAATCGCCTCTTTGATATCGTTTGAAGCGTTAGCATAGCGCAACCGTAATTTTGCCACATCGATATTTCGATTAGCTTCAATCCATTTTATGAAATTTTCATCAAAAAGAGGCATATCGTATTAGTAGGGATTGGAATTATTAAAAATTCCGGAAATTGAAGATATGTAAGGGAATTATATCTATAAATGACACTATTTCTCCACTATAAAAACAAATAACGAGCACAATACAATTGTTTTAATATTGACTGTGCTCGTTATATTTATTTGAAATCAAAACGATTATTCCTTAATAGCAGCAATACCGGGGAGGATTTTTCCTTCGATAGCTTCGAGAAGAGCGCCACCACCAGTTGATACGTAAGATACTTTGTCAGCCAAACCGAATTTGTTAACGCAAGCAACAGAGTCACCACCACCTACGAGTGAGAATGCACCGTTTTCTGTTGCTTCTACAATTGCATCAGCAATTGCGCGTGAGCCTGCGGTAAAGTTATCAAATTCAAACACTCCGGCGGGACCATTCCAAAGAATAGTTTTTGCATTTTTGATGACATTAGCAAAAGCTTCACGAGTGTTGGGACCTGCATCAAGCCCTTCCCAACCTTCGGGAATAGCCATACAAGATACGATTTGAGTGTTAGCGTTATTATTGAAATCGTCAGCAGCAACACAATCAGTTCCAAGCACGAGGTTTACACCTTTATCTTTTGCTTTCTTCATGATGTCAAGAGCAAGGTCAAGTTTATCGTTTTCACAGATTGATTGACCAACATTTCCACCCATAGCTTTAGCAAAAGTATATGTCATGCCACCGCAAAGGATAAGATTGTCTACTTTGTCCATGAGGTTTTCAATGATACCGATTTTGGTTGACACCTTAGAGCCGCCCATGATAGCAGTGAAGGGACGTTTGATATCGCTGAGAATGTTGTCAACAGCTTTAACTTCTTTTTCCATAAGATAGCCAAGCATCTTGTTGTCGGCAGTAAAGTTTTCAGCGATAACAGCAGTAGAAGCATGTTTGCGGTGAGCAGTACCGAATGCATCATTTACGTATACATCTGCGTAGCTGGCCAATTTTTTCGCGAAATCTTTTTGACGACCTTTCATCTCTTTCTTGGCAGCTTCGTAAGCAGGGTCTTCCTTATCGATACCAACGGGCTTACCTTCTTCTTCAGGATAGAAACGCAAGTTTTCGAGCAATAAAACTTGACCGGGTTGAAGATTTGCAGCAGCTTCTTCAGCATTAGCACAATCAGGAGCAAATATTACATCGCAACCAAGAGCCTTAGCTACATCGTCTTTAATTTGAGCAAGTGAAAATTTGGGATTAACTTTACCTTTAGGTTTGCCCATGTGAGACATAATGATAAGAGCACCACCATCGCCAAGAATTTTTTTCAAGGTAGGGAGAGCACCGCGAATACGGGTATCATCAGTGATTTTGCCATTCTCGTCCAAGGGCACATTGAAGTCCACGCGGACAATCGCCTTTTTACCGGCGAAATTGTAGTTGTCGATTGTCATTTTAATAGCTATTTTTTAATTAATTAAATAGACGAATTTTTCAATTGCAAAATTAGTGAATTTTTTCCTTATTCTTTCACAATTAACAAAAAAAAGCAATCAATCAGAAGTTAAGTAACTCCGACATTTGGTCACGTAATTTGCGGGCTTCTTCAGCAGCTCGTTCTGCAAAATCAGTTCCGGTTGATGCGTAAATTATACCATGTGAAGAGTTGACCAGCAATCCGCAATCTTCTGTCATGCCGCGTTTCGACACCTCTTCAAGACTACCACCCTGTGCACCTACACCGGGGACGAGCAAGAAATGATTTGGGGAGATACGACGGATTTCATCAAACATATCCGCTTGTGTTGCACCACACACATACATCATTTCATCCGACGAAGCCCATTGTTGAGATTTTTTCATAACCGACTCAAACAATGGTTGACCTGATTCATCTTTGATATGTTGAAAATCCAAGCTACCTTTATTTGATGTAAGTGCAAGCAATATCACCCATTTCCCTTCATATCCAAGGAATGGAGTAACACTATCTTCACCCATATAAGGGGCAACAGTAACAGCATCAACATCAAGTTCTTCAAAGAGAGCTCGTGCATACATTTTTGATGTGTTGCCGATATCTCCACGCTTCGCATCAGCAATCACGAATTGGTCGGGATAATTAGCTTTGATATATTTAACCGTTTTTTCCAAAGCTATCCAACCGGCCACACCAAGACTTTCATAGAACGCCAAATTAGGCTTATAAGCCACACAATAAGGCGCAGTTGCATCGATTATTGCTTTATTGAATTCAAAGATTGGGTCCTCGAGTTCGAGAAGATGCTGAGGAATTTTTTTGATATCGGTGTCAAGCCCTACGCAAAGATAAGAGCGCTTTGCGCGAATGTTGTCGGTGAGTTGTTTGCGATTCATATCAATATGTTTTATGCTTCACAATATATTGCTTAGCGTTAATTTAGATTAAATTTCTGATTCCTTTAATTTTTCTGCATTTTCCGCTACGATAAGATGGTCGATGCAATCTTGAATATCGCCATCCATGAATCCCTGTAAATTATAAATTGTATAATTTATACGGTGGTCGGTAATACGCCCTTGAGGGTAATTATATGTACGGATTTTTGCGGAGCGGTCGCCGGTCGACACCATTGTTTTACGTCGAGAAGCTATATCGTCAAGATATTTTTGATGTTCTTTGTCATAGATAAATGTACGAAGGCGAGATAATGCTCGTTCTTTGTTCTTGGGCTGGTCTCGAGTTTCCGTACACTCAATGAGAATTTCCTCAGTCACACCCGTATTAGGATTACGCCACATATAGCGAAGACGAACACCCGACTCCACTTTATTAACGTTCTGACCACCGGCACCTCCCGAGCGAAAAGTATCCCATTTAATTTCACCTTCGTTAATTTCAACGTCAAACTCTTCAGCTTCCGGAAGCACCGCAACAGTTGCAGCTGAAGTGTGAACACGTCCTTGGGTTTCAGTTGCCGGCACACGTTGCACGCGATGAACACCGCTTTCATATTTCATTGTGCCATAAACACCCTCTCCACTGACAGCAAAAACGATTTCTTTGTAGCCACCGGCAGCTCCTTCACTGACACTTGAAACTGCAACACTCCAACCTTTGGTTTCACAATATTTAGTATACATCTTGAATAGGTCTCCTGCAAATATTGCGGCTTCATCTCCACCTGTACCTCCTCGAATTTCAACAATGGCATTCTTTCCATCTTCAGGGTCAGCAGGGATAAGAAGGAGTTTAATATCTTCCTCAACTTGAGGCAACACTGCTGTCGCTTCATCAAGTTGCTCGCGAGCCATCACCCTCATATCTGCATCATTTTCGTTAGCCAAAATCTCTTTTGCCTCTTCAATGTTTGATAATAAATCGCGATAGCGATGAGTAGCTTTAGTGAGACGTTCGAGATCTTTATACTCTTTGGTCAATTTTACATATCGACGCATATCTGCGATCACCGAGGGGTCGGTAATTAGTGTTGACACTTCGGCAAAGCGAGCGTCAATACCATCAAGACGTGATAAAAGGGTATTCTCTGACATTGTTTTATTTTAGATAAGTCAACTTGCGTTTTCGTTTACTATAATTCGAGTGCGAATTTACGAAAATTTTTCCCTTTTTCCATATTCAACACAATTAAACAACAATTTATTGACAAATATCGTTAAATTTGCATATTTATCAATCTACTATTCACGTTTTGCCGATGTCAATATCAATTTTAGCATCATTATATAACAAAGCCACCGGTCATACCATTGACAACATTGTAAAGCTGACCGGCTCCGGGTCCAATCGTCATTATTACCGCATCGAAAGCTCCGGAGGGACCGCTATCGGAGTTATCGGAGAATCAATCGAAGAAAATAAAGCTTTTATTACGCTCTCCGAACATTTTGCAAAAAAGGGATTGCCGGTGCCTCGCATTTTAGCTGCAACATCGGAGCACGACGCCTATATACAAGACTATTTAGGTGACACTTTGCTTTTTGATGCAATCGCCACGGGACGCTCTACGGGAATTTTTTCTGATGAAGAGAAAATGATGCTCATTAAATCAATTCATGGGTTAGCCGATATTCAATATCGCGGTGCCGAGGGGTTGGATTTTAACGTATGCTACCCACTGCCCGAGTTTAATCGGAGAACGATTATGTGGGACCTCAATTATTTCAAATATAACTTTCTCAAACTCTCGGGAATCTATTTCAACGAAAACAAACTTGAAGATGATTTTGAGCGTTTTGCCGATTATCTCCTTGCTGAAAAATTTGAGACATTCATGTATCGGGATTTTCAGTCACGCAATATCATGATTAAACAAGGGGAGCCATGGTTTATAGATTTCCAAGGAGGGCGTAAGGGTCCGGCACACTATGATGTTGCCTCTTTCCTATGGCAGGCAAGAGCTAATATCCCTGCCAATTTGCGCAATGAGTTAATTGAAGAATATCTTGATGCTGCATCGAAATATGCCGATATTGACAGAAATAATTTTAAGAACCGTCTACAATACGTAGTTCTATTTCGACTTATGCAGGTATTGGGAGCCTATGGTTTTAGAGGATTATTTGAGAAAAAAGAGCATTTTCTTCAAAGTATTCCCCCGGCACTTGAAAAAATAGAAGAGCTATTAGCGGCTAATGATTTCACTCAATATCCTACGATGGTATCGGCACTTGAAATGCTGGCAAAGAAATTCCGCAAAAGTAAATCGGTCAATAATCATCTGATAGTGACCGTTCGCAGTTTCTCATACAAGAAAGGGCTACCTGACGATGCCTCCGGCAATGGTGGCGGATACGTGTTTGATTGTCGAGGGCTCCACAACCCCGGTCGCTATGAAGAGTACAAGAAAATTACCGGTATGGATTCTCCGGTAATTGAATTTCTTGAAGCACGAGGTGAAATTCAGCCATTTTTAGAGCATTGTTACGCTCTTGTTGACAGTTCTGTTGAAGTATATTTGCGTCGCGGTTTCACCTCGCTAACAGTGGATTTTGGATGCACCGGAGGACAACATCGTTCGGTATATTGTGCTGAGAAGATGGCACATCATCTTTCAGAGAAATATGGCGTGGAGGTAAGTCTTTTACACCGCGAACAGAAAGTAAGTAAACATTTCTCCCCCACTCGATAAGCTTATAATAATTCATACTTCCCATTATTTAGATTGAATTACAATGAAAGCAATAATATTTGCTGCCGGTCTCGGTACTCGTCTTCAACCTTTCACTCTTCAACATCCCAAAGCCCTCGTTGATGTTAATGGCAAACCAATGTTGCAACGTGTAATCGAAAGGCTTCGTGATGCCGGTATCACTCAGATTGTAGTCAATGTACATCATTTCGCGCAACAGATTATTGATTTCATTGATAGCAATTCGGGCTTTAGTTGTGACATTTCAATCAGCGATGAAACCGATTTGCTTCTTGATACCGGAGGTGGAATTGCCAAGGCAGCACCCTTACTTATCGACAATGAACCTTTTATCGCATATAATGCCGACATCCTTTCCGACTTCAATATTCATGAAATGATTGAAGCCCACAAGACATCGAGTGCAGATGTCACTTTACTAACATCTTCGCGCAACTCATCTCGACAATTATATTT
>JAFXHY010000016.1 GCA_017536215.1 Muribaculaceae bacterium | reverse complement strand
CGAACGGGAGATATATTTTTGGCGCCACTAAGGGTAGACTCGGTGTCGCAAACGGCATGTGATAAGTTTTTGCTATCGACAGGTAAGTTGGGTGGACAACGAAAAATACCTCGTTTGCGCAACGACCGCAAAATAATAGAGCAGATTATAAACTTCGATAAAATTCAATAATTATAGATATCATGAAAGCGTTAAAATCACTTCGCAAAATTGTATCGGCAATAGGGTTGTTGTCATTTATATCCCTACAAGCAGAGGAGGCAAAATATATATTTTATTTTATCGGAGATGGTATGGGCTCCGGTCAAGTGATAATGACCGAGACGTATAAGCATAAGGCGCTTGGGGAATCGGAATCGTTGCATATGTTGCAGATGCCGGTACATTCATTTGTTACGACATATTCGGCATCGTCGCCTGTTACCGATTCAGCGGCAGCAGGAACGGCATTGTCAACCGGTTCGAAAACAAAGAATGGGATGCTCGGAATGGATGCGGATACGGTAGCAGTGACTTCAGTAGCGAAGTATTTGCATGATAATGGATATGGAGTTGCGATAATGACCAATGTGGCAGCAGATGATGCGACCCCCGGAGCATTTTATGCGCATGTTGCAAATCGCGGAGAGTCGTATAAGATAGGTCGTCAGGCGGCAGAATCGGGGTATGAGTTGATAGCCGGTTCGTCGTTGCGCGGGATGAAAAAAGGTGGCAAGTCGACAGACTTGGCAGAATATATAGAGTCGCAAGGAGTTCAAATAGCGACAACGGCAGAAGAGGTAGCGGAATCAGACAATCGACGTATTATACTTCTTCCCAAGACTTCGATATGGGAGTCGAATATGGGCTTTAACATAGATGAGATTGAGGGCGCGATGAGTGTGTCAGATCTAACAACCACCGCCATCAATCACTTAATGCGTCATACTCCGGAAAAATTTTTCATGATGGTAGAAGGTGGCAATATCGACCATGCCGGACATGGGAATGATGGCGGCACCGTAGTTAAGGAGGTCTATGCCTTTGATAAGGCGATAGGCAAGGCTCTTGAATTTTACGCTGCGCATCCCGATGAAACATTGATTGTTGTTACCGCTGACCATGAAACCGGAGGATTGAGCGTAGGAAATCAGTATGTGGGCTATAATGCATATCCGGAATATTTTGTGCCACAGTCAATGTCGAAAGATATATTTTCACATTATTGTGATAAACTTGCGAAGGGAACCGAAAAACCGAAATGGGAGGATATGAAGCAATATTTGACTGATAATTTCGGATTTTTCACGACGGTGCCTGTAAGCGAAAAAGAGGAGGAATATCTCCAAGCTGCGTTTACTTCAATATTCTTGAAAGGAGAGGATAATAGGCAGACAACCTTGTATTCAAATTTCAACTCATTCCCTGTTGAGGTGTTTAAGATGTTGAATAATAAGGCCGGAGCCGGTTGGACCACAGGAGGCCATTCGGGTAATTTCGTGCCGTTGTTTGCAATAGGAGTAGGGTCGGAATTGTTTATGGGGCAGAATGATAATACACAAGTGCCCGGAAAAATACTCAAGGCTGCCGGAGTAGAAGTGAAATAATAATAAGCATAGCAAAATAATGATAAAAAAGAGAATACAAAAAGGCTAAACAGATATGAAATTAAAACAAAGAATTTTCTTTGCCGTAGTTGCACTATTTATTGCGATAGGAGTGCGAGGTCAACAACGAGAATATATTGACTTGGATTTGAATTTGATAAAGGTCAATGTCAGCATGAATCCGGAGCATTATAAGGAGTTAATGTCGAGATATTTGGCTGCGGACACGACGTTGCGCATCGATGAGGTGGCGACAGTGTACTATGGATATGCAGCGACAATGGACTATGCTCCCGATTTGACATATCCGGAAATAGATGCAGCAATAGAAGCTGAGGATTATTCAACGGCATATAATCTTAGTGTTGAAAAGGTTAAGGAGTCGCCGGTGTCACTTCGATTGCTCACCAACATAGTTACGTTAGTTCCGCATATAGATTTGAAGAACCGGATAGCGGAATTTATGAACTTGCGCACGCGCTTGTCGATGCTAATCGGAACAATCTTGTCGACTGGAACAGGAATCGTATCGTCGAGCCCTATCCAAGTTATTTCGGAAGATGATATGATGGTGTTGCTAAAAGATTTCTTTGAAGTGGATAAGATAGTGGATCGCACGAAGATAGGAAATGTAGACGCCGTTAAGATTACTTTTTCGACAAGTGCGCGCGAGCATATCCTTTATTTTGATAAATCACTACAAGATCAGTATATACAATAGCGAGAAAATCAAAATCGCCAAAATTTAAATCTCGATGAGTTTACACGAAAATAACATACCTAAATGGACCGAGATAGAGCTGCTTCCGGAATGGGATGAGCCTT
>JAFXHY010000107.1 GCA_017536215.1 Muribaculaceae bacterium | reverse complement strand
TTACTTCGTCTTTGCGTCGAGATTCGGGATAGTATGCACATTGCCATGGGAATATTGCACGTTCAAGGTGAGGCATCATTGCTAAGTGACGACCATCGGCCGATGCTATACCTGCTACCGAAGCGCGAGAACCATTGGGGTTGCCCGGATATGCAGCATAATTATATTTAGCTACAATATTATATTTGTCGAGCTTTTCAGGAAGGTTGAATTTACCTTCGCCATGAGCTACCCAAATACCGGTTTTCATTCCGGATAAAGAACCAAACATTACTGAATTATTCTCGGGGATTGTAACACCAAGATATTGTGATTCAAATTTGTGAGAGATATTATGCTCCATCTTGGTGCGACGTTCGTGTTCCGGATTGATAAGGTTGAGTTCAATCATTAATTGACAACCATTACATATGCCCAAACTCAATGTGTCTTTGCGTGCATAGAAGTTGTCGAGCGCGCGTTTAGCATTTTCGTTCCACAAGAAGCCGCCTGCCCAACCTTTTGCCGAGCCAAGAACATCGGAATTCGAGAACCCGCCACAGAATACAATCATATTTACATCTTCGAGAGTTTCGCGACCGGTCATTAAGTCGGTCATGTGAACGTCTTTCACATCAAATCCGGCGAGGTAGAGTGAATAGGCCATTTCGCGGTCACCATTAACACCTTTTTCTCGGATAATGGCCGCTTTTATGCCACTCTTGTTATCACGACGCAATGCGATTCCACGAGATGCGAGTTTGCCATCAAATCCTTTTGGGAAACGATAACGAATAGGTTGCTTTTTATAGTTTTCAAAACGCATTGCTGCGCATTTTTCACCACTTTGAACTGCATCAAGCAAGTATGAAGAACGGAACCACACATCGCGTAGGTAATCAATGCCAAATAGATGTTCAGTTCCTTCGTGATTAACTATGATAGCACGCTCAGCTTGAGGTTTACCTATTTCGCAGAATTTTACACCAGCTTCATTGAGAATGCTTTCTACGCGTTCGGTTTTAGCATCAGCTACTTGAATCACTAATGCGGGATTTTCGGCAAATAGTATCTTGACGAGGTCGTTTTCGCCAAATTGAGCAAACCCTTCAGTTGATACTGCTATACCTCCATTTACATTACCAAAAGTCATTTCGAGTAATGCAGTGATTAAACCTCCTGCCGAAACATCGTGTGCAGCTAATAGAGCACGATTTCGTACTAATTTTTGAACAGCATTAAATGCGGCTGCGAATTTGTCGGTGTCGGTAACGGTAGGTGCTTCTGCGCCAAGGCGATTGAGAGCTTGAGCAAGGGCAGAGCCTCCAAGTTTGAGGTTGTCGCTTGAGAAGTCTATATAATATAATGTAGATTTCTTGTTTTGAAGAACTGGTGAAACAACTTTACGAATGTCGCTCACTTCGCCTGCTGCAGAAATAATTACAGTTCCGGGAGAATATACTTTGTCATTGCCATATTTTTGAGTCATTGACAAACTATCTTTTCCAGTGGGAATGTTTATGCCTAATTTGCAAGCAAATTCACTACAAGCTTCTACTGCACGATAAAGAGCTGCGTCTTCACCTTCGTTTTTACATGGCCACATCCAGTTGGCACTGAGAGATATGCTCTTTAAACTTTTTGCCAATGGAGCCATTGATATGTTGGTCAATGCTTCAGCAATAGCCATTACTGAACCTTTTGCAGAGTCAATAAGAGCTACTTGAGGAGCATGTCCGATAGATGTAGCGATACCGGCTTTACCCTTATAGTCAAGAGCAACAACACCGCAGTCGCTTAATGGTAATTGAATTTCACCTTGACATTGTTGACGGGCGATTTTACCTGTTACCGAGCGGTCAACTTTGTTAGTTAACCAGTCTTT
>JAFXHY010000106.1 GCA_017536215.1 Muribaculaceae bacterium | reverse complement strand
GAGGGAGTCGGGGAGAGAAGAGAAGAAGTCGTGTCCGGTTAAGGCTTCGATTTCGTCGACTGTGACAGCTGTGGCTTGCATACCTCCGGGCACAGCTGCATTGTCCATTAAGAAGCCGATTGCTTGAGGAGTTTTAGCCCAAGGAGAAAGTACGACTTTGAAAAGGCGTTGTGGCACGGCAACACGGCTTTCACCAATGTATTCTCGTGGGGCATCTGTAAGCACTGGTCCGCACACGATGATTAGGGCAGAGTCGCGTTGGGCGCGAGCTCGACATTTTTCTTCGATTTTTTTCCATGTGCCACGATTGAGCGCGCCGTCCTGAGGCAGAATGTTGGTCAATGCGAAAGTTTCGTCCATCGCTTTGCTATCCCATTTCATATCACCGGCCGGAGCCATATGCCCGCGGTCGTAGCCGCTACGTCGGTAGTCGTCGGGGAAGGCGCACCCTTTGATGTCGGGGTCGTTGTAGAAGTTGTCGGAACGGGATATTGTGCCGTTGGCTTCCTCTGCTGTCAGCTCCCAAGCCACCCAATTGGGGATATGGTAATCGGAGTTGAACGAGACGGTCATTCCGGTGTAATTTATGATTTCCTCGGAGAGCCCGAGGGCGGTTTTGACGTATGTGAGATTTTCTATTTCTTGACGTTGTCCTTTTTGTTTTTGTTGCGACAGCATGTAGTTGGCACCGATGAAAATCGCCGCTACAACGAGTAGTAATAGAATGGATTTATTAAGGGTGCTGCGGTTTTTTCGACGGATAGCTTGTCGCGACATAAAGGAGCTTCGTCTTCTGCGGTTGGTCATAAAAAGGAATTTATATTATTGGATTAAACGGGTTTAGCCCAAGTGAAATTCGCGGAGCGATGTTTTCGTCCTTTTAGTCGCATAAAGAATGTAGTAATAGGGCGAATGAAGATGAAAGCAGGGATACACCAACTTTTTATCGGAATATGCAGGGCATTGGCTGCTTTGTGCCAAGCGATGCTGACAAATGTAATCCATATTATTCCAATCAGCAATAGGGCGGAAAGAGGTATTGGATTGGGCATGAACAAGATTCCGGCGGCTATGGTTGCTGCGAGCCATGCCCACATCATAGCGGAGCCGAATCCCATCAATCGGCGATTGAAATGACTAAGTTTACGTCCGGTAAATTCGTGACGCACGCGGTCGGTGGGGTAGTCGCCGGCATAGACAGATGCATTGACGCCGGTTTGCGCTCCGTCGGCAAGTTCGACCGCGTAATTGCTATCTTTGGTAATGTGGCTGAGGAATATGTCGTCGATGCCATGGTGTAGACCTACGGAGTCGGTAAAGCCACTATTGTTGAAGAAAAGTTGCCTGCGGAATGCGATATTGAACACCGAGCAACGGTAGGGGCGTCGAGCTAACGCACTCGATAAGTATGTTGTCTTGTCGGCCAGCATATTGAACAAGCTCATGCTTTTCAATTCTTTTTCGCCTACCGGGAAGCTTGAGCCTATAACGACATCTTTCCCTTGAGCAAAATGTTTTCCGATAAGGCTCAACCACTCGTTTGACATAATGTGGGCATGAGCATCGGTCAATATTATATATTCATAGCGAGCGGCTTTGATTCCGAGAGTGGTAGCCAATTTCCGACGTGATAAAGCATGCGCTTCGTCGGGCACATAGGTCATCCGAAGATTGTGATGATTGATGGAAAATAATTTTATGACATCGTTAGCTTGTTCGTTACGCCCGTCGGTGGCAACGATAACTTCAAATGGCGCATCGTAGTTTTGCTTTAAGATAGAAGGGAGAATTTTCTCTAAAGCTCTTGCGCTATCTTTGCAATAAATGATAATCGAGATGGGAGGTAGAGTGCCATTGCCGGGGGGTGTGGTTTGTTGTTGTGCCAGTCGATGTTGTCGTATCACACTGACAATCTTTTGGCGATAGATAAGAACAAGATATAATGCGGACAACAATCCAACTGCGAGCAACGCTTGAGCAACGTGGGAGTAGATGATGTTAATGTCAAAAATAAATTCCATATTACAAAAACTGCAGTTGCCTTTAATGGCAATACTACAATAAAACTAATAATGCCGGTGATAATGGGCTCTACAAATGATTAAACGATTAAAAAATGTTGTATCTGCAAAATTACTAAAAATTGACCGACAAATAAAGTTATTAATGGCAAAGTTGTTAAAATATTGTTAGATATGCTTGCAATTGCAGGTTGCCGGTAGGAGTAGTACAAAAAATGGTTAATGTGGTGGAGAATACGAAATATTTTGTCTATTTTTGTGGGATATAAAATATATCTTTCGAAATGAGGATTAAAAAGATATCTACCCATGCGAAAGGTGTAAATTGAATAACCCGAAAAGAAGTTCTCGCAATATGAGTGAAAATACCGAGCAAGATAAAAAGCAAAAAAGTTCGCTGACAGATTGGTTTCGCCGATATGTTTCGGTGGCATTTGTCGGATTATTGGCACTCTATGTCTATGTGTTGTTCTTTAATGATAATTCTTATAGTCGATTACGAGAACTTAAAGGGGAGATAAATCGTTTGGAACAAGAGAAAAGAGATAATCAGGATACTCTGAAAAAGTATGAAGAGCTAAACCGATTGTTGCTATCCGATAAAGAAGAATTGGAACGAGTGGCACGTGAACGCTACGGAATGCAACGTCCGGGAGAAGATGTATATATAGTAGAATAATTATGAAGGAGAAAGAATCAAAATCGACATCTAAAACGAGTTTTGAATATGTGGTTGGGAAGCGTCCCAATCCGATATGGAATATTGTAGTATCAGTAGGGTTAATTGCAGTGGCAGTTGGGACATTGCTCCCGATTTTAAATGCTCGCACTATGACATATGATGAGATGTCGCCAGTGTTTAAATATGTTTTTGGTGTAGGCGCGGTTGCTGTGTTGGTAGCACGCATATTTAGCACATACAAGGGGAAGGTGTTGCGCCTGAAACGTTTGTACCGCATAGAATTGTGGAGTGCATTATTTTTCTGTGTCGCCACGTTTTTCCTTTTTTATGAGCCGGATAGTACACGAAATTGGATTGCATTTACGCTTGCCGGTGCAGTAATACAAATTTACACGTCGTTTATGATTCCACGCACCGAGCGCCGTGCATTTAAGGGTGAGGTGGAATAAATACAACAGTAATATGACTATGAAAATCCGATATATAACATTTATGATAATCGCTATTTTTAATATGGCGGTTTCAGACGCGGCCCCATCGAATAAGAAAGATGTGGCACGCAATTTAGAGATATTTACGCAGATATATAAGACTCTGAATTCGATGTATGTCGATACGATTGATGCCAATAAATCGATTACCACAGCAATCAATGCGATGCTCAATCAGATAGACCCTTATACGGAATACATTTCTGAAGAGGAACGAGAAGAATTCCTATCGATGTCGACCGGAGAATTTGGAGGAATTGGGGCATATATCGGACAAACTAAAGAAAAGGAAACATTCGTGAGCGAGCCACAAGAAGGAACACCCTCAGATAAAGCGGGGTTGAAGGCCGGCGACGTGTTTCTGACAATAGATGGGGATAGCGTGCGCACGTTGGGAAGCGATAAGGTGCGTAATAAGCTACGCGGTCAAGCCGGCACTAAATTAAAAGTAACAGTAAGACGAACTCTTGCAGAGGGTGACACCATTCTTCCAGTTGAAATAACTCGAGCTAAAATAGATATGAATGCAATGCCCTACTATGGGGTGGTGCGTGATACGATAGGATATATACAGCTTACGACGTTCAATGAGAAATCCTATCCTGAGGTGAAAAAAGCAGTCACAGCGCTCATTGCCGACCCACGAGTGAAGGGTTTGGTGCTCGATTTGCGAAGCAATGGTGGAGGCTTGCTCGAAAGCGCAGTAAATATAGTAAGTCTATTTGTGCCCAAAGGAACGGAAGTGCTACGCACCCGAGGGCGTGCCGTTACTAATGAAAAGATTTATCGCACCACTTCATCACCGGTGGCGCTTGATATCCCTCTGGCTGTGCTTATCGATGAGGGCTCGGCATCATCTTCGGAGATTGTGACCGGCGCGTTGCAGGACCTTGATAGGGCCGTCATCATCGGGGAGCGTTCATTTGGGAAGGGGCTTGTACAGTCTACCTATCCACTCTCATATCATAGCATTTTGAAGGTGACAACACAACGATACTACATACCGAGCGGACGCCTAATCCAAGCAATAGACTATTCGCATCGAAATCCCGATGGCAGTGTGGCTCGCACCCCGGATTCGTTGACCAACGTGTTCTATACAAAAGCCGGGCGCGAGGTGCGCGATGGTGGAGGTATCACGCCTGATATTAAAATGGAGTACCCCGAAGTGAGCCGATTGGCAATCAATATCGTGTTGGGTAATTATCACTTCGATTTTGCAACAAAATATGCGGCTGCTCACCCCGAAATAGCATCACCGGAAGAGTTTGTGATGACCGATGAAATATATAATGAATTTAAGCAGTCAATCGATCCTACCACAATACAATATGACAAAGTGTGTGAGTCGATACTCGACGAATTGGAGAAAGCCGCCAAACGAGAAGGATATCTTGATGAAGGGGTTGAGAAACAGATAGCCGCCTTGCGGGAATCTTTGCGTCACGACCTTGATAAAGACCTTGACACACAACGAGAACAGATAAGTGAATATCTTGCACCGGAATTGTTACGTCGTTATTATTATAATCGAGGAGCTATCATTTATAACCTTCGATTTGACCCTGAAATAACACGTGCGGCGCAGCTATTCGGCAATCCTGAGGAGTATAAATCAATATTGTCGGCACCCAAAAAATAGATAAATGGGTGATTGGGTGTTGCACAATATAAAATAAATCATTATCTTTGCATCGCAAAAACGGCGGGGCGTAGCGCAGTCCGGTAGCGCACCTGGTTTGGGACCAGGTGGTCGCAGGTTCGAATCCTGTCACCCCGACATTATGAAAAACCGATGCACCTGGGCTGCCGTGTGGAAAAGGTGCTCCCCCTGGGCAGCCACGACCTGTTCATCGCAAGGATCGTATCCCTGCGCGTCCGGGAGGACCTGGTGGACAAAAAGGGCGGCATCCACCTGGAAAAGGCCCGCCTCACGGCCTACAGCCACGGGGTGTATTACGCCCTGGGAAAGGCCCTGGGCTTCTTCGGGTTTTCCGTCGCCTCCCCCGACGTGTTCAGGCGGCGCATGAAAGCCCTGAAGTAAGGCTTTGCGTTTTTCCGTATTCCTTGCCTTGCCGTCGGGATTGTGCTATACTGGTAAATACCACAGGAAAGGAGTGCAGCCCGCATGGATGATTACAAGCTTGTGATCCACGGCGAAAACGCGCTGAAGGGCGATACCTAT
>JAFXHY010000105.1 GCA_017536215.1 Muribaculaceae bacterium | reverse complement strand
GTTGTAGGCCATCTTACCTGTTGTTATTTCCGGATTATACCATGAATCCCCTTCACAGATTCCGGCATTGATGAAGTCCAACTTAATGTATTTGACATTCATCGCTGCCCAACGAGATAGAGTGTGTTCCATATTATAATAAAATGCAGGATGTGTGGGGTCTATAGCGCAATATTGTCCATTTTGGAAAAGATAGTGAGGTCTTCCTTGATAGGTCAATAGTGCATCTCCCCAAGTATATGAAGGAATATTTCCGGTGCCGGTACCTCCGACCTGTGAGCCAAATGACCAATCCCATATTACCATACCTCCATACATTCCTAATCGCATATTCAAGCCCTCTTTTTTAACAATACCTTCGCGATATGTTCCTTCTGAGAATACTTTATTTCCAAGTTTAGAAATTTCAGCCGACGTCATACCCCAATCTTCGCAGAATGAGTCAAGACTGATTACAGTTTGATCATTTTTATCATGGAAGCCGAGGTCAAAGAGATTCGACTTTATCCATTGTGCTGTTTCGGTAACTGCCGGAGTGTTGACATGGTCCTGCATTACCCCCCAAGTGCTCCATCCCATTGGATTTCCTCCATCCCACGGAGCAGGAGGAACAACTGCTGCACATGCTTCGCCGAAAGATTCCAAACCTACTCTCCAATCTTCAAATAATCCGACCAAATAGCGTGCTGATTTTACCTCTTTGCCCTTTACATAGCCGTGAGGGATAGCCTTGTTGGTATTCCAATCGTAGTCGCGAGTAAGATCTGAAGTATATCCTGAAAGAAACTCTATTTTGTCGATATATCGATTATATGCACCTTTTATTTTGATACCGCTTTTCCATTTATCATGGTCAATAGAGCCAAGTACAATGCCCTTTTTAGTTGACGCATGATAAACACACGACACTTCGTGAGACACCATTTCTGTATTTAAATCCTTCACTTGATAGCGACCATGACCATCATTGTCAAACGGCACCCAAATCATGCGAACCGACGATGTATTAAATGGATTTGAGCGTGTTTTTGTTGCAAATGCCACAATATTATTGGAGGCAACGACATCGTTTGAATTTACCGGAGTTAGCGTCACTTGTGCCACAAGGTATTGCACTTTATCGTATGCTGTAATGGTATGAGTAAAGTTCACAGTACCGTCAGTATACACTCGTGTAAAAGTCTTTCCGGTGCCGATTTCATCTTGGCTATCTACAATAGTTACTGATGTAGGTGACATCGTTGAAGTGTTGATTTCTCCGGTTTTTGAACTGTTTTCAATGCGATAAGTCGCTGAGGCATATACCCCATTCAAAAATTCGGCGCCATTGTGAGTTATTGTTAACGAATTATCGTCGGAATTTGTAATACTCCAACGCCCCTTTTCGAGGGTAGTCGCAGCTGAAGCCACGAATGCAGATACGGCAACTGTAAATGTTAAAATAAGGTTTCTTAATTTCATCTTTATAGTGTTTTATGTTATTTATTTTCTACTTTTATTGTTTGGACTGTTCCATCCTCCATTCTCGCTTCTACGATGTAAACACCGGAACGGGCATTAATATCGAATACTGCTTGTACGTGATGTATATCAGCGACTTGTGCTACAACGCGCCCGCTAAGGTCATATACCGTAACGATGTCAATATCACTCGATGCCGCCACTACACATTGTCCCGCTGCTATCACTGCCGATAGTGCAGGTTTAGTGTTATCATCATTTACGATTTCCCCTACCGACGAAACTGATTTTGTGATACGGTAGATTCGTGCATCTCCTTTGGGGACTTTATAATAGAAATAATCGGCAGAAGGGGTTACTGTTTCTCCTGTCCATAATTCCTTGATTTCTTTAACATTAGAAGCCTCAATGCCTATATTTTCATATTGCACTGCTCCTGATTGAGGATTGTAGGCATCAAAGTTGAACACCGCTACATAAACATAGTTGGGTGTATCGCGCATAAATAGCGAAAACGACTGCTTCAAAGAGGTATATTTATCACCGATGGGACGGAATGAGCCGGTGTTTTCGCGTACATAGGCGTTAATATCAGCGTTACCAAACATCTTAAGTGCTCGCGCCTTCGATTCTTCCGGATACGCTACAATGCCTCCCTTGGGATATCCATTCGCATCATTATCGGTATAAACACATTTATCAGAAAAACTGTCTCCGATTATAAACGCTCCGGAGCAAACACCGGAGGTAACTCGCACACGATTTTCCCCCTCTGTCTCTCTTAGATTATATCCCTTATTGTGTAAAACCAAATGGTCGGGGTCGTTTACTGCATAGAGTCGGTCGGTCCACCATCCCCACGACATCGCGTTCATCACATATTCGCTTTCTGCAAGCAAACTAAAACTGTCGCAACAATCGCGTCGAGCATGCGCCCATTGATATGGGAACAAAGGAGAAATCCCTTCCAAGATGTACATATCATATTTTTCGGCACATTCGTAGAGCATTTTCATGGCATAATTATAAGCCATTACTCCGGTAGTGATTTCCGGATCGTACCATGAATCACCCTCGCAGATTGCACTTGAAATAAAGTCCATCTTAATATACTTGACATTAAAACGTACCCAACGTGATAGTGTGTGTTCTATGTTTGCTTTTACTGCCGGGTGGGTAGGGTCTATTGCGCAATAGCTGCCTCCATCTACAAGACGATGCATATGTCCATTGTTTTTAAGCAAGGCATCGCGCCAAGTATATGCCGGAATACCATTAACACCCGTTCCTGCTATCTGATAATCTAATCCCCAATCCCATATTGCAATGCCACCATATAACCCAAGACGCATATTCAAGCCTTCTTTCTTGACAAAGCCCTCGGTATATGTGCCGCTACCAAGAATTTTGTTACCAAGACGCGACATGTCGGACTGTGTAAAACAGATATCCTCGGCATAAGAGTCCAAACTTACTACAGTCTGTCCGTATTTATCATGGAAGCCGAGATTATACAGATTGGATTTTATCCATTCTTGCGTTTCGCGCACTGCGTCAAAGTTGACATTAATCTGCATAATACCCCACGAACTCCATCCCATGGGATTTCCTCCCTCCCAGGGTGCAGGCGGAACAACTTTTGCGCAAGCTTCGGCAAACGACTCCATCCCAACTCGCCAATCATCGAAAAATCCCACAAGATAGCGCGCTGAACTCACTGTTGTGCCCTTAACATAGCCGTGGGGAGTGACGGTCTGAGTTTCCCAATCAAAATCTCGAGTTAATTTTGAAGTATAACCGGATTGCAATTTAAAATTGTCAATGAAGCGGCGGTAAGAGCCTTTTACAGTGATTCCACTCTTCCACTTATCATGGTCAACCGAACCGGCGACAAAACCAAACCCTGTTGTCATATCAAACACGCAAGCCACCTCATGTGAAGTCAACTCTTTCGAGCAATCATGCACCTCATATCGACCATGACAATCATTGTCGAATGGTACCCACAACATGCTGTGGGAGGTGCCGACAGGTATCTGTGTACGTGTATCCGACGCGAGTGCCACCATATAATTCGACTCTATCACTGCTCCCTCTGCATTGGGACTTACCGACACTCCGGCAATGGCGTAAGGTTCATTGTGGTAGAGGTTCAATGTATGGGTTAATGTTGCGGTGCCATCATTGTAAACACGTATCAATGATTTTCCCGAACCGATTT
>JAFXHY010000104.1 GCA_017536215.1 Muribaculaceae bacterium | reverse complement strand
CATCATTCGACCGGTTGTCTGACCTTCGGGGAATACTGTCATCTGTTGGTCACGAGTGTCGATGAAGAACAAAGTAGCGTCGAGGTCGAGAGAGTTGTTGAAGAGAGATGTTGTGGCATTGAGTTCGTAGTTCCAACTTGTTTCCGGCTCGTAGGATATTATTTCATCAACTTCGTAGGTGGGAGCGCTTGCCGAAGGCATCATAGCCATCAAATTTTGTTGTAGGATGTCGGAGAACATTTGAGTGTTGTAACCTCCGGCTTTGTAGCCCTTAGATACAACGACACCAATGGCTGTTTGGTCGCTGAAATTATATGCAATTTTAATTTCAGGGAGGAGTTGCAACGAAGTCATATGAAGGTGGTCGACCAAATCGAGAGAGATTGGAATCTGTCGGAGAGGTATAAGCATCGGACCTTGTTGCATATAAAGAGACATTCCGGTGTTGACGTAGCTATGGTAGTCGATTTCGCTACGCTCGTAGGCAAGACGCAGTCCGAGCGATGCGGTCCAATTTTTCCATGCATATTCGCTTTCGTGGTACACGGCCAACCCCCAGTTGGGTAATATAAAATCGGAGTTAAGTTGCATAGCACGTTCGTCCCAACGGATTTGCATAGGAGACCCCGGTTTATTGGCATTGTCCTCAATGAAAGATTTGATGCCGTAGTCCTTCATCGTAACCGGAGCCGACATGTTGCCACGCTTGTAGAAGCCGAAGAGCCCCCCGAGGTATTTATAGTTGCCGGCAGAGCCTTTGACGATAAAGTCTTGAGTTAAAGCCCATTCGTGGCGTTTTTGCGTCAACGTAAAGTAGTCCTCTGGAAGGAAATCCTGGTCGAGGGTCATGTTGTCGTTGATGTATTGGAACGAGGTGATAGAAGATATTGAAATGTTGTCCATGAAATAACGCATGGTCAAACCGTCGATAACCGAAGTGCGGTCGTAGAAACAAGTATCGTTATGGTTGATTTCTCCGGAAGCGAGAGATTGGTAGGGGTAGCCTCCTTGGCGAGTTGAAGAGATCCAAGCGCTGTTTTCCAAAAGGAAAGAGTCGGATGGACGCCAAGCGAGTTTGGTTCGCGCGAGCCAGTTTTCCTCCTTATCGACTTTGTTACCGGAAAAATTATTGCGGTAAAATCCGTCGGTAGAGTTATATGCTCCGGAAATTGCCAATCCGAGAGTTGGAGATATCTTCTCATAGATAGATAGCGCTGCGCTCCAAGTGTTGGCAGTGCCGTAGTCAATAGAAGCCTTGATGCCTTGATATTTGAGGGGAGAGAGGGTTGACATGTTGATGGTACCTCCGATTGTGTTGCGTCCGTAGAGGATACTTTGAGGACCACGAACTACCTCAATGCGGTTGAGGTCGGTGAACGAGAAGTCGTAGTTTTCTTTATTGAGCAATGGGACATTGTCGATGTTGAGCGCCACAATCGGTTGGTCGATACGGGTGCCTAATCCGCGAACATAAATAGAAGAAGTCATTCGCGATCCGTAATCGGGCATGTAGAAGTTGGGCGCAATTTCGCTTACACTTTTGACTCCATCGATATCATATTGTTGGATAATTTCTTTTTCGAGAGCTGTTACTGATGCCGGAAACATTACCCCTGAAGTTGATTTAATAGCAGAAACCGATACTTCGTTGAGCCCGATGATAGAGTCGAGAGTTGACTCTGTGGCTCCAGGAGTTGTTGAGGAAAATGCCGACCAGGTTGTCACAATCAAAGCCGACAAAAAGCATAAAAAGCGCATATAAATAAAAATTGGATTTAAAATTATAATTATCATAATTGAAGATACAAAAATAATCAATTTTGTGTAATAAAAAAAATTGCTTAAATTTACACTTTCAAAAGTAAATAATCATGCCACGATTCACCGACAAAGACTCCCCGGAGCTCATAGAACGTTTGCGCGACGCATCGAGAGCCCGACAAGCATTCACAGAAGTGATTGCTGCATACACTGAGCCGTTGTATTGGCAAATCCGACGTATGGTTGCAAATCACGATGATGCAAATGATATATTGCAGGAGGTGTTTATTAAGGCTTGGACATCGCTGGAAAATTTCCGAGGCGATGCCAAACTTTCAACATGGCTTTATAAGATAGCGATAAATGAGAGTTTGACATTTCTTGCCCGTGAGCGTCGTCGCAATAATGTATCGATAGATGATGAGGCGGCAATGCTTATAAATGCAATAGAAGCCGATACAAATATCGATGGGGATGCGTTGGCGTTGGAATTGCGCAAAGCTATCGCGACTCTCCCCGAAAAGCAGCGAATAGTGTTCAATATGCGATACTACGATGAACTTAAATATGAAGAGATTTCGGAGATATTGGGCACTTCGGTAGGAGCCCTGAAAAGTTCCTATCATCTTGCCGTGAAAAAAATTGAAGAATATTTTTCTCGACTGGATTAAACTTTTTTAGCATAGTGTAGTCTAAAGATTGAAACAATAATAAAGATAATAAAGTAGCCCTAAGCCGCCAAATGGGTCCGCAGAGCTTCAAAAATAAAAATAATCCTCTCTATGAAAGAAACTAACGACATATTAGACAAAATAGGGCGTCGCTCTGGGATGACTGTTCCCGAAGGATTCTTTGACAACTTTGTCGCCAAAATGTCGGATGAACTTCCGGAAATAGTACCGGAAGAAACAGAGCAAGCGCCAATGACGATGTGGCAGCGTTTCCGTCCTTATGTTTATATGGCGGCGATGTTTGCCGGAATATGGTGCATGATGAAAATGTTTGGAATGTTGTCGGGTCCGGCTACAGATTTTACGGATATCAACAATTACCCCGGAGTGGTGACGGCTTTGTCGGATAATGCGTTTGTTGATGATTATATCTACCCGGATGTGGATGAATATCAATTGATTGAAGATATTTATCATCAATCAACCGATTCGATAGGGGAGATTGACTTTAATGTTTTGACCGACGAAATTTTCAATGATTCTATTTAAAAATTGAATTTATAAATACCACTATAAATAAGGTACGCACATGAAACGCTTGTTCAAAAACATCCTTCTGATAGTAGTATGCGCAATGGTTGCACTTCCGGCAATGGCTCAACAGCGCGGAGATTATCGACAATTTCGCGAAAATATACGCGAATATAAGCACAAGTATTTTCAGCAGAAGCTCGATATGACAAGTGAGCAGGCCAATGAGTTCTTTGAACTTTACGACAAAATGGAAGATGAAATCAATCAACTCCAAGAGGATGCTCGAACAATAGAAACGAAATATTATGATGCTCCGGAGGGTACGGTGACAGATATCGAATATGAAACAGCAACAAAGGCATTGACTGAGAGTAAGTGTAAAGAAGCTGAGATTGAGAAGCAATATTATGAGGAATTTGATAAGATATTAAGTAAGCGTCAGTTGTTTGAACTTAGAAAGGTGGAACGCGAATTTACAAGGCAATTGCTCAAATATCATCATCGCAAAGGCAAAAAGGAGAATAAATAATTGTGCAATAAAAAAGAAGGACACAGGCGAGGTCGCGGCGCGACTTCGCCTGTGTTGTATCTGTAGTGGCTGTTATGATGGCGATGAACATCAGGGTTGGCGCAGTGTGAGGAGGGGGAAGGGCAAAAAGGGCAGCAAAGGATAAAAGGCAATTTGAGGGTCGGGAGCCCCTCAGCTCATAGGCTGATGCGGGGTATTTCGAAGGCTGGTAAGCCTTCGTTCTATAGCTGACACCGAAAATTCCTATTTTCAGAATTGCTAAACCTTTGTTTATCCACACAACATAACGACTGAGCCGTAAAAAGTGGCAAGGAATAGAGTGGGGATAAAAAATAAATGGTTGCACGGAAAAGTGCAACCATTTATGCTATTTAATCGTAGTGTGACGATTATTTGTTGTATTTTTCGATGAGTTGCTCGAATTCTTCAGCAGGGATAAAGTCGATTGATTGGTCGAGAACTTTATCGTTTTCATCGAGAAGAACTACCATAGGGATTGATTCAACGCCGAATTGATTAGCCATTTCGGGATTTTCGTCAACATCGACAGATTCAAACTTGATGTTGGGGTACTTGACAGCTGCTGCTTCAAAGATAGGCGCAAATTGCTTGCAAGGACCACACCAAGTGGCGTTGAAGTCAAGAATGCGAACTACTTTACCTGTAGCGACAACATCTTCAGCGTTTTCAGTAGCCTCGATAGTTTCGTCGGTTGCGGCTTTTTCGTTTTCGGCATTTTTGTTGCAGCTTGCTAATGACAAACCTGCAATAGCAAAGAGTGCAATGGCGAGAGTTTTGATAGTTTTCATACCTGTAGTTGATTAGAGAGCACCTGCGAGTGCTGCGTTAGTGTTGTGAACAGCTTCAGCGCTCTTAGCGAAGAGGGCTTTTTCGGCGTCGTTGAGTTCGAATTCAACGATTTTTTCGATACCGTTCTTGCCAATGATACAGGGGACACCGATGCAAAGGTCGCTTTCGCCGTATTCGCCGTCGAGAAGAGCCGAGCAAGGAATCAATTTCTTTTGGTCGTGGAGCACAGCGCCAGCTACTTGAGCAGCAGCAGCACCGGGAGCATACCAAGCAGAAGTGCCCAACAATTTAGTAAGAGTAGCACCACCTACCATAGTGTCGGCAGCAATCTTAGCGAGTTCTTCTTCAGAGAGGAAGTTGGAAGCAGGCACCCCGCGATAAGCAGCAAAGCGTGTCAAAGGAATCATGGTAGTGTCACCGTGACCACCGATAACGATACCTTCAACTTCGATAGCGTTGGCGTTGAGAGCGTTGCTCAAGAAATATTTGAAGCGAGCAGAGTCGAGCGCGCCACCCATGCCGATGATGCGGTTTTTGGGCATGCCGGAAGTTTTGTGGATAAGGTAGGTCATTGTGTCCATGGGGTTTGAAACGCAGATGATGACAGCATTGGGAGAGTGTTTCAACACGTTTTCAGTCACGGATTTAACGATGCCGGCATTTACGCCGATGAGTTCTTCGCGAGTCATACCGGGCTTGCGAGGAATACCTGAAGTGATTACAACAACGTCGCTGTTGGCTGTTTTTTCGTAATCGTTAGTTACACCGGTCAAACGGCTTTGCAAACCAAGGATATTTGCAGTTTGCATGATATCCATAGCTTTACCTTCAGAAACACCTTCTTTGATGTCGAGAAGAACGACTTCGTCGGCGATTTGGCTTGTCACCAACACATTTGCACAAGTTGCGCCTACGTTACCGGCGCCTACAACTGTTACCTTTGACATAATTTTAAATATTTAGTAGTTAAATTTTTGCTTTATACCTGATGATTGCGCTATTATGCACTTTTGGTTTTATATGCATTATATATAACGCAAATTTAAGGAAATATTTCCATAAAAAAATATCTTTATCAAAATTTAATAATTAAAGGCGCAAAAAGCAGTCGTTAGTGCTTAAATTTTGGGGTAATAATATTTGGATTTATGGATAGGAGGTGGGTGATGAAATCGTCCTGATTTTCGGGCGAAATGAGTAGTGGCATGTAGCTTTTTAATATTTTACGGTCGGTGAAGGTGATGGCCAATCGTCGGGTGATTGATGTGGCGGGGGCTGAAAGAATGCTGTTGGATGGTTGTATTTCTTTTATTTTGTCGATGGGGTATCGCCGAGGGATGAAGAAGGTGTAGACAATCAGTTGGTTGCCGTCGACAACGTAGTAGATGGATTGGAATGCTACGATGATGAAAGCTAACGCTGCGATGCATATGATGATTGGTGTGAGGAGATGTTCGGCTGTGAAACAAGGAATGATGCAACAAATCATTACAATGGAGATGATTGTCCATGTTGAAGCGTCCCACCGCGATTTGTATTTTATGGGATTTGTTGTCATAGTTGATGAGTTGAAATTGGTAGTAGCAAATGTAGTGAGTAGAGCTATATTTTGCAATAGTTGGAGTGAAAAAAGAGGCTGTCTCTCAAAACGAGACAGTCTCTTTTTTTATGGGTATTAGAAGGAAGTTGTTTAGATGTTACTTTAAGCGGGAGTCCATTTGCATCGAACAGGAGATACGATAGCGCCTTCGTCTTTGAGCTGCTTCATGGCTTTGTCAACTTCTTTGCGGTCGAGCCCTGAGAGTTCAGCTATTTTACCGGCGTTCAATGGTTCGCCTGCATCTTTCAATGTCTGTAGTACTTTGTCTTTAGTTTCCATATAACGTGAAATTTAAGTATTATTAATTCAAATTTATAATTGGCAATTCTATTGTGCAAATAATTTGGATGAATTTTGCGTAATCTGTTTTAATAAAAACAAAGATTGCCGTGAAAAGTTGGTTTTCGTAGTCGGGCAAGTGTTGATAAAACGACAGGCTGACAGTTGAGATTTAAGCAGCCTGTCGTGACCAAGATTATGGATTTGATTTTGACACTATGGCCGAGGGGAAATGGAATTAGAGGATTGTTTTCCACAAACCGTGGAGGTTGCAGTATTCGTAGACGGCAATCGGTTTGTCGTCGCCAACAAAGAAGGATGCAACGGGTTTGTCCTTGAGGTATTTAAGCATGCCGCCATTCTCGGTTTCGACGTAGATGAAAGAGATGTGGTGTTCGGGCGCCATTGGGTGCTCGATGCTACCGACGTCGACACGGATTGTGTTGTCGTCGAGTTTAGTAACCACGGGGACGTGCTTTTCTTGGCTTGCGTCGACGGTATTGGCTACAAGTTCTACCCATGAGTCGTCGTAGCAAGTGCAAGAAGTTGCAGAGTCGACAAGTTTCACTACTATATTATCAGATTTTTTGCATTTGAAAAATTTAGTTGCCATAGTCTTAAGTGTTATTTTATTGTTAATGTTTTTAGATTTTTGTTGGTTGAAAAAGTTCTTTGATGCAAAGATATTATGAAAAGGGATGCGTGTCAAACTGAAAATTTCTATCGATGCATAGATGGAAACTATGATG
>JAFXHY010000103.1 GCA_017536215.1 Muribaculaceae bacterium | reverse complement strand
TTTGAAAGAACATGGATTTGAAGCTGATTTCACCAAATTGGAATACTCAATCAACAAAGGATTGTGGGGCACATCAGTAGGCGGAAAAGAGACACTTCATTCCGAACAAACACTTCCGGAAGAAGCATATCCCACCCAGATGACAGCAACTGCCGACACTACTTTGACAATCGATTTCAAAGATGGAGAAATTGCGGGAATCAATGGTGTGGAATATGAAGATAAAGTAGCAGCGATTCAGAAACTTGAAGAGCTAACCGCCCCCTATGCAATCGGTCGCGATATGCACATCGGCGATACAATCATCGGTATCAAGGGACGCGTTGGTTTTGAAGCGGGAGCTCCTTTATTGATTATCGCAGCACATAAGATGCTCGAAAAGCACACCCTTACCAAGTGGCAACAATATTGGAAAGACCAATTGGGCACATGGTATGGAATGTTCCTCCACGAAGCTCAGTATCTCGAACCCGTAATGCGCGACATTGAGGCTTTCCTTGAAAAGTCGCAACGCAACGTAACCGGACGAGTAATCGTAGAGTTAAAACCCTATCGCTACATCTTGGTAGGCGTAGACAGCAAATTTGACCTCATGAAGACTTCATTTGGTGAATATGGCGAACTTTCTCGCGCATGGACTGCCGATGATATCAAAGGATTTACTCGCATCCTCGGCAACCAAATGAAGATATATCACGATATTCAAAAGCGCAACGGTCGCGACGATAACAAATAATCATCACTATGATAAAAGCAGGTATAATAGGGGGCGCGGGGTACACCGCAGGTGAATTAATACGTCTTCTACTCAATCACCCCGATGTGGAAATATCGTGGATTCACTCCACCTCCAATGCCGGAAATCCGGTAACCGACATTCACCAAGGATTGATTGGAGAGACATCACTCCGCTTCAGCGATACAACAGATTGGAGCGAGGTTGATGTTGTGTTCTTCTGCACTCCTCACGGACAATCGCGCACATTTCTAAAGGAAAATCCTATCCCTGAGGATATCAAAATCATCGATTTGAGCAACGATTTCAGATTGAAAGATAGCGAAGATGAGCATGATTTTGTGTATGGCTTGCCGGAATACAATCGCAAGCCGATGGTGCGTGGTGCAAAACATGTGGCCAATCCCGGATGCTTTGCCACTGCCATTCAGTTGGCATTGCTCCCCTTAGCCAAAAACCACCTTATCAAAAGTGATATTCACGTCACCGCAATTACCGGAAGCACCGGAGCCGGAGTTAAACCCTCGGCAACATCGCATTTCTCATGGCGCAATGACAACGTGTCGATATACAAACCGTTCCGCCATCAGCATCTCGGAGAAATCAAGCAAACGATGCGAGAATTGCAGCCCGACTTTGATGCAGAAATCAACTTCGTGCCCGTGCGCGGATGTTTCTCTCGCGGAATCATGGCAATTGTCTACCTCGACATTGAAGAAGATATCGAAACAATTCGCAACCTCTACGAAGAAGCCTACGAGGACCATTCTTTCACTTTCATTACCGATAAGCAAGCCGATTTGAAAGATGTTGTCAACACCAACAAGTGTATCATCCACTTGGAAAAGGTTGACGGAAAATTGCTCATCACTTCAGTAATCGACAATTTGCTTAAAGGAGCATCGGGAACAGCTGTTCACAACATGAATTTGCTTTTCGGTCTATCAGAGCGCACCGGATTGCAACTCAAGCCTTCTGCATTTTAATATCACCTTATAGCTACACCTCGGGACCACATGCCCGAGGTGTATTTTTTTAAAACAATCCTAACACTACCATGAAAAAGCTACTATCATTTATCGCCACAATAACTCTGTCGTTCAGCGTCTTTGCATCAGAGCTGACTGTTGTATCCTACAATCTACGATACGAAAATGATTGGGACGCATCGGCAGGCAACGGATGGAAACAACGTTGCAAATATGCTACCGACCAACTATTATTTATCTCCCCTGACCTATTTGGCACACAAGAACTTAAAGTAGGCCAAGTAAAGGATATTCTCGAACTAATGCCACAATACTCCTATATAGGAGTGGCACGCGAAGATGGGAAAGAAGATGGAGAGTACTCCGCAATTTTCTATAACCGCGAGCGCATAAAGTTGATTAATTCCGGTAATTTTTGGATTTCTGAAACACCCGACCGTCCTTCGAAAGGTTGGGACGGAGCATGCACTCGCATATGTACATGGGGGCACTTCGCAACCACAGAGGGGAAGCAATTCTTCTATTTCAATATGCACATGGACCACATCGGCATCGTGGCACGACGAGAAGGGAGCCTCCTTATTATCAACAAGATAAAAGAGATTGCCGGCGATGATGCCACCGTGATTTTGTCGGGTGACTTTAACGTAGACCAGTCCAACGAAATCTACGATATCTTCTCAACATCGGGACTACTTGCCGACACCTACGAGAGTGCAAAATACCGCTTCGCACCAAACGGCACATTTAATTCATTTGACCCGGCACACCACACTCAGTCGCGCATCGACCATATCTTTGTTAGCCCGACTATCAAAGTCGACCGATATGGCATTTTGAGCGACATGTATTGGGAAACAGATGCCAGCGAAGAGCACCATCAAGGCAACGATGCTCCACTTGAAATCAGATTATCGAAACGCCAACTCCGCACTATCTCCGACCACTACCCCGTCGTTGTATATCTTGAATTGTAAATTATTT
>JAFXHY010000102.1 GCA_017536215.1 Muribaculaceae bacterium | reverse complement strand
GATGCATCATCATTTTTGTGGAATATAACAGTTTCGATTTTCTCTGCGGTCTGTTCGTCTACACCCCATTTGTTGCCTTGAGCATAAATAGTCAATGCGGTATTGTTGTAGATGTCGTAGAGATTGCCATTGTTTCCGTTGTATTTGAATACGTTACCGCCGGGGTTGTAGTCTGCAGCAGAGGGATCCTCAGTTTTACCTACATTAACTTCTTTACCACCGATGACAGTAATACCCCACAAGTTTTGCTCAATGCGGTTGTCGGTTATGACAACTGTTTGCAAGCCGGTAGAGTCGTAAATACTGATTCCGCTACCTCCGTTCGCTGCATTAGTTTCATAGCAGTTGTCGATAATTTTGTTTCCTTTGATGGTAACTTGTTGATGTCCATAAGTTGTAATGCCATAGCGGTGACCGCGAATGTCGTTGTTCTCAATAGTAACCTTATTAGCACCCTCAAGCGCATACATATTAGATATCGCGATGGCTCCCACTTTAGTACGTTGTGCTCCTGTTAGTGTGCAGCCCTTGATTATAACCTCGTTATCTCCACCAACTGTAATGTTAATTTGTGGCTTGTTGGCGTTCTTGGTATTGTTGTCGATAAATGTGCAGTTTTCGATGATACAACCGCAACGAAGATTACCAGCACCACCTACTCCCGGAACTTCGTTGCTTTCAAAAGTACAGTTGGTTATGGTGTAACATGTGTTATCTTTACCAAAAGACAACGCTCCAGATCCTGATAGTTTTCCGTTGTTATATCTGAAATTACAATTATCAACGATTAGACCTTGCAAACCGAATGCTCTCAATCCGCAATATTCGAAGTCGATATTTTTGAATTTTGTGACGTTGATATCGTCCATTATGTATACGCCTTTGGGAAGGTCAATGTTCGAATTGCGTGTGAATAGGACTCGTTCAGTAGCTTCGAAATTGGCAGAACCATCAATGCGTAGTTGCACTGTATTGCCCATTTTTACGGTTATGCCGTTTTCGATTTGAAATTTGTCGTTGACTGATATAGTTATATTATTTGCAACTACATAAGTCGAACCATCTTTAGTTACACCACTATCCATAATTTCTGATAATGATTGGAACGTGTAGGTAGTTCCATCGCCTACTGTTACATAATCTGCAGCCGAGATGATACCGCAACTCAAAAGCGAAATCAAGGTTAATAAGTAGAATTTTTTCATATAAGTAATAAATTTTAGTTTGAGGCTTTTTCCTATTTATATATATTTCAGTCGCAAAGCCTCGTTTGGGCGAACTAAAATATTTTTGCAAAGTTAATAATTTGTTGCTTAATTTTAATAAGTTGGACAATATTATTGAGGGAGAAAGCGGTTTTGTTCCGGCAATTTTAATGGATGGCGCGACAAATAATTTGTGCGTTGGTCGTCGCCAATTTTGCCGAGAACGAAATAGCGAGCCTTGGGATTGAGGATTATCAGCCCGGCAGTAGAAGCCGGAGGATTTAGAGCTCCGGTTTCGGTAGGTAGCATCGAAATCTTGCTGAAATCCAATATGTTGTCTAATATAAATACTAATGATTGGTCGGGCAGTGATGGATAACCCACGGCCGGGCGAATTGAATTGAGATTGGCATCCGGAATTGAGAATTTGATGTCGGTGTAATGCCAATCGATAAGGGCTTGTCGATGAGTGGCTTCAGTGGCGGCTTCAGCCAGGCGGTCGGCAACCGTGCGGTAGATGAGCCCCTTATATTCATCGGCGTCCGCTATCTTTTCAATTAGTTGCTGCATTCCCATTCCTCCCGAAACGGCAAATAATCCTATATGGTCGGTGGGCAGGTACTCATTCTGTCGACCTATAAAGTCGGCAAG
>JAFXHY010000101.1 GCA_017536215.1 Muribaculaceae bacterium | reverse complement strand
GTAGTTAGCTGATTTTACTTTTGCCGTAGGAGGAAGTTGATAAGTGCGTTTATCTTCAATAGTTGTATCACCTAAATTTGAATCAGCAACGGCACAGCGCACGAGTATACAAGGAATGTTATTGATAGACTTTTCAATATATGATAGACTTTCAATAACTGTTTTCTTTTCCTTTTTATTATTTTTCAATTCATGTGGAGAGAACACATTCAGTCTCTCTTTGATTAGCTCAATCAGCTGTTCGTAAGTAGTTGGGAAGAATGATGTTGTTATATCTTCTTCTGAAAGCAGGATAGAATACAAGGGAACCTGTATAATGTGCTGCTTTTCTTCGGTTTTATCGCTCTTCTTGGACATTTATTTTAATCGTATTTGGAGATTGAGTTTGAAGTAGACTTTCCCGTCATCAGCGCGGTAGAGTGAGGCATAGCCATGGCGATGTGTCTTGCCGCGCTCAAGGTATGCGTTCTTGAAAAGAAAATCTTCAAAGCGGTTTTGATCATAGAAATGATAGCAGAGAATTTCCCCGTCTTTCTTGACAACGAGATAGCCGCCATTAGCATCGTATTTGCCGCTCCATTTCTTGGAGGGCATCATGCCGAGTGCAGCCGATGTGAGAAGTTTTTTCAATTTGAAGGTATAAACTTCGACTGCATCAGCTTCATCAAAACCGAGTGGATTAGATTGTGCGAGTGCGTCCGTAAGTTCATCGAACATACGGGCACCAGTGTTGAATTGTTCAACCAATAGTTGAGCAATGGTGGTTCCGAGTCCGAGGTCAATCATATCAAGATTGCGGCGGAAAGTGTCGTTGTCAACTTTATCAAAAACGAGTTTACCGCCCTTACGCGCAATAGCAGCGATGCGGTCAATTATCTTGGTTCGAGTATCAATGGCATTGATGCGTTCAATTTCTTCATCGGAGAAGTCGCAACCCTCAATGCGATATACGAAGTTGGTTGCGCCACTGGCGTTAAGCAAAGTGGAATCTCCACCCAACTGAGACTTGATACTGAACCCCATATCGTTGTTCATTTTCGTGCGTTGGTCGTGGAGTACGATGTGAATATCAGTCTTGTCAGAAGAACCTGCTTTGAGCGAGGCACAGTAAATTCTATCCATAAAGGCTTGTGTACGAGCCACAGGGAAAGAACGCGCTCCTGCGGGTTTCTCGTTTATTGCCGTCAACAATGCTTCTGCTTCCGAAAGGAACTTTGAAGCAGGGAGACGAAGCAGTTCTTCGCCATCGGCTGTTGTTATCACAATGTCAGCGCTTTCGACCTTGTAATCATAAACGCCCTCTTTCTCGGAGCGGATAATCATAATAATGGGATAGACCAAGTTCTTGATTTTTTCAAGATTTTGGTCGCCGGCGTAAACCTTGCCCTCGCCCAATAATTTAAGCAGAGTGTAGATTTCGCTCCATTCGCCTACATTTCCGCTGAGTTCTTTGTGTTCGTTATTCATATGGAGAGAATATTTTTATCGGCTAAAATTTTAAGTAGTTTTTGTGCGGTTGCCTGTATCGCGGGTACAGCTACTGAATTTCCGAATTGCTTGTATGCAGAAGCATCTGCGACAGGGATTTGGAACACTGGCGAACCATCGCCTTTATCATAAACCGGATAGCCTTGTAATGCACCCCATTCTCGAGGGGTCATTCGGCGCCAGCCATCTTTGTTATATTCGCCTTTAATGCGAGTGGTCGGTGTGAGGTCAGTCTGGCGAGTATCGATAACGATGTTTCTCTCTCGCCCCATACCTCCGACAACGATAGCGTTAGCCACTTCGTTATCGCCTACAATGGCATAGCCGAATCCGTTACCCTTACTTTCGTGGCGAGCCTTATGGCGCACGAGGGTATCAACGTAAGTCGTAGATAAATAATATTTAGCCGGCACCGGATCTTTCTCGCGAATGTCGATAAAGTGCGTGGTTACTTCTTTCTGTTCGGGATAAGCAAAGTCTTCGGGATTTATGCCAAGGTCTTTACGGAAGCCTACAATGTAAATACGTTCGCGATGCTGAGGAACGCCGAAGTACATGGCATTAACAATCTGGGGCGGAACCACGGTATAACCTATTTCGTCAAGAGTATTGAGAATAGTTTTAAGCGTTTTGCCTTTATCGTGAATGGCAAGCCCTTTCACATTTTCAAGGAAAAATGCTTTTGGCTGTTTGCGGCGGAGGATTTCTGCGACGTCGAAGAAAAGAGTGCCACGGGTTTCCTCGAAGCCGAGGCGTTTACCTGCGAGGGAAAATGCCTGGCAAGGGAAGCCGGCACAAAGAATATCAAAGTTATCAGGAATAAATCGCTTGGTATTCTCAGAAGTTATATCGCCAAAAGGAACTTCGCCATAGTTGGCGAAATAAGTTTTTTGAGCCTGAGCATCCCACTCGGAGGAAAATACACATTGACCTCCGAGATTTTGGAAGGCCATACGAAAACCTCCAATGCCGGCAAAAAGGTCGATGAATGTGAATTTGGGGTCTTTAGGCCCCGGGAACGGAACGAGGTTCAGATCATCAAAAAGAGAACGCTGAAATGGAGTTAACGGCTCACAGGCGACAGAGCAATCCAGTTTTACTTTGCTCGGCAAAGTCGAATTAGTCCAAGCATCAATTAACTGCTCGGCCTTAGTTTGATAGATAGCCCCATGCGGTCTGTTTTTGAGCATGAGGGCATGAGTAACTATTGCTAATTGTGCAGGGAAATCAATAACGACAGGGTCTCCGTTTTCGTTGACTATGCCGTCATAGCAAGTACGCTCGTCGAATATTTGCACGGGCCCGGATTTCTTATAGCCCATATCCATCAGCGTGAAGGTCAGTCTATCTTTAGTCATTTTGAAGTTCCGTTATCAGGTTGCTCAGCGTTTGGTCTTTTGTCTTTGGTTTCAGTTGGCATTGCCATAATTCAATAACTCGCCATCCCATTTCAATAAGTTTGGCATAAGTAGCTTTGTCTCTCTCGACATTGCCGGATATTTTGGCAGCCCAAAAATTGTGGTTGGTTTCAGGCAAATTTGCAAATCTACAATCTTTGTGTCCATGCCAAAAACATCCGTTAATGAATATGACAGTTTTGTATTTCGAAAGAACAATATCAGGCTTTCCCGGCAAATCTTTACGATGAAGCCGAAAACGGAAGCCGTGCGCAAAAAGGAAGCGACGAACCAAGACCTCGGGCTTTGTGTCCTTGCTCTTGATACGCGACATACACTTGTGGCGCTGTTCTTTCGATAATACATCAGCCATTATAAAACAAGAACTCCCTTGTAGGCTGACAGGCGACCAAACCTTTATGCGGCTACAAGGAAGTTCCGTAATATGTTGTATAAGAAATGTTTCTTACATGAGTGGTCTTTGTCAGCGCGAGCGCAGATTAGATTGCAAAGTTACGAAATTATTTCGAGACTTTTGCTCTCGGCTGCAAAGATAATTTTAGGGGTGTGAAAAAATCGCGCACAACCCGGTTAAAAATAGTTGTGTGCGTAGATTTTTCAATAATTTTCGATGGCTCCGATGAAAGGAGCGTCGGCAGGTTCGCAAGAGCGGAGCGGGTAGCGATCCGGCACGGCGCGTTCATCTTTGCCGTAGCCGAGACCTGCGCAGAAAGCGAGGGCTTTTTCTTCGGTATCGAAGATTTCCGGCTCAGGGAAGTAGAGAGTATCGTCGGAGTCGAGCAGTTCTTTGAAGCCGTCGATGTCATCGTCCATGATGAAGTCGATGGCGAGCGGTTCTGAAATTACATATACTTTTACAGACATAATGAACAGATTTTGAGGTTGTTTTTCTACATACAAAGTTACGAAAAATATATGAGAAAATCACTATGAAAGGTGAATTATTTGCCTGTATCATAGTGATTTTATGTGAGTGAAAATTTCACGAACCGCGATAGGGATAGAAGCCGAGCGGTCGAGACGTAAAGGCTCGATATACGATAGCCCGGCGCCGCGATGAATGTTCTCGGATGGCCGGGAGGCACCGCCCGAAGTCCTCACTTACGGAGGGCAACATCATCGCGGCGCATCGCCCTAATCAATCCATAGATTACGCCAGGCGTCTTCAAACTGATATTGAGGCACGGGAAACGGATTTACCCATTCGATGTGATTATGATTTGCCGAAACACCCAAACCGTGAAACCATGTTTCGTACAAACATATAATGCCGCTACCTTTGAGTGGTGTCTTGCGGTTATACCCAGTAAGGTACCATTCTTCATTACTATATATCATGTCGATTACTTCAGAACGAGACAAGATGAAGAATTTGAACATAGGATAAAGTGAGGGCCCTTCTACTTGAACGAATACCCACGGACCGACAATATTATCTTCGAGAAATTTACGCCCTTTTGTTAAATCGATTTGACCATTATCGTCGTAAAACTCCTTGTGGGAAATGCCGGTTTTCCAGTTATCCTCGGCTGTGGTTTTGACTTGTATAGCACAGAAACGGCCTTTATCGTCACGACATAAAATGTCTGTACTCTTTGTGTTTTCAACAGAAAGGTTGGTAATAGCTGCGTTATATCCAAGATACAGAAGCCGTGATAAAGTCTGATGCTCACCGATAGCGCCGAGGACGTATGTAGGTAATTTTGCCATGGTTATATAATATTCATAACATTTGAATAATGTCCTGATATTGATTTATTTGTAAGGGCTATTTAGTTCGGATATAGCTCTGCAGAAATGAGATAATTTATCACTATCGTTACCATCAGTGCGGATGATATCGAATACATTTTGTCCATAGAGTAAATCGAGGCGTTTATTATTCATGTTGCGTAACTGGTCTCTAATATCCCAAGCACTATTTTCATCGTATGTGAAAATTGTAATGTTTTTTTTATCCTCGTTTGTCATCCCCTCTCTGCTTTGCTCACTGAAAAACCTTTGAAAGTAGTGATAATCAATGGCACTTAAGGAATGGCCAAAGATGACTACGTGCTTTGCATCGTGAAGTTCGTTACTCAAAAATCGACTTTGATAGTTGTGACTGTATTCTTTACACATATATCGATAAAGAGGGCAATAATCCATATTACTCTCTATTCCTAAAATGATGCCGTCTTTAAGATTGCCGTGCATATAAGTTACATCAAGTTTTTCTTTTATCCCTAAGCTCGACGCAAAAGCACTTATATCGGTATAGTTAAAAGAGTAAATTTTAATATCATAAGCCGAGTTCATCAAAACATTCAATACAATAGCAGCGACTGAATTAGTTATTAATTCAGATTTTTGCGCATCTGATAGATATGAAGTTAATGATGTTAACAGCTTTTCATATATAATTCTATCGTCTTCAGCTCTCTCTTTAAGATTCGACAAATCGCAATTTGGCGTATATCCACAAAGAGAGGTGGCGTATTCGGCCAAGATGGCCTCCAAGTCATACCATGACTTTGTTGCTGTATTTTCATGCAGGATGTCATTAAGACAATCCGTTCCATTATATGCCTCGATTTCCTCTATTGTATGTAATCGATGTCTGCAAGGCCAATGTTTACTTTCTACAAAAGATTTATATGAAGTTTTGAGACCTAAATCCATATCAAATCCGTTGCCAACAATTAACAGGAGTTTCTCTGCTTTCAATTTTGATGTCTGTACCATACAACAAAATTACTCAAAAATATTATAATGAGCAATAGGAACTTATCATCAATGTAATATGTTTATGTCACGCCAGATACAGACAGCGAGAAAGAATCGTGGAACGGGAATTTCTCGGCACCGATGTAGAGAGTATCGAAAGCGTCGGTGCCGTCGGTGCGGTGTTCGAGCAGGTCTTCTTCGCTCTCGGCGAGTTTCTCGCCGGATTTGTCTTTGCGGAAGCCGTTGCGTCCGCGACTGACCCCTGCCGACTGAATGGCGAGAATCAAGTCCTCGTTGTTGGAGCGGTTGATGAAAGGCACGAGGCGTTGCTTACCTGCGAAACCCTGGTTGATGAGCAGGTACTTTTCATCGTGTCGCATCGGGTTTCCGAGGTAGACGGCTTCCACTCGCCAGCCCCGGCGTTCAAATTCGTGGACTACCCACCAACGGTAATCCTGTTCGTTGACGGCGTAGTTCGAGCCGAGAGCGGTTGCATCGAAGTAATAGACCACGGTCTTGTTTCGATGCTCCGCGTAGTAACGGCAGAAGTCCTCGACGAGTGCCGGAATCTTACGCTCGAATTTGACGTAAAACGACTTGATGATGTTAAGGCGGCGGTCGCGCGGTTGACCGGCGACAATCCAGTTGATGTTGGCGTTGTAGTCCATGCCGATGCAGATAGGCGCGTCGGGGTCAACGTCCTTGTCGGCGCGAGCATCGAGCGTCGAGAAGTCGTAATCATAGCCGAGAGTATCGAGGTATTGATTATCGTTGGCATCGTACTTGTGCCCCTCGCGCATCGAAGAATAAAAACCGTCCTTTGCAATTCCGATCCTCTGACAAAGGATAGAGGTTTGGAAGGTCAAAGGAGTAAGGTCGCGCTTCATCTGCTTGATGTAGTTCTCGCCGAGAAGCTGCAAGTTCTCGATTGAGGAATACTCGCGGTAGTAGACCGCGACGGAGCGCATCTTATTGAGGTCGCGGTCAAGACGACGCAGGTAGCCTTTGAGGTATGGCGGCACGGGCTTGCCCGCAGCATTAAGAGTGCGTATGCGCTCTTTGGTGCGCCATATCTCGTAAACCGTCGCCTCAATGGTCTTTATCAGCTCCACGTCCATCTTGTCGCGGTAGTGAAGAAACCAACTGCCCTTTTGGGTCTGCGGCATATCGCTCAATATCATAATTGAGTGATTGAATGAGTGTTTGCCAAAATACGACTTGATGCCGCCGTTGGCAGGTAGCGTTTCGTCTTTGAGCTTTGCGTAGTCAATAAACTTCGCTTCATCGACGAGCAGCCACGAGAGCGTTAGCGAGTTTGAGCTGCCGGGTCGGTCCTGGGATATAATCACGGCGACCGACCCGTTGTAGAAAGATATGACGTGTTCATAATCTTTCGGGTCGATGATAGGAAGTTTGAACGACTTGGGCGGTTTGCGCCCGACGACGTAATGCACCCCCTCGATGAAGCCCCATCGCTTCCATGCGGCGAGCAAGCCCGGAATGGTGTTAGTCAGTCCGTGCTTGAATGTAGGCACAACGATGCCGCCTGTTGAGCCGGGCATACGCTGCATATTGCGCAACACAAACGGAGCAGCGATGCTGTCCGTTTTGCCGGTGCGCCGCCCTGCGACGATAACGGTAGTGTTCGCGCCAATAAGCTGCGTGAGGCGTTGGGGCTTGTTAAAGTAGACTTTCTTCTCTGCCATCGTCGGGGTCGGTTTCGGGTTTGTCAGGGAAAAGAGTATCAAATTCGAGGTCGTATTCCTCAAATTCCACATCTTCAATGTCGATAGTTTCCTTGCGGTATTTCTCAATCATCGCAGAGATTTTCTCGGCGATGTTGGGGATAGGCTCGATACCGAGGACGCGAGGATCATCGGTAGCCGTGAACGGCTGAACGAGAATTTGGTCGAGCGGTATAGCCTGCTCGTCTTCGAGGTCAACGCGGTTCAGCTTGCCGTAGGCGGTAGCTGCGCGTTCCATTGTCTTGCTGTCCTTACGCTTCTCCGCCATCTTATAAGTGGCAATGAGCATTTCATTGGTGCGCCAACGGTGGAAGTCGCGGGAAGCGGAGCCGAGCATCGGCAGCAGCGACTTCACCACGGCAAGGTCGGAATACGCCGTTGTGCGGTGTATTCCGTGGCGTTGGCACACTTCGGCGACAAACTCGCGGTCGGTGCCGTCGGGATTGGCGATGAACCAGTTATACATTTCGCGCACACGGAGCACCTTATCCACGAGGGCACCGGGATAACGGTCGCGCAGTTCGACCTCTTTTGTAAAGAGCTCGGCGCGGCATACTTCGATAGCGTTAGGATAGCTCATAGTCTTTACTCGTCGTCCTCCATGTCAAGCAGATTGCGGTGGGCGTTCTCGATAGCGAGCGGCGAGCCGACCTGTGCAAGCATCATTTCCTGGGAATGTAGCTTGACCTTTGAGGCGGCTTTGCCACGGCGGTACGCCTTGGAAACGTCCGTAGAGCGGTCGGCGATGTCTTCTCGAAGCACATCAGCCGGAATGTCGAGAATGACCGCCATATCGGAAATTTTGAGGTAGATTGAGGCATATTTCTCAATCTGCTGCAATTCGTTCTCTGAATAGGTCATGGAGTGGTACGCTGTGATTGGTTATTAAATCGTTGACCTGCTCGTGGAGCCGGTCGAAGATTGCCTTATCGGTGGATATAAACGCCGATTCGTGGCGGTTGCCACGGGTCAAGTTCTGTGAGGTAATGACCGAAACAGTATCTCCGGCTTCGGATTTCACCAACAAAATCTTGCTGTGATTGTCAGCAAGATAAGTGCGCTCGATAACTTGGGTGATGAACGACCACAGTTTGAGCGTCTTGTTGGTAGCCTTGTGGTCGAGCACAAGGTTAATCCGGCTCACGCGCTTATCCTTTGTGATGAAGAATAAGCGTCGCAAAAATTCCTCCGAGATTGAAAACGATGTTTGCCAAATCTCGGCGATACCGACCTGTTCGAGAATCCATTCGAGAATGTCGGCGACCTGAACCGCATTGCTCAAATAAGCCTGAAAAGGATTATCGGCAAGCGGTTTGAGAATTTCGGAGATTGAAGCGGAGCGTTTCATTTATTCTTGGTTTTGCTGACGGCAGAGCGTTTACGCGAGGGTGTGGGCTTGGGGTCAGCAACAAAATGGTCGTAAGCCTCCCAGTTGGAGTGCAACTTCTTGTCGAGCGATATAAGTTCTTTGAGGAACGGATAACGCTCGCTGTCAGGGCAGGTAGCATTTTCAAGCGAGAGCGAGCGGAGGCGCAGATGCAGCTCGCGCATACGTTGAAGGAGCGAAAGATTCTCAACGTACTTCGCCTTGATTTCGTCAGGGAGTGAATCGTGGTCGGCACGTTTGCCCTTTGCCGGGCTCTCGTCGGCGACTGCCGCGAGCGGAATGTGCTCTGCCACGATTTGCTCCACCTGCTTCTCCATCTCTTGCACCTGTGCATGAGTGAGGGCTTGAACGCGGAAGTTGTAATACTTTTGAAGTTGGTACTCGATAACATCGTGGCGTTTATCGAGGGCGGCGACAATATTCTTGTAGAGAATTTGGTTGCCGGACAGCTTCAAAAGGTAAAGAGCGCCGGTTGAATAATCGCGCTCTGCTTCGGGCGTTTCAAGCCACAGTCGTATTTGTTCGGTAAATTTGTGGTCCATTTGAGGGGTCAAAATAATTTTGGCGCAGGGGGTCAAAGTTTGTTGTTTATTCCTGTGAAAAACACGAGGTTTTTGCCAAGTGGCATCAGCAGCTCGCGCATCGAGATCATCGTGGCACCCGACGTAACAAAATCGTCGAATACGATAATGTTGCGCTCGGTTGGCGGCTCTTTGCCAAAGGTAAAGACAGCCCCGACACGATGCTTCGAGTGGCACTCGGCAACGTCCTCGTAGAATGGTATGCCGAGCAGTTCGGCGAGCCGAGCGGAAATGAGCGAGGCGAAGTTGCGCTCCTTGTGGCGACGCTTGGGCGAGGTAACGATGCACCAGTCGCCGGAAGCGAGAGAATGACCGAGAATTTGCCGGATAAGGGTGTTCATGCCCTCGGCAAACTTCTCGACCATATCGGGGTCGCTCTTAATGTCGGTCAGCGTCCGGCCATAGAGCGACTTTTTCCATAGAGATATGATGCCGAACTGCGGATTGCGGTATGAAATTCGCACCTTGTTAGGGGCGAAGTCGCAACGAGCCTCGGCTTGTTGCACGTCTTTCCATGCCGCCCGCTTTTTCTCGGCAAAAAGGTCTTTGCTTTGAGCCGAGGGTGTAAAAGAAGCGTCGAGGTCGGGGGCTTCCAACGAAGGCACTTCGATGTCGTTCAACACTTCGTCCAACGCTATCGCCCCTTTCCTGACGCTTCTTGTATTCATAGAGCGTGGATATTACGCGGCTTTGCCGGAGCAGTCGATGTCGCCGTCCTCGGTTTCAAGCGTACCGACAAAGAAGGGTGCGGGCACTTCGTCGGTAGCCTCGACGTTGATAGTAGTCGAGGTGGTGCCGGTGGCACCTTGACCGAGGTCCTGGGCGACGGTAGCCTTTGTAGTCCACTTGTCGTTGCCGAGCACACGAAAGTTTCCTTTCATATCCTCGACAATGAACACATTGTCGGTGTTGTTGATGTAGGCTGCCGCAGCAGAAGCCTCTGCGCCCACTCCGGGGTGAACGGCAACAAGCTTGTTAAGCTGCGTCTGCGAGGGCAGCTCGCCCTGCGCCTCCGACGTAAGCTGCGACTTGTCGGGTAGAATGTCGATATACTTCCACTTGGCATCAGCGGCAAGCGTGTAACTGCCTGTCAGGATAGCCGAGGTAGCGCGTCCGAGTTCATCGCGAGGGAGCTGCGGATAGCCGAGGATAAACGACTTGGCGAGGAAGTATATGCGACGCTTCACGCCGGGAAGCTCGGGGGTGCCTTGGCACCACCCGAGGGATTTCTGAATAGAGGTACATTTTGTAGCCATAGCGGAGCGGGATTAGACGGTTATTTCGATGGTCTTGAAACGTCGCTTGTCGATAGTTTCAAACTGCACACCGAAGAACATTGTGGCGATGTACGACAGGATAAAGGGAGCATACT
>JAFXHY010000100.1 GCA_017536215.1 Muribaculaceae bacterium | reverse complement strand
CATGCCCTTTCGTAGTAGCTAATTCCACGCCGCAATATATCACATTGAGTTTCTTCTTGATGTCGTCGATTAAAGGGCGCCACTCGCTTGGCAAGGCGGTGATTTTGTCTCCGTCGGTCACAATTTCATATCCTGTGGATTTAATCCAATTGTCGACATTGATATTTGCTTCAGATTTCTTCCGATTTTGTTGTCCTTTTTCTTTACTATGTGTGTTTTTGGATTTTATTGGAGATGCAATGCTTTGCGTGGGGTCGGGTTTATGTACGACGGCTACAAAGAGACCTTCTCCGTCGATACGCCCCGGGATAAATCGCATGGCAGGATAAGGGGAATCCACGGCTCCGGCAATTTGAGGGAAATTGCATCTGATGCAATCCAAATCGTAGGGCTCGGCTCCAAGCTCTTCAATTAAGTAGGCGAGGTTTTCTTCATCCTCGGCATGATTGAAAGTGCAAGTAGAATATATGAAGAATCCGCCGGGACGTAGAGCCTTCCACATGTTGTCGATAATGGAACGCTGAAGTTCCGCGCATTGCTCAACGAGTTGAGGCGTCCATTGCTGTATGGCAGTTTCATCTTTGCGCATCATCCCTTCTCCAGAGCAAGGCACATCGGTGGCGACAATGTCGGCAATCTCCCCCAATTTAGTGAATTTAGCGGTATCTCCTTGAGTGACAACGATATTGGGATACCCCCATTTAATAATGTTTTCGCAAAGAATGTCGGCGCGTTTGCGGTCGAATTCGTTGGAAATGACAAGAGTATCACCGGGCAAAGCATCAATTGCAGCAGTTGTTTTCCCTCCCGGAGCCGCGCATGCATCGATATATACCAAAGGGCGCGAGTTGGGGAGTGTTGTTTTAAGATGTTCGACGATAGTTCTTAGTATCATCGAGGAAGGGTCCTGTACGTAGTATATACCCTGGTGCATCGATGGGTCGAATGTGAAACGAGGACGTTGGTTGTAGATATAAGAGCCGCAGGGACACCATGGCACAATATTTCGAGGAGTGTAGGTGCCGATTTTTCTCGAATTAAATCTGACGGCAACGGCAGAATTGTCGTTTTCAAGAGATTCAATCAGAGACTCAAGCACCTCGCCATTGGGTCGGCATCTTAGCTGATTTATTGAGTTGATAAAGTCCTCTTTAAGCGTTCGTTTTTTCATTTGGGTTTGTCTGGTCGGGGTTATGACGCCATTTTTGTAAGGTAAAAATGAAATTTAATCCGCCATTTTCTCCATTGTTGACAGTTATAGAGCCGCCGATAGTATTTATAGAGCTACGCACAATAGGGAGTCCAAGCCCTGTACCTCCGGCACGTCGTGAGCGGCCCTTATCAACGCGGAAGAAGCGTTCGAAAAGCAAAGGAATGGCATCTTCCGGTACTCCTTGGCCGTTATCGCTGAATTCGAAAGTGTAGAAACGTTGATTTTCGGTCACTAATCGTAGCCTAATTTCAGAGCCTTTAGAGTAGGCTACGGCATTTCTAACCAAGTTGATGATAGCGGTGGAAAGTAGAGTGTTATTTCCTTGAATGGGACAGCTATGAGGTATGTCGACAATTAATGTCATGTTACCGTGGAGCCCGCACTCAATAATTTCGTTAGCAATGTTATCGACAAATTCTTTGAAATCGAGTTTTTCCAACGTTATGCTTTGCTGCCCGTCTTCCAATCGGGTCATTGTTGAAAGGTCGTTGAGTATGTGACACAATCGTTCGATGTGTTCTTGAGATTTGAGTAGGAAATGTTGGCGAGTTTCCTCTTTCATATCGGGGGTTTCGATAATTGTGTCGATGTATCCCTTAATAATACCGGCGGGGGTTTTTAGTTCGTGGCTGATATTATTTGTAAGTTCGCGTTTAAGGTCGGCACGCTCGATTGAAGCCTTTAGAGCAACATCGTGTTCATGGTCGCGCTCGTCGATAGCTGATTTACGAGTGTTGTAGATGTTGACAATTTGTTGCGAAATCTCTCCGAGGTCGTCGTTAGAAAATTCGCTGACGGCGTAGCAATCATAGTCGTTGGCAGCTTTTGAAGCGAAATCGCGGAGTAGTCGGATGTTTTTGGATAGATGTCGGGTGTTGATATAGATGAGAATGGTAATGCCAACGCATGCGAGCAATACGATGAGTCGCGGCCAAACGAAGCCTTGAACCTCAGCCGAAAGATTAGCATCGAGAGGAAGGAAAGTTTTTACGTTATATCGACCGTCGGCCGAAGAGTCGACGTTGTAGTAGAATGCCTTGTCGGGTTGTATATTGACTGAATTGTCGTTGATATTGGCTACGATTTCGGAGCCTTCAAGTTTGCCACAAGATTGGAGCTGTTCGGGTGGAGGTGACGGGAACCCGATTTGGGTAATAATCGTATCGGTGTAGGCATCGTAGAGAGTCAACGAAAGGTTGTTAAGTGCTGTGGTTTTGTGGTAATTGCTGATAAATTGGAGGAATGAAGTGGGGTCTTCACCATCTTCCATTAAGTTAATGAGATGGGAATTAATAAACTCAATACGGGTACGAATCATGCTTGAACGGTAGTTTTTATCGCTATGGTATTGAGCAATTTCTACCGCGATGATTATAATCCACAATAGCCCTACGATTGGTAGAAACAATTTGTGATGATAATTAATTTTCTTCTTCTTTAAATCCATATCCGAATCCGGCTCGAGTGTGAATATGGTTGCCGTAGATGCCGAGTTTTTTGCGAAGTCGAGCCATATTAGTATCGACTGTGCGCGATGTTACCTCCTGTCCGTTCCACACTTGGCGAATTATCTCTTCGCGGGAGTAGATACGGTTGCGGTGGGTGAGGAAATATAGAATGAGGCTATATTCAGTTGGGGTGAGGTCGAGAACTTCACCATTGATATAGCACATCTTGACATTGCGATCGATGCGTAGATTGTGGAAGGTGATGTCGGGCTCGTAGATACCTTTTGACGTGTTGTAGCTGATTTGTTGAGCTACGTTGCTGCGACGAAGCACAGCGCGTACTCGGGCAATTACTTCGTTCATAGAGAATGGTTTAGTGATATAGTCATCAGCCCCGATATTAAGACCCATGACCATGTCGTCCTCTTCGGTGAGTGCCGAACAGAAAATTATGGGTATATTTTCTGTCGAAGAACTGTTTTGTACTCGTTTTGCGAAGTCGAAGCCACTAAGACGTTCCATCATGATATCTACAATCATTAATGAAAATGCCGGGAGATCGAGTTCGAGTGCTTCTTCTGCACTATTGGCAGTAGTTACTTCGTAACCCTCTTTTTCAAGGTTGTATTTAAGGATTTCACAAATTGACTCTTCGTCGTCAATTATTAATATTTTTACGCGCATAAATATATTTTTACTCGTTTTCACGAAGATAGCAATTTTATATGACACACGCTGTTAATATGTGTTAAAAGCGATATGCCTCTCTATTTTTGTGTCTTAGCATCAGGAAAAGAGGATGTAGTCAAGATGCGCCATCCATCGCCATTGGCAATTACAAGCATTGCCTCAACACCGTCTAATGATTCTATCATAGCCAATCCGTCGTCGGCAGGCATTGCCATTAGAGAAGTTGCGAGGGCGTCGGCAATCATGGTTGAGGGTGCGATAACAGTAGCAGAAGCGACGTTGTTGATATAAGGAAGCCCGGTAGAAGGGGAGATAGTGTGGCCTACACGACCGTTCTCGGTGTCGCGATAGTTGCGGTAGTTGCCCGAAGTGGCAAGGCAACAGTCAGTAATTTCAATTACCGATAATTGCTCGTGCCCGGTTTTGTCGCTATTTGGGGCGTCGATTTGAATATGCCATTTTTCACCACGAGAGTTGAGCCCTTTAATTGCCACTTCTCCTCCTATTTCTATCATATAGTTATTAATGCCTTGGCGTTGAAGCATTTCGGCTATGCAATCGATGCCATATCCTTTTGTGATTGCCGAAAAATTAAATTGCGTTTCGGGTGCTTTTTTTGTTATTGTGTTGTCGCTAATATTACATTCGGCAATTCCAACAAAAGAGAGACAACTGTCGATTTGTGATTTTGAGGGTTCGCCGTGGATGTCGGTATATCCGAATCCCCAAAGGTTGACTAATGGGGCCACAGTCGGGTCGAAAGCACCGTTCGATAGCCGGTTGATACGTTGCGATTCGGCAAATACGGTATTGATATAGGAGTCGGTAGTTGCCGACTCGTTGCGGTTGATAAGTGAAATTCGAGAGTCGGGGAGAAAAGGGGATAGAGAGTGCTCTACATCGTTAGTAACGCTGATGATGGAGTCGGAAAGGTCGCAATCGGAATTATAGGTGATGCGAATCGTAGTGTGCCACACGCTACCCTCGATTGTGGTGTATACGTTTTCGCGGTTACTGTTGCTGCAACTTGTTATAAATGTAGCAATTAGTGCCGAAAGCAGGATGTATGAAATTTTCTTCATTGCAAAAAATAATGATGTGCCGATATAATTTTTCAAATGTAACTATTTTTTTCATACAAAATTTTTATAACTTTGTTTTTAACACAATATAGACAGTCAATTAATCATTAAAATAACTTAGAAAATCATGAAGCGTTCATTTTTATTCTTGGCTACGGGCTTTGAAGAGATTGAAGCTCTGACAGTGGTCGATGTGATGCGTCGCGCAGGTATGGATATCAAGACGGTATCTATTACTTCAGAATTAGTGGTGGTTGGTGCGCATGGAGTAGGAGTAAAAGCCGATATGCTCTTTGCCGACGCGGATTTTGAAGATATTGAGTGGTTGATAGCACCGGGCGGACTTCCCGGTTCGGAAAACCTCGCTCGATATGCACCCTTGACGATATTGCTCAACAAACATGCTTCGGCAGGAGGAAAGGTTGCTGCAATATGTGCCGCTCCGGCAATGGTGCTTGGTCCATTGGGAATTCTTGATGGGCGCGAATGTACAGGATATCCCGGCACTCAGGGTTTGGCACCGAAAGGAGAGTGGCGCGACCAATGCGTGGTTTCGGTTAAGAATTTGGTGACGGGAAGTGGGCCCGCTGCTGCCTTATCTTTTGCCTTGGCGATAGTGGCCAACTCGATGGGTATGGAAATTGCACAGCAGATTGGTTCGGCAATGTTGACCTATCCCAAATCTGAAAATTTCTATTTCTAAAAAGATCTTTTTGAATATTAATATAAGAATTAATATCAAAAGAGGCGCTTCGTAATGAAGTGCCTCTTTTTGTATATTGTTGAATGGAGTTATTTTGCGAGTTTTTTTGCTACGGAGTTGCCGGTGCGTTGGATGTAGAATCCGTTGGCAGGTTGTGATACTCGACGGCCAAGCACATCGTAGTATTCTGCATCTTCGGCTGTAGCGTTCTCAACCACGATTTCTGCGCCCGATACTTTGCCTGAACGATAGTAGGTGTTGCCGTCAGTGAGTATCATGCTGTCTGTTTGACTTGCATCTGAACCGCAATTGAATATAATTTTAGCATCGGCTGCGGGCATATGCTCGGGTTCGAATGTCAGCACGTAGCCGGCTTCGCCATTGATGGTAGTAGGTGTCATTATGGTTCCGGGCCATTTGCCGAGGGCTTCATTATTCTCAATACCATCTTCCGACGGTCCCCAGATATAGGCGTAAGCTTCAGCCCATGGTGATGAGGCTTCGTCGTCGATAAAGTAGACAGTGATTGTTTCTTCGGGGTTGGGTTCGCGAGCGTAAGAGGGTAGAGGAGCGGCTGGAGTAGTGTCGCGAGCCGGTTCTGAGAAGTTGCCGTTGATGGCTCCGAAATCCTTTTGTTGCGCGAGCCAATTGATTTTAGCTGAGAGGTGTTTTAATACAGAGTTTTTGCGAGACTCCATGTCGCTGTTGTCGCTGACGCTTTGACCTCCCGACGGAACCGGTGCATTTTTCCAACGCGCAGCGTCGGTTTTGGCCGCCTCAGCGATATGAGAGCAATATGTTGCGATGTCGTCGGTCAATCCGGCATATCCACCATTCTGTCCCATAAACCATTGCCATGTCTCTTTAACTTTGGCGTTGAATTTATCGTTCATACGTAGTGAGGGAATCCAAGTGTTGCCGTAGGGGTCGCAGTCATAAAGGAATTCCGAAGTGCTGCCGTTAAAGCCGTTGCCGCAGTCCCAAAGGGGGGAGAAGTGCCATTTCTGACCTTCACCACGGTCGCGGAATAGATATGTTGAGCCGTGGAATGATTCGACGTGAGAAATGATTTCAACTACAAGGTAGTAGCGTGCCAAGTCGTCGATGTCTAAGTAGGACCACATGTCGTCGGAGTTTTCTCCGATGAGGTCGTTCATTGCGGTGAATTGGTCAGTGATGAAGCGACGTTGCAAATCGGAATATTCTTCGGGGGTGTCGAAAGTGATGCGAAGTTTATCTTTGTACTGGTTGGATTGACCTTTTTCATCCATTTGGATTTGAGCGCTTTCGTCTTCATCGTAGTTGTCGAGCTCAACGATGTATCCTCCGGAAATCAAAGTGCGGTCTTCTTCCAAGTCCTCAAGTTCTTCAACGGGGACACGGCCTTCACCTGCGCGGATTGATTCGGTCAAGAAGTACAATCCACGGTAGTCACCATTGATAATAACTTCTACGGGCTGTTGACGAGGAGTCCACGGGAGTCCGATGCGTTCAGCGAGGGCAAAACCGGTGAAGTTGCGGAGATAGCCTTTTGTATCGTCGGCATGAGCAAGAATTGCCCAGTGCTTCGATTTTTCCCCCTCTATGTTCATGTTGAGGAGGTTTTGTTTTTTACCTAATTTAAGTTTGAACGGTTTTTTAGCGAAAGCTTTGCGAGTGTAGTTGCCGCGAGCTTTTATTTCCATAGGGAGCGGTTCATCTTTCGAGCCTATCGACTCAGCGCCGAGGTCGATGAGCCATTGGCAATCGTTGACATCGAGCCAATATTCGCCGTTGAAATATTCTTTGTGGGCAAGGTCTTTGTCGATTACCTCATTGTCGTAGATTTTGTTGCCGTTGCTGTCGAGAATAAAGGATTCTGTAGCGCTGTCGTATTGGTAGACGTTGATATGCAATACCGGGAGGGTGCCGGAAGTGGGATCGGTGATGATAGGGTCGTCGTTATCATCATTGCCTTCTTCATCATCTTCGGGAATTGGAACCCCACCTACAACGATATTGATTTTGGTGTCAACGTTTGTCCATGAACCGGGTGTCATGGTAAATGTAATATCAACATCTGTCAAATTGACGGCATTGAGGTTTGCACCATCTTGGGTACCGGTGATAGAGGTCGAGCTTGAGATCTTTATATTGGATTCTTTGCCCCCTAAATTGTATTCCCAAGTGTCTCCGGAAATTTTGAAATTATCCGATAATGCATCGAGGTGTATAGAGTATGTGTCGCCGGTACGAGTGAATTTGTAGCTGTCAAGCGCAGCCCAACTATCGGTGTTGGTGCCTCGCACATACATGATGGGATACCCTTCACTATCAAGAGTATCTGCGGCATTGGTTGTCTGTAGGGTGAAAAGTAGCCCTAAAATAAGATAAAAATAACGGTAAAATTTAGTCATATTCGACATTGTTTGATATTAGAAATCTAAAAAGGAAATAATAAGTTGATAAAATGTTGAGCATGAATAAGGTTAACTGATAATATCGAATGCTCAAAATATCTCGGCAAAAATACGACAAAATAGTCCTTAATGCAAAAGAATTTAGTTAAAATTTGTAATGTGCAACTCGCTAATTAGCTGTTAGATGTTACATCGAAGGTTATAAAGATAAATTTGTATAAATTCCCTTAGGTTTATTGATAGAATTTGCAGAAATTCATTTAATTTTGTAGATAATTTATCGCAAAGAATAAAAATAATGATTAAATGAGTGCAATAGATATTCTAATAATACTAATAT
>JAFXHY010000099.1 GCA_017536215.1 Muribaculaceae bacterium | reverse complement strand
CGACGAAATCTCAGAAATTAAGAGCGCCTGCCGCGAAGCGCATTTGAAGGTGATATTAGAAACCGGAGCGCTTAAAACGGCAGAAAATATTCAAAAAGCGTCGATATTGTCGATGTATTCAGGTGCAGATTTCTTAAAAACGTCGACCGGAAAGGAATATCCCGGAGCGTCGCTTGAGGCTGCTTACGTAATGGCAAAGTGTATCAAAGAGTATCATGAAAAAAACGGCATAATGGTAGGGTTTAAAGCTGCCGGCGGTGTTGCTACAACAGAAGATGCCGTGAAGTATTATACAATAATAAAAGAGGTGCTTGGCGAAGAGTGGCTCACAAACGAATATTTCCGTCTCGGAGCATCACGTTTGGCTAACAATCTTCTTGGCGATATTTTAGGTAAAGAAGTTAAATTCTTCTAATAAGCAGTCGATAGTTGCAATAGCGACATAAAAAAAGTAAAAAAAAGCCACGGGAGAGTTGATTGCTTCCGTGGCTTTCTGTTGATGCTGTATTGCTTAAATTAAATCCGGATAGGTTAATTATAGCCACAAGGGATTTAAGCAAAATCGTGGCATTATAAAACTTTGGCGTATAGAGCCTTGATGTCGTCGATAGTAACTTCGCGCGGGTTGCCCGGGGTGCAAACGTCGGCGATTGCTTGTTCGGCGAGAGCCGGGATATCCTTTTGGGTGATGCCTAAATCGCTGAGGTGTTGAGGAATACCGACTGTGATTGAAAGCGCGCGCACGGCTTCAACGGCAGCTTTAGATGCATCTTCTGCTGACATGCCATCAGTGTTGACGCCCATTGCGCGAGCAATGTCGGGGTATTTGTTGAGGCAAGCGGGCATGTTGAATTCCATAATAGTGGGAAGGAGAAGTGCATTTGCAACGCCATGTGGTACGTCGAAAAGAGAACCCATCGGATGGGCCATACCATGAACCAAACCGAGCCCAACATTAGAGAACGCCATGCCGGCGATGTATTGAGCTATCGCCATGCCATTGCGAGCTTCAGCGTCGGTGGGGTTTTCAACGGCATTTGGGAGGTGTCGGCTAATCATGCGGATAGCTTCGATTTCAAACATGTCCGACATAGACCATGCCCCTTTAGTAATGTAGCCTTCTATAGCGTGGGTCAAGGCATCCATACCGGTTGCGGCAGTCAAGCCTTTGGGGAGAGAATACATCAATTCGGCATCGATGATTGCTACTGCGGGGATGTCGTTGGGGTCGACACATACCATTTTTTTCTGTTTTTCTTCGTCGATAATAACGTAGTTGATGGTGGTTTCGGCGGCAGTTCCGGCAGTGGTGGGTAGAGCAATCATTGGAATGCTCTTATTTTTTGTAGGAGCAACACCTTCGAGGGAAACGATGTCGGCAAATTCGGGGTTGTTAACTACGATACCAATAGCTTTCGCAGTGTCGATAGCAGAACCGCCACCGATAGCAATAAGAAAGTCGGCGCCTGAAGCCTTGAAGGCTTCAATCCCGTTTTTAACGTTTGTGACAGTGGGGTTGGGTTTGACATCAGAGAACACGTCGTAGGCAATTTTATTGCTGTCGAGAATGTCGGTAACCATAGCGGCAACGCCAAATTTGATAAGGCCTGCATCGGTGACAACTAAAGCTTTTGATTTGCCGAGACGAGCTACAACTTCGGGAAGAACTGAGCGAGAGCCCGGACCGAAGTAAGAAACTTCGTTGAGGATAAAACGTTGAATCATGTTTTTAATTAATTATGTTAGGATTGTTGTATGTGAGTTATATAGGTTGAGGAGAGTAGTCAAAAAGATGTCATAAAAAGTTTCTAAAACTTAATAAAAATATGTGTACATCGTTTTGATTTTTACAAAAATACAAAAAAAATCATTAATTTCGCAATTAAAATAACATTCAGGTCGGAAATAGTTCGGACATGAATAAAAAAATGAAGAAAAAATAAAAAATTATGGAAGGAAGTATTAAGATAGGAATCACGCACGGCGATATCAATGGCATAGGCTATGAGGTGATACTGAAAATGTTGGACGATAATCGAATACTTGAATTATGTACGCCGATAATATATGGTTCGGCAAAAATAGTATCGTTTTATCGCAAGGTGCTCGGAATGCAACAACAACAGATGTGTCAGATAAAAGATGCATCTGAGGCTCGCGAAGGGGCAATTAATATTATAAATGTTGTTGGAGAAGATTGTAAAGTTGAGCCCGGTCAGAGCACAAAGGAAGCCGGAGCGGCAGCATTTGCTTCGCTTGAGAAGGCTGTGCAAGATGTGAGTGCCGGAAAAATAGCGGCAATAGTGACAGCACCAATAAATAAAGATAATATTCAAGGAGAGTTGTTTGCATTTCCCGGCCATACCGAATATTTGGAATCATCGGTAGGAGGGAAGGCTTTGATGATATTGTTTAATCGCGATATGCGAGTAGCATTGGTAACAACCCACTTGCCGTTGAGTAAGATTTCTGAAAATGTTACAGCAGAGCGAATTGTAGAAAAGTTGGAGATATTTAAGAAGTCGTTGTGTCGCGATTTCGGTATAGTATATCCGCGAATAGCGGTATTGTCGCTTAATCCCCATGCCGGAGAAAATGGATTACTTGGGACTGAGGAGCAAGATGTGATAATACCGGCGATTAAGACGGCACAAGAACAAGGAGTAGAATGTTATGGTCCGTATGCAGCCGATGGATTTTTCGGAGCGGGACAGTTTGTGCATTTTGATGGCATACTTGCGATGTACCACGATCAGGGATTAGCACCATTTAAGGCCTTGGCAATGGATAGCGGAGTGAATTATACGGCAGGCTTGCCGATAGTGAGAACTTCTCCGGCGCATGGTACGGGGTATGATATCGCAGGACAAGGAGTAGCGTCGGAACAATCGATGCGAGAGGCGTTGTATGCGGCAATTGATGTGGCACGCAATCGAGACTTGTATGAAGAGATGACTGCAAATCCGTTGCGCAAGCAATATTTCGACAAATCCAAAGATAATGTAGTTCTCGATTTGACCAAGGAATGATAATCAGCGGGGGTAAATTCGAAATAAAAAGGATAAATAGAAGTTGTTTAGACTTCGAATAACACAGATATAAAATTAAAAAAGCAGATTCAGTATTGTTTGTTTTAGATAATATTTGTATATTTGCAGGCTGAAAAACAGCCCCCAATGGGTTGATGTATTGAAAAATAGGGTAGCTGAGAGGGATAAACGCATCTCTTCAGTTGCTTTACGTATTGATAGGAAATAATTAATAACCAGTTAACATATAACAAATTAACACATGCAAAGCAAAGGAACTTTAGGTAGTGTAATTGCCGGAGTAATTGCAATTTTCTTGGTGCTCGTTTGTTTGTTCTATCTTTCATTTACGATGGTAACCAGCCATCATGAAAGCAAGGCAGAAGAGTACGCATTAGCAAAAGCCGGTTCGGAAGGAAATCCCGAATATGTCTTAGCAAAAAAGCACTACCATGATTCAATTAAGAATGAAAATGTATGGCTCGGCTATACATATAGTGATGTGCAGAAATGGGGAATAGGCCTCGGTCTTGACCTTAAGGGGGGTATGAGCGTAATTCTGCAAGTGTCACTCCATGACCTTATCACATCCATGAAGGACGGAGCTGCAGATGCTAACTTTAATAAAGCACTTGCCGTAGCCGACAGCGTACAACAAGCAGATCCATCAGCATCATATGTTGATGTGTTCTTGGGAGAATATCGCAAAATGGAGCCCAATGCCGATATGAGCAAAGTATTTGTGCTCCAAGGTTTGGCTTCAAAACCCAGTGATGCTGACGTTGTATCTGCGTTAAAGAAAGAAATTAAAGATCGTGTAGACAACTCGGCAACAAACGTGTTGCGCTCACGTATTGACGCATATGGTGTAGTATCTCCTAATATCCAAGTACTACAAGGAAAAGATGGACAAATTCTTCTTGAACTTCCCGGTGTCAAGGATAAAGACGATATGCTCAATTTGCTCCAACGTCAAGCAAAGTTGGAATTCTTTGCATCATACAAAGATGAATTCAATGCAATCGTAGGCAAGGCGTTGAATGGCATTGATAATGCAGCAGAAAATGCAATAAGTGGCAAATCATGGAATTTGAACTATAAGCGTGATTCGCGCGGTCGAGTTACCAATGAGATAGAATCAGTAAATAAGGGTTATCATATTGCTAACCCTATCGTAGGCTACTTCTTGCTCACCGATACTGCATCGGTAGGTAAAACGCTCCGTGCACCTCAATATGCACAATTCCGTCCCGATGGTATTCAATTCCGTTGGGCTCGCATACCTGAAAAATTTGAGAAGAAAGAATACTTCGCACTCTATGCGTTGAAATCAAACAAAGGTATGCCTGCAATGGGCGGTGACCATGTTGTTAGCGCTCGCGCCGACTTTGATAGCAATCAAAACCAGCAAGTCGTATCAATGGATATGGACAGCGAGGGAGCAAAAGAATGGGCACGAGTAACAGGTGACAATATTGGTTTCCCTGTAGCAATTGTTCTCGACGACGAAGTATATTCAGCACCTCGCGTAAATGATAAGATTACCGGCGGAAGCTCAAAAATTACAGGTAGCTTCGATGTCCAGGAAGCACAAAACCTTGCAAACGTGCTTAAGAGCGGTAAGATGACAGCCCGCGTAGAGCCTATTCAAACAGAGGTGATTGGTCCGTCGTTAGGTCAACAAGCAATCGATAGCGGTATCGTATCGTTCATCGTAGCACTTTTGAGCTTGATGGTGTTGATGATGGCATACTATGGCGTTATTCCCGGATTGGTTGCCAACCTCGGTTTGGTACTCAACTTGTTCTTCACATTCGGTATTCTCACATCATTCCAAGCAGTGTTGACATTGTCGGGTATGGCCGGTATCGTGTTGGCATTGGGTATGGCAGTCGACGCCAACGTACTTATCTATGAGCGTGCGAAAGAAGAATTGCGTGCCGGTAAGAATGCTCGTACAGCAATTGCCGATGGTTATTCAAACGCATTCTCAGCAATCTTCGACTCAAACTTGACTTCAGTAATCACCGGTGTAATCCTTCTTATGTATGGAACCGGTCCTATCAAAGGTTTTGCAACAACGCTTATTATCGGTATCGCATGTTCATTCTTCACCGCAGTATATTTGACACGTATTGTATATATCCTCGGTGCGAAGAAAAAATGCTTCGAGCGTCTTACCTTCACAACAGCGTTGTCACGCAAGATGTTTGATAAAACAAATATTAACTTCCTTGGCAAGCGCAAACTCAGCTTTACTGTAGCCGGAGTTATTGTAGCTGTAATCATCGCGTCGTTGTGTACTCGCGGTCTAAACCAAGGTATTGACTTCTCAGGTGGTCGCAACTATGTAGTGAAACTTGATAAGAATGTAGAACCCGCTGAAATCAAAGCACTCCTCGAACCGGAATTTGAAGGTGCGGGCTTGTCGGTAATCAATATCGAGGATAAGAACCAAGTGCGAGTTTCAACTAACTACAAGATTAATGAAGCCGACAAGGTAGCAGAAGCAGAAATCGTAGAAAAATTGTACAATACTCTTCTTCCCTTCATGGCAGAAGGAATGACATTGGAACAATTCTCAGTGACCGACCAAGCTCATGGTATCGTATCATCGCAGAAAGTAGGACCTACCGTTGCGGAAGATATGCGTACTGATGCTTATATCGCAGTAGCATTGTCACTTATCGCAATGTTCCTCTACATCTTGTTGCGTTTCCGCGATGTAGCATTCTCACTTGGAGCGTTGGCAGCTGTTGCGTTTACAACGTTCTCAATCATCGGATTCTACTCATTGTTCTGGGGCGTACTTCCGTTTGCAATGGAAATCGACCAAACATTTATCGCAGCAATCTTGACCGTAATCGGTTATCAGATCAACGATACAGTGGTAGTATTCGACCGTGTACGTGAAAATAGAGCACTCTTCCCCAAGAAAGGTATATTTGAGATTATCAACTCATCAATCAACTCAACTTTGGGTCGTACAATTATGACTTCAGGTTCAACATTGTTGGTACTCTTGTGTATCTTCTTCATTGGAGCTGAAACACTCCGTAGCTTCATCTTCGCGATGATGTTGGGTGTTGTTGTCGGTACATTGGCAACTATCTTCATTGCTTCACCTGTAGCATATCTTACTGCAAGTAAAGGCAAAAAGACTGAAGAAGCTGTAGCAAAGAAATAATTTCACAGTAAAATATCGATAAAAAGGCGAGGTCGTTAAGGCTTCGCCTTTTTGTAATTATAATGAGGTAGGATTGATGTCTGAGGGAGATTAGCTGCGGATAGTGTGAGTGAGGTTGACATCACACACATATGCTTCGCTTTTACGTGGTTCGCACAGATACTCGGTGGATGTAAGACCTTTAATGGCTACAAGGTGTCCTTTGGGGGGATTGTTGAAATAGAGTGATTGGTTATCGGGAGATGGTGTAGGTGACTCCCGGAATGGTGTTGAAGTGGATTTGACCGTTGGAGGCAATGACCGTGAATGGAGAGCCATTAGATGGCGTTACGGTGACATTGTCTACCTCCCAAGGGTTGTCGAGGCAAAGAGTGTTTCCTCGCTCGCTGAGACATGTAACGGGTGAAACTTCACCATCTTTGACTGATGCGGAAATTAGGAATGCGCCTTGAGTGCGAAGAGTGCTGAAACTTGCATCGACCGACATATCCCAATTGGGGAACAGGTTGATAATTCCGTCGTAGGATTGAATAAGGCACTCGTTGATTACAGCCGGGAGAGCGAAATTCTCAAACCATATACCCATTGGCGCCATGTACATGAAGTCGGTCAAGTCATCGTATCGACCGCCTGTTTGTAGTACAGCGTCGGTAGTAGTCCCGTTGGGTAGAGTGGCATAGCGAACTTGGCGTTTGAAAGCATCGAGGTCGAGTAATCCCATTCTTGCTTTTTGCAAGTTGAGGAATACAATTTCGTTGCCACCTTCGTTTTGGTGGGCATGAATGGTGTTTCCTACTAATTGGCGAATGCTATCGGGGGAGTGTAAGCCGTATTCATTCCCCGGGAAAACAACGGCAAGATTGGCGGGAACGTTGTAGACGATGTCGCTTCGTTCGCCGGGAACGGAGGTGAGGATTGTGGTGTTGTCGGGGGATACAGCGGTGGAGTAAGGAGGCATAGCATTGAGAATTTTAGCAACGTCGGAGGCTAATTCTTTCTCTTGCTTCCGTAGCTTTAGCAGGTCGACGGCTTGTAGATAAGCATTGAATATGTAGCGGGCGAGTGTGATATCGATTTGAGTGTCGTAATTGTATTTAAAGCCCGGTTGCAGTCCGTAGAGTTCGGGAGGCACGGAAGGGAAGATGTGGTACAATCCATCGTTGAAACGCCCACTTTTGGCATCGGGACGTGACATGTAGTCCACAAGAAATTCAACGGCGGCTTTAATTGGAGTAAAAGCGCGATTGCGTAGAAAATCGGTGTCGCCGGAATATAGGTAATGCCACCATAGCCCTTGCACCATCCAAGGAGTTTCAAAAACTTCCCAACCCCAGTCGGGGACAGGATATGGATGCATCGACATGTCAACAGGATAGGCGGAATGGGGGAAGAACGCACCGCGCATGCCGTAGTAATCGCGAGCCCAAGAAGTGCTGATAGGCATAAGGCGGTCAACAAGGTCGACGTAGGCAAGGTTTTTATCAAGATGATTGGAGGAGAATGTTACCCAAAAAGGTTGTTGGGTATTGTAGTTGAGATGGTAGTCGCCATGCCAAGCTGTGCCGATATTAGAGTAGCTCCAATTGGCGAATAATCCAGGGCAGATAGCAGCGGGACGCACGGAGCAGTTGAAGAAGTACATGTTGTGATACCAAATGCGTTCAAGCTCTTTGTCGTCGAGTTCTACTGATGATGCACTCCAATAGTTATTCCATGCTATTTGGTTGTCAGATAAACATTTGTCGCGGTCGGAGGGGGAAGAAATGAGAGGAGCGGCGGTGGCGAGTTGAACATCGGAGATGAATCCTTCAGATAGAGAAGCTTTTAAGAAAAATGGGGTGTTGTCGGCATCAATATATCGTTCGAGCTTGTCGAGCGGGATTTCCTGCCCATATATAGAGTGGCGGATGCCTGATGATAGTTTAGCAGATGACCAAAGGCGTAGGGCGAAGGCTTTGTCTCGGGAGCTTGGAGAGCAATCTTCGTTGGCAGGAAGTTGTTGTAGAAACCCTAAAGAGTTGGAATTGCATTGCAAAGTTTCATAAGAAGGGAAGTTTGCCGGAGTTGAGGGGTCGGGTAGAATTCGTATACGGTTGAAGCAGGATGGGATAGGAGAGCCGTTGCTATCGACGAGAGATAACCAAAGATTGTCGTCATCCATGTCGACATCGATGAGAAGGCTTATAGGTTGACTATCACGCAATAAACTAACCGAGCACTGACCGGAAGAAATGTCGAGAGAGTGTCCGATCAGTTCAACATCCCTTCGGTCGAATCCGAGAATAATGCTACCGCATGGGAATGGACGAGGGTAAGGGCTGCGGTAGTTGTCGGCAGTGATATTGAGGTAGTCGGAGAAGAATTTATCGTGATGAATTGAAGGGAGAGAGTCGGGGATTAGAGCCGCCTTTTGAAAAATTTCAGAGAAAGTTCCGATTTTGTCTTTGTGGTTTTCTGATATGCGTATGTCCCACACATTGTTATGCCCGAAATGAATAACAATAGCGTCGGGTCGATTGCGGACAACAACGCCCATTGCACCATTACCAAGCAAAGCGCCCTCGAAGAAATCGACAGAAGGGGAGTCTCGCACGATAGAATGTTGAGAAGCTATCTTAGAGCCGACTGAAGAAGCCGAGGTGTTTATCGCAACCAAAGAGAAAATTGACGCAAGAATAAAGACGAGAAAATGTTTCATGGTTTATGTTATGAGTTGTTGTTCTGCAAATTTAATGAAAAAGGGGACATAAAAATAGCGTAATTTCATAATAATTTATTAAATCGGAAGCGATTAGTAATATAAAAAGTTGTATATTTACGAATGCAAAATAGAGCGTAGTAAGGCAAATAACATAAAACAAATAGAAAAGAATAGGATAATTATGAGTGCGCAAATGAAAGTATATTGCAAGAATATAAATCGCTATATCCCCATATCCGGAGGAGAAACATTGATTGAGATCTATCAGCAAGTGGCGAAAGAAATACCATTCACCCCAATCTGTGCTCGAGTAAATAATAAAACAGAGGATTTGAGGTGTCCGGTATTTGCCCCGAAGCAAGTAGAATATCTTCCGGTGGGTAGTGCCTCGGGAATGCGAGTATATGTGCGTTCGCTATGTATGATGCTCTATCGCGCAGTAGTAGAGTGTTATCCCGGATTGAGTCTTAGGATTTGTCACTCAATATCAAAGGGTTATTATTGCCGATTGGAAGGGATGACGGTTGATGCCGAAGTCGTAGAAAATCTACGCTCTACAATGCAGCGATTGGTTGCGCGAGATATCCCTTTTGAGCGAAAAGAGCGCTTGACCGCCGATGTCAAAGAAATGTTTCGAGAGCAGGGGCTTGATGATAAAGTGAAATTACTTGATACAACTCACGATTTATATACCGTTTATTATCGATTGGACGGAGTCCTTGATTCATTTTATGGCAACTTGGCTCCATCGACTGGAATATTGCAAACTTTCGATTTGCAACTATATCATGACGGATTTTTGTTGTTGGCATGTGACCCAACCCATCCGGAAATAGCGGCAGAGCCGGTTGCACAGGAGAAGATGTATAAAGCGTTTACCGATTACGTAGCCTTTAATGATATTATTGGTGTGCGTAATGTGGGGGAATTAAATCAAGCGACTGCGAATAAGCGGTCACGAGAATTAATCAATGTGGCAGAGGCATTACACGATAAGAAGATAGCGTCGATAGCCGATGAGATAAAACGTCGGTATGACCAAGGGGGAGCGCGAGTGGTAATGATAGCGGGGCCTTCGTCGTCGGGCAAGACAACATTTACCAAACGTTTGGCAATCTATTTGTTGACAAATTTGTTGAAGCCGCAAATGATATCGCTTGATGATTATTTCGTGGACCGAGTGAATACACCACTTGATGAAGATGGCGATTATGATTTTGAGTCGCTCTATGCGCTTGATTTGCCATTGTTTAATGAGCATTTGAATCAGTTGATAGCCGGCGAAGAGGTGGAATTGCCAACCTATAGTTTTGAGCTTGGTCAGCGAATATATAAGGGTAAGAAATTGCGATTGGAAGATAATTCGGTGTTGCTGATAGAAGGGATTCATGGGTTAAATCCGGAATTGACATCGGAGATTCCATCTGAGATGAAATATAAAATATATGTATCGGCATTAACGACATTGACAATCGATGACCATAATTGGGTTCCGACAACAGATAATCGATTGTTGCGTAGAATAATCCGTGACCATAAGTATCGCGGAATGTCGGCGTTGGAAACAATACGCCGATGGCCGAGTGTGCGACGAGGCGAGGATCGGTGGATATTCCCATATCAAGAGAATGCTGATTCGACGTTTAATTCGTCATTGATATTTGAGTTAGGAGTGATGCGCGATTATGGAGAAGCAATATTGAAGAACTTTCCGCGCGACACTTCAGAATATGCTGAGGCGTATCGTTTGCTTAAGTTCTTGAGCTATTTTACCTCTATCCCCGAAAATGCAATACCACCGACATCGTTGTTGCGAGAATTTCTTGGAGGCTCGTCGTTCCATTATTGACCGATGCTAAAACAAGAAATAGAGTAGCAAGGCGAGGAGCATCAAATAAAAATTGAATCAATGGTCTTTAAGGGAAAAATTTTATATCTTTGCTGTTCGGAATAAGACCATGAAATAATTAAGATTAATTATGAAGAAGATTATATCATTATTTTTTTCAATGATGGCGTCGGTCGCGATGATTATAAATGCGACCGCTCCCAAAGATTATTATGCACCGTGTGAAGGAAAAACGGGCGAGGCATTGCTCACAGCATTGAATGCATTGGTAGGACCACACACTAATGTGGGATACGACAAATTGTGGACAGTTTATAAGACATCGGATATTGATGAGAATGGAAAGATATGGGATATGTATTCCACAAAGCGCTGGAATCCGGGTTCGGAGCAGTGTGGGAATTATTCATCGGTAGGCGATTGCTATAATCGCGAACACTCATTTCCCAAGAGTTGGTTTGACGATAAGGCTCCAATGGTGTCGGATGCATTTCATATATATCCCACCGATGGCAAGGTGAATGGACAACGCAGTAATTATCCGTTTGGAGAGTGTGCAAATGGGACAACGCTATCATCGAGTGGTGGAGTTAAAGCGTTGGGGAAACTCGGGAAATCAACATTTTCAGGATATTCCGGCACTGTGTTTGAGCCCGATGATGCCTATAAGGGAGATTTTGCTCGTACTTACTTCTATATGGCAGCCGCCTATAAAGACAAAATTTCATCGTGGAGCTCGGATATGCTTGCGGGTAATTCCTATCCGGCATATAAGCCATGGGCTGTCAATCTATTGTTGAAATGGCATCGCCAAGATGAAGTTAGTGATAAGGAGATAAACCGCAATGAGGTGGTTTATGGATATCAAAGCAACCGCAACCCCTTTATCGACCATCCTGAATTAGTTGAATATATATGGGGAAATAAGGTGGGTGAAGCATGGTATGCCAACGGAGCTCCGACTCCGACATTGGCATTGCCGGTAGATAACTCAACAGTAGATTTCGGCATGGCAGCAACTAATTATACGGTATCTCGAGCTATCGAAGTGAAGGGTAGTGATTTGACCTCAGCAGTCACATTGTCGATTAGCGGCGCCGGATTCAAATTGCAAAAAACGACATTGACAGCGTCGGCAGTTAATGCAGGGACCACGATATCTGTGTCATTCAATACCGCAACTGCGGGGATTGCAACGGGAGTGTTGACATTGAGTTCAGATGAAGTCAATGCTAAAGTTAATCTCACGGCAGAAGCAATTTCAGGGATTCCGGCTCTTCCGGCAATCAGTGTCACAGAAACCAGTTTTACAGCACGTTGGACAAGTTTGGGAGATGCTGAAACATATGAGTTGATAGTTAAGCAAGGAGGTGTAGTGCTTGTCGGCTATCCGGTAACAGTTAATGCCGAATTTGAAGAATATGATGTAACCGGACTCAATCCGGAAACAGAATATAGCTATATGTTGACCTCAGATACTCGTGAATCTAATGAGGTGAAAGTGACAACTTCGTCCCTCGTTCCCGATGTGCAGTATCTTAATGGTAGCGAATTTGAATTTGCAACAGAGTCAGATGAAGCATCGGAAGCGATAGAGGTGTGGCTTGATGTTGAAAATATTGCTAACGCGTTGACAATAAGTGTAAGTGCTCCATTTGCAGTGTCGACCGATATGACAAATTGGACGCAGCGAGTTGAAATAGCACCGGAAGAGGATAGATTCTATCTCCGCGTAAACGGTGTGGCTGCAGGAGAGTATTCTACCACAATTACAATTACCGATGGTAGTTATATCAATGATGAAGGAATGGCAACTGCGACAGTTAGAGATATGTCGACACCATGGTTCGTTGAGGACTTTGAAAAAGCAGGCGAAGGGAAGTATGACGCATATAGCGCACAGACCTTTGTAGGGAATCCGTGTGATTGGAAATTGACAGATGCCGGCATTTGGAGTAGCGACGACTCTTATGAAGGGGATTATGCGTTGCGCTTCGGAAAGACAGCGTCGAGCGCGATGGAGTCGCTGATAGCCAAAACCGGAGGTGTAGGGAAAGTTAGTTTCTATGCTGAGCGTTGGAGCTCAAGTGATGGAAATATGACCTTGCAAGTGGAATATCTACCTGAGGGAGCAAGCTCATGGGTGGCCGCCGGAGAGGTGGTAGTTAGCGCCGATACTTATGCATTGTATGAAGTAGCAGTAAATGTAGCAGGGAACAATTATATACGATTGCGTCAGACAGCAGGTAAGCGAGGAATGATTGACGCGATAGTAGTAACCGATTATCGCGAGTCGTCGATCGACGGGGTTTTAGATGATACGCTCACAGAGTGGGATTCATATTGCTTGAATAAGTCGCTCGTGATAGTAAACCATGGCAAGGCTGCAAATTATAAGGTATATAACGTAGATGGGAAAACCGTAGGTGCAGCCAAATTGCAAGGCGGTCAGTATACAATCAGTTTACCGACGGGATTGTACATAGTAACCGACGGCACTAATTCCCGCCGCGTAGTAGTGAAATAGAATTTAAAATGCATAAAGGATAGGAGGAACGATCAAAGGAGCGTTTCTCCTATTTGTTTAAATAGAATAGTATTATTATATTTGCTGTTGATAAGAATAATCCACATAACAATAAATCTAATCCGGGAATTATGTCCAGCCAAGAAATTACTCGCCGTAAGTGGCTTAAAACGGTTGCAGCGACGGCTGTTGCCGGTAGCGTTGTGGGTAGAGTCCTTACGTCGTGCCGCGGGGGAAATGATAATTGGTCGCAGACGCGGGTGGAGGAACCCGGAGATGTTGGCAATCCGTTTGATGTTGATGAAATCGTGTCATCAATGCCCGGAGAGGTGGGGTGTGTCGAATGTGGACGTTGTATGCCTTGTTGGGCTGGAGTGAATATTCCGGCGATGTATGTGGCTTATAATGAGGCGTTAGAGTCGGGAGAGATATCACTTGTTAAAAGCGATTATTTGAGTGAAGAAGGCAAGGCGAATAGCAAGAAGTTTGTTGCGCGGTTGGAGCGAGAAATCGGAGATAAGCATTTGGCACATCGATGTGCGAGATGTGGATGGTGTGAAGGGAAATGCCCGAAGCAATTGCCAATAGCACATCATATGAAAAGTATAGGCCGATATATAGATTTAACCAGAGAAACATTTTAGTTAAAAAAGAAAAGTATGGGAGGTAGTCAGCGGATATATCGTCGTAGCGATGGCAGCTCTAATAGTAGAGGTAAGGCCTTGCAATTATGTCGACGCATCACGGCCGTGGTTGCGCTGAGTATCATGGTGCTATATTTTGTTTTGTTGGGCACGTCGGCGGCGTTGAAATTGCAATGGATCGCCACCGCACAGATAGTGCCGTTGGTGTTGGCCGTCAGTGGTTCGTTAATAGCATTTTGGGTTATTGTGACGTTGCTGTTTGGCCGGGTCTATTGCTCGATGTTATGTCCGTTGGGTATAGCTCAGGATTTAGCGGCACGAATACCTCGATGGGGGCGCAAGAGAAGATTGAGGAAAGGTTATCGCTACCATATTCCGCATAATAGCTTTCGATATTTATGGTTGGCGATAATAGTGTTGTCGACGCTGTCGGGACTGTCTCTTATGTTGTCGTTGTTTGACCCATATAGTGCATTTGGACGAATTATGACCTATCTGCTACGTCCGTTGATTGACGCGGTAAGTGGAGGCACAGTAGTAGCCGGCACATTGATAGGTGTTGCAGTAGCGGCAGCGACACTTGTCGTAGTAGTGGTAGTAGCGATGAAGCGCGGTCGCTTGATTTGCAATACGATGTGTCCGGTAGGTTCGGTGTTGAGTTTGTTGGGACGTCATAGCGTGTATGGCATGGATATAAACACCGATACGTGTGTCAATTGTGGCTTGTGTGAGCGAGTTTGTAAATCGGAGTGTATAGATTCGAAGAGTCACACAGTAGATATGTCGCGTTGTGTAGTGTGTTTCAATTGTGCGGCAGTGTGCGATAGTGGGGCAATCACGTACACCCGCCGTCGTCATCGCTTATCAATACCGATGATGATGAAGATACCGGGGCCACGAGTTACCGCTACGATAGACGCGTCGGCAGATAATATGGATAAGCCACGCGCAATTGACCGGCGAAAATTTTTGACAACGGGATTGATATTAGCTACTGCTCCTTTGGTGGCAAGTGCAGAGCGGAAACTAAATAGGTGGACACCCAAGGAAATATTGCAGGACCCGACTGAAGAGGGTCACCCGGTTCCGCCTCCCGGATTCACGTCGCTACAATCATTTTTAGTGAAATGTGTGGGTTGTGGAGCATGTATCTCATCTTGTCCGGCACAAGTGTTGGAACCGTCGACAGGGGAGTATGGAATGGCCAATTTGCTTCATCCGGTAAAGAAATACGATGAGAGCTATTGTCGTTACAATTGTGTCAAGTGTACGGAAGTGTGCCCGACTGATGCGTTGGAAAAGCTAACAGTAGAGGAGAAACATAAATTTAGGGTAGGGATAGCAAGCGTCGATGCAGATGCTTGTATAGGATGTGGCTTGTGTGCAGAGCGATGTCCGCGTAGAGTTATAACAATGTTGGCTCGAGGAGATAGGCAAGTGGCAAGTGTAGATTCGTCGGGCTGTATAGGATGTGGCTCTTGCCAATATATCTGTCCGTCATCTCCAAAGAAAGCAATAAAAGTGAACGGAATTATTAATTGAGTTCACGATAAATATAGAAATGAATCATAATTCTTCAAAAGAAGGGACCTAACATAAAACGAATATAAAGATGAAAAACAGAATTAGATTATTTGGATTAGCTGCAATAATATTGTCGTTGTCTATGCCGATGGAGGCAGCGGATAAATTGTCGGGGAAACCAATAGGCTCGACTTCGGTTGATTATTCAACCGGGGAGGAATCAACGACAGTCAATACGGTTGCCAATGCATTTGATGGCAAATTGGATACATATTTTGCATCGTATGTAAGGAGTTATACATGGGTTGGACTTGACTTGGGGGAGAAGCATGTTATAACGCGCGTAGGGTGGTCTCCTCGAGATGATTGGCAAGGTGAGGGGCGAGTGAAATTGGCGATGTTTGAAGGAGCTAACAGCCCTGACTTTATTGATGCCGTACCATTGTATTTAACAACAGAGAAAGGTAAAATCGGACAGATGAGTTATGCCGATGTAGATTGTTCTCGCGGATTTCGTTATGTGCGTTATGTGGGACCGAATGACGCACGATGCAATGTTGCAGAGGTGGAATTTTATGGAGAAAAGGGTGAAGGAGATGATAGCAAGCTTCATCAAATCACAAACTTGCCCACCGTGATAATAAATACCGTGAATGCGGAAGAACCCTACGATAAAGAACATGACATAGTCAGCAATATAATTATCATATCGGAAAATGGGACGAATGTGCTTGAAGCACCCGGCGAGAGTCGATTGCGAGGCAATAACAGTATGACACATCCCAAGAAGCCGTATCGCATAAAATTTGATAAAAAGCAGCAACCCCTTGATGCGCCTGCAAAAGCAAAGAAGTGGACGCTAATCAACAACTATGGGGATAAGACCTTGATGAGGAATATGATAGCGTTTGAGGTGGCTCGACAAGTCGGTATGGAATATGTGTCGTATATCCGTCCGGTGGATGTGATTCTAAATGGAGAATATAAAGGGTGCTATCAGTTGTGCGACCAAATAGAGGTGGGTGACGGACGTGTCCCTGTCACAGAAATGGAGGAAACGGACATTTCGGGAGATGAACTCACCGGAGGCTATTTGATAGAAGTAGATGCTTATGCAAGTGGCGAAATATCATGGTTTCAGTCGAGTCGAGGCATTCCGGTAACGATAAAATCGCCCGATGATGATAAGATAACTGCGGAGCAGAAATCTTATATAAAAAGTTATTTCAATAAATTAGAGAATGCCGCCTATTCAGTGAAATATGATTCACCGACCACCGGTTATCGAACAATGCTTGATATTACCAGTTTTTTGCAACATTTTATAGTAGGAGAGGTGTCGGGTAATACGGATACTTATTGGAGTACTTATATGTATAAGAAGCGCAACGATCCGAAATTTTATGTAGGACCGGTGTGGGATTTTGACTTGGCATTTGAGAATGACAATCGAACATATCCCATCAACAATAAGACATGTTATATTTATCAATGGGTGAATTCCTCGAGCGCAGGAACGATGGATGTGTTGGTGGAACGAATCGTAGTAAATGATACACGTACAGCCGGAGATTTGTTGGAGATGTGGTCGACAACAAGATCAAATGGTTTGTCGGGCGAATCGTTGTGTGACTTTGTTGATAAATGGGCGGCAGAGATGGATGCGTCGCAACGATTGAATTTCATGCGTTGGGATATTTTGAATACGAAGGTGCATGAAAATCCCCAAGCGTCGGGGTCGTATGAAGGGGAAGTGGCATGGGTAAAGAATTATCTGCGTGAGCGTATCGCATGGATGGACAATAAGATAGGCTATGACCCGTCGAGTGTTGGAAATATTGGTATTGAGACAGAAGAACTTTCACTTTCGGAAGTGGCAGAGTGGCGAGTGTACAATGTCGGCGGACAGGAGGTGTATAGTGTTGACGGAGAGTTGTCAACAACGTCGTTGCTCCCGGGAATTTACATTGTGAAAGGAGTCGCAGCGGATAATCGAAGCGTAACGACAAAGATTGTAGTTAAATAATCGGGGCGTAAGACGGGAAGGGCGCAGAGCCGATCTAATTCTTGAGAAAATCGCTTGCATATATCAAGAATTTTAGTGAATTTTGCGTAATATGTAGCATCAATCCGTGACTTTTAAAATTAAAAGTTCATTCCAAAACTTGATATAGAAATGAAGCAATATTTAGAACTACTCAATCATATATTGACAACGGGGACTGATAAAGAGGATAGAACAGGGACCGGCACACGTTCGGTGTTTGGCTATCAAATGCGATTTAATCTATCGGAAGGGTTCCCGTTGCTGACAACGAAGAAGTTGCACTTGAAATCAATCATACATGAGTTGTTATGGTTTTTGAAGGGAGATACTAATGTGAAGTATCTTCAGGACAACGGGGTCAGGATATGGAATGAATGGGCTGACGAGAATGGTGATTTAGGACATATCTACGGGTATCAATGGCGCTCGTGGCCGGCATACGACGGAACGTTTATCGACCAGATCTCTGATGCTATAGACCAAATAAAAAATAATCCGTCGTCGCGCCGAATAATAGTGAGTGCGTGGAATGTCGGTGATATTCCCTCGATGAAGTTGCCCCCGTGTCATGCGTTTTTCCAATTTTATGTGGCCGACGGAAAATTGTCATTGCAATTGTATCAGCGTTCGGCCGACACCTTCTTGGGCGTTCCGTTCAACATTGCGTCGTATGCATTGTTGCTGATGATGGTGGCACAAGTGACAGGGCTTGAGGCGGGCGATTTTGTTCATACGATGGGAGATACGCATTTGTATAAAAATCATTTTGAGCAAGCGCAATTGCAGTTGACTCGCGAGCCGCGCAAATTGCCACGCATGGTTATAAATCCGGAAGTGAAGAGTATCTTTGATTTCAAATATGAGGATTTCCAACTTGTGGATTATGACCCGCATCCTCATATTAAGGCAGAAGTGTCAGTTTAAAAAAACGAGGCAAGCCAATGG
>JAFXHY010000098.1 GCA_017536215.1 Muribaculaceae bacterium | reverse complement strand
TGATATATTTTACAGATTTAGTTGATTTAACTTCTCAATAAATAAACAATGGCTGCAGTTAATCATCACTGTAGCCATTGTTAATATTAACTCTTTGTGTTTTTTATTCGAAGATATGTTTCAGCTTGGAGAACAAACGTTGTATCGTTGATTCCGACGGCTTGATATTTTCGCTCTTCTTAAGCGATTCAACAGCGGCTTTGATATTATCATCAGCCTTTTCCGGGATATAAACCATCACGTTGACAAGTTCATCGCCCGAACCGCGCCCTTCGGTTGAGGGTAGACCTTTTCCGCGCATGCGCAACACTTTGCCCGGTTGCGTGCCTGCCGCGATATTCAATCGAGCTCGACCATTTAGCGTTGGTACTTCTACCGAACCACCCATGATTGCTGTCGGCAAATCGAGCATTAGATTGTAGATTATATCGTTTCCATCGCGAATTAATTCCGCATGCTTAATCTCTTCCACAACAACAATCAAGTCGCCATTTACTCCTCCATGGCGTGGTGCATTTCCTTTACCTTTGATGGTTAGAGTCATGCCGTCGGCAACTCCTGCCGGTATATTGAAGCTTACCAATTGCTCTTTGTGCTCGGTGCCATTGCCATTGCAATGTTCGCAATTTTGAGTGATTGTTTTACCCTCGCCACCGCAGTTAGGGCAGATTGATTGCGATTGCATCGCACCGAAAATCGATTGCTGCACTTGAGTGATTACTCCGGTGCCATGGCATGTGCTACATGTCGTAAATGCAGTGCCATCCTTCGCCCCTGTACCTTTACAATATTCACACTTTACTTGTGTGGGTATTTTGAGCGTTTTAGAAATGCCGGTTGCTATTTCTTGAAGCGTAAGTTTTACCTTTATGCGCAAATCCGAACCGCGGCGTGTAGGCTTACGAGCCGAACGGCGTCCTCCTGTTGCTCCTCCCCATTCGCCTCCAAAGTGACCTCCAAAGATATCCCCAAAATGACTGAATATATCGTTGATATCAAAGCCGGCTCCGCCAAATCCCCCTCCGGGGAAGCCTTGCGGACCCATGTTATGACCGAATTGGTCATACTTGGCTCGCTTATCGCTGTCGCTCAACACATCATAGGCCTCGGCTGCCTCAATAAATTTCTCTTCTGCTTCTTTTTTCTCTTTCTCGGAAGCATCGGTCCATTTGTCGGGGTGCCATTTAAGTGCTAACTTGCGGTATGCTTTCTTTATTTCATCGGCAGTGGCGCTTTTGCCAACTCCCAGCACTTCATAATAATCTCTTTTGCTTGCCATAGTTTAATAGTCGTTTATTGGCCTACTGCTACTTTTGCGTGGCGTATCACCTTATCGTTGAGGGTATAACCCTTGGTGATGGTATCGATAACCTTTCCCTTCTTTGACTCATCCTCTACGGGTACCATTGCTATTGCTTCGTGCAAGTCTACATCAAATGCTGCATCTTCCGAGGCAATTTCATTTACCCCGTTTTGTTGCAAAAATTTGATAAACTTGTTGTATATCATTTCGATACCTTCTTTTACTGATTTGGCATCGGTATTTTCATTCATCGCTTTTATGCCACGCTCAAAGTCATCGATGATAGGTAATATTCCTTTCAATACGTTTTCCGCTCCGTTTTTGATTATCTCTGCTTTTTCGCGTACTGTACGCTTTCTGAAATTGTCAAATTCAGCCATCAAGAAGAGATATTCTTTATCTTTTTGTTCTATCGCTTCTTCGCGCTGTTGGAGCATCTGCTTCAAGCTCTCAAGTTCCGACAAGTTTTCAGCATTTTCTGTTTCTTCTGCCACTTCTGTGGCGATATCTTGTTGTTCGTCGTTTACTTCTACTTCGTTATTCTCTTTAGTAAACTCCTTTTCTGCGTCGTTATTTTGTTTCTTATTCATGATTGTGTTTTGTTTTCAAGTGAGAAATATGCAAAAATCTTGCCAAACTTATTTCATTTCAGCAATCATATAAACTAAACAAATAAAATGCGTTTACGTTCAAAGTTTTGCAACGTGATATGCCATTCCGGGGAATGATGCTTCAATCTCCTCTGCCAAAATGTCACGCGCAAAAATGCCAAACACTGCGGCGCCGGAGCCCGACATAGCTGTGTATTCTGCACCCATTTCCGCTATGCGAGATTTCACGTCACCGATTTCTGGATGATGTTTAAAGACTGTAGCTTCAAAATCATTTTTGACCCCTTTCTGTTCCCATTCTTTGGGAGGAGTCTCGGCAAGAATTTCGGGAAGTGAAACGCCGGTCGGTTGGGGATTGCATCCACCGTAAGCTTCTGCTGTCGATACGTGTGCATCCGGTTTTACGATGACAAGTGTACTCCCTTGGAGGGTTATTTCAATAGGTGATAGGGTAGTCCCGGTTCCGGTTGCAAGCATTGGTCGGTTGTAAATGAAAAACGGACAATCCGAACCTATTGTCGACGCAATTTCCGCCATTGTACTTTCTTCAAGTCCCAATTCAAACATTTCATTAAGCACCTTAATGGTAAATGCTGCATCGGCCGACCCTCCTCCAAGTCCGGCACCGTCAGGGATTATCTTGTGAAGATAAATATCTACTGCCGGTAGATTATACCGACTCTCCATTGCGCGATATGCCCGCATCACCAGATTCTTTTCCATCGGGCAATCCACGCCTCTGCCGGTTACGGTCAGAGTTGACTCTTCGCCTTTCGCTGGGACTATCTCAAGAATGTCACACCATCCGGTGGGCATCATCGCAGTCTCAATATTGTGATAACCATCGCTACGACGTGATGTGATATATAATCCTATATTTATTTTTGCATTGGGAAATGCTATCATAGTTCCTTTCTATGTTTGATTTTTTTTATCCATCGCAAAGATACGTATTATTTATCAACACCTGCATTTAAACAATTGAAAATTTTGTGTTGATAATTTCATGATAATCTCGCTTGGCGGTAACATGCAATTTTACTACTTTTGCATCATCGAAATATTACTTGAAGAAAACCGATTAAAGCGATGGAACTCACAAACAAGCAAGGAAGACGTGAAGGGGGACGACCCCAATATCAACAGCAATCTAAAATCGACACTTTGGGTCGATTGCAACCTCAAGATAAGGACCTGGAAGAAGCAGTCCTTGGGGCTATTATGCT
>JAFXHY010000097.1 GCA_017536215.1 Muribaculaceae bacterium | reverse complement strand
TCGGGAGATGCAGATGGACAAGTGGCCGGAGCAATGAATACGACGGGTAATGTACTACGAGCGGCATTTCAGGTAATAAAGACCCAACCGGGAATAAACGTAGTTTCGGGCGCATTTATCATGCTTCTTCCGGAGGGTCTTAATTATGGCACTGATGGTATATTGGTATTTGCGGACTGTGCCGTTGTTCCAGAACCAACAGCTCCGGAACTTGCGCAAATAGCAGTGTCGGCAGCACAAACGGCACGCGATATAGCGGGAATAGAGCCACGCGTAGCAATATTAAGTTTTTCGACCAAAGGCAGTGCACGTCATGAACGAGTAAATAAAGTAATTGAAGCAACCCGCCTTGCACATGAGTTAAATCCGGATTTGATATTAGACGGAGAATTGCAATCAGACGCAGCGATAGTTCCAAGTGTCAGCAATAAGAAGGCTCCCAACTCGCCACTCAACGGAAGAGCAAATGTATTGGTATTCCCGTCTCTTGAAGTAGGGAATATATCGTATAAGTTAGTACAACGATTAGGGGGAGTAGAAGCCGTAGGTCCAATACTTCAAGGCCTGGCAGCACCGGTCAATGATCTTTCACGCGGATGTTATCCTGAGGATATCTATAAGACAATCATCATGACATGTAATCAAGCGATAGGCTTAAAGGCAAATAAAAAATAACCATTGAGATAATAAACGACAAAAAAATTACCCTCAAAAATAAAATGACATGAAAATTCTCGTTCTCAACTGTGGTAGTAGCTCAGTAAAATACAAACTTATTTCGACTGACACAAATACAACAATGGCCGAAGGAGGCGTAGAAAAGGTAGGATTAGATGGAACATTTTTGAAATATAAACGTTCTGACGGGTCAAAAGAAATACTTGAATTAGGTAAAAGCGATCATAAAGCCTCAGTGCTTGCAATACTTAATCTTCTCACAGACGCAAAAGAGGGCTGTATCAATAGCTTTGATGAGATTGATGCAGTGGGACACCGCGTAGTCCACGGAGCAGAGAAGTTTAACAAGAGCGTGTTAATTACCGACGAAGTAATGCAACAAATCAAAGATTGCTATGATTTGGCACCACTACACAATCCGGCAAATGTAACTGGCATAGAAGCCATCTCATCCATATTGCCGGAAGTGAAGCAAGTTGGAGTATTTGACACCGCATTTCACCAAACGATGCCTGCAAGTTCATATATGTATGCCCTACCCTACAAATATTATGCAGAGGATGGAGTACGTCGCTACGGTTTCCACGGCACCTCACACCGCTATGTATCAGCCCGAGTGTGCGAGATTCTTGGAGTAGACTATGCCACACAAAAGATTGTGACATGTCACGTAGGAAATGGGGGCTCGATTACAGCGGTAGAAAACGGTAAGAGCGTGGACACCTCAATGGGATTGACTCCGACTGAAGGACTGATGATGGGCACACGTGTTGGCGATATAGATGCCGGTGCACTTACATATTTGATGAAACGTCATAATTTGAGTGTTGATGACTTGCAACGCATTATCAATAAAGAGAGTGGCGTAGCCGGAGTTACAGAGATGTCGTCGGATATGCGCGATATAGAAAACGCAGACAAGGCCGGCAATGAACGCGCACATCTTGCCTTAGATATGTATGAAAAACGAATTGTCAAATATATCGGAGCATATGCGGCAGAGATGGGTGGATTAGATATCATAGTGTTTACCGGAGGAGTCGGGGAAAACCAAACCGGAGTACGAGAGAATGTGTGTCGTCCTCTTAAATTTATGGGCGTTGAAATAGACACAGATCTCAACAGCCGAACACGAGGAACCGAAACAATAATATCGACCCCGACGTCGCGCGTCAAAGTAGTAGTAGTGCCGACTGATGAGGAGTTAATGATAGCTCGCGACACCGAGAGCATTGTAAAGAACGCATAAACACCTAATGTAGTACCGGCTCTTTTAGAGTCGGTACGTTTATAAATGCGACGAGAATCGTCGTAATAACAACTAAAATACTATTAAACTATGACAAAAATCAAAGCGGCCATAGTAGGATATGGCAACATCGGGCACTATGTGTTGGATGCATTAAAGGAATCCTCAGATTTTGAGATTGTTGGAATTGTACGCCGTTCGATATCCAATATACCATCGGAGTTGATGCCGTATAAAGTGTCGACGAAGATTGATGACCTTGGGGAAGTAGATGTAGCAATACTTTGCACCCCAACTCGCGAAATAGAGAAATATGCAACGGAATACCTTTCAAAGGGTATAAATACCGTTGATTCATATGATATTCATTCATCCATAGCCGATCTTCGCCGAAATCTTGACACAGTGGCAAAAGCGAATGGTTGCGTATCCATAATTTCAGCAGGATGGGATCCGGGTAGCGACTCAATAGTACGCACAATAATGCAAGCAGCCGCACCTAAGGGAATTACATATACGAATTTCGGCCCCGGCATGTCAATGGGTCACACAGTGTGTGTCAAGTCTAAAGCAGGAGTAAAGAATGCATTGTCAATGACAATACCATTGGGAACAGGAATACATAGACGCATGGTGTATGTAGAGCTTGAAGACGGCGCACGCTTGGAAGATGTAGCGGCAGCAGTAAAAGCCGACCCCTATTTTGCATCGGACGAAACGCACGTGATGGCAGTAGCATCAGTAGATGAAGTTAAGGATATGGGGCATGGTGTGCATATGGTTAGAAAAGGTGTCTCGGGAGTTACCCAAAATCAGCGTTTTGAGTTTAACATGTCAATCAATAATCCGGCACTGACCGCACAGATACTTGTGGGTACCGCTCGAGCAGCAATGCGTCAACGTCCGGGAGCGTATACAATGATTGAAATTCCGGTAATCGATTTACTTGAAGGAGACCGAGAGGAATTGATAAAACATCTTGTATGAGTTCAATAATAGCGACAATAACATGGAATGCAGACCCGGTGTTGTTTCACTTGGGTAGTTTAGAGGTGAGATGGTATGGCTTGATGTTTGCCATCGGCTTCCTAATAGGCTATAAGATAGTAGAGAAAATGTTCCGCCGCGAAGGTGCTCCGGAGAAATGGCTTGGAGTGCTTTTGTTGTGGCTTGGCATCGGGACTATAGTAGGGGCTCGATTGGGTCATGTATTTTTCTATGATTGGGAAACGTATTCACAGCATCCCCTTCATATATTATATATATGGGAAGGAGGATTAGCAAGCCATGGTGGAGCGCTTGGAATTATAGTGTGCGTAATATTATTCTCAATATTCACGACAAAGAAAAACCCATTATGGACATTTGACCGAATCGTAGTACCAACAGCACTTGTCGGAGCGTTGATACGCTTAGGGAATCTGTTTAATTCGGAAATCTATGGCCATCCCACCGATTTGCCATGGGGATTTATCTTCGTCAGAGGAGATTATTTTCCCGGTGAGGCATGCCACCCAACACAATTGTACGAGGCGTTATGTTATCTGGCATTGTTCGGTTTGCTAATGTGGATGTATTGGAAACGTAATGCCGGTGAGCGTCAAGGCTTGATATTCGGGGTGTTTTTGGTTGTGCTATTCAGTTGCCGTTTTATTATTGAGTTTGTCAAAAATAACCAAGTGGCATTTGAGGAAAATATGACACTGAATATGGGTCAGTGGCTAAGTGTTCCGTTTATCATATTGGGAGGAATTTTGATAGTACGTGCTCTTAAACGCCCACGAATGCATCTTGAGTATCCCAATAGATTTGCCGATGAAGATGAATCCGGGTCAAAGAAAAAGAAAAAATAATTGTGTGTAAATAAATAAATAATGAAAGCTATCTCACGAAAAAGATAGCTTTCATTGTTTTTTTAATAGAGCTGAATAGTATTGCTAATTTAATCCAAAAGGGATATCATATAAGCATCAAAAATGATGAGCGATAGCAATTAAGCAATATTCTTACTAAAAATCAGAGCATTAATAGTTTTGTTTTTTACGTTCAAACCAAGCCTGGTCGTGTAGACATGCGGGACATTTTTTAGGAGCAGCTTTAGCTGAGACAACAAAACCGCAATAACGACATTGCCATTCAATAGGCTCTTCCACTTCAAATTCATGGCCAGAAGAAAGGCGTTCGAGAAGCTTAATATAGCGTTTTTCGTGTTCAACCTCAACTTTGGCAATATTTTTAAAGAGGACAGCAACGTCATTGAACCCTTCTTCACGAGCTGTTTGTTCGAAATCAAGGTAAAGCGCGCTCCACTCTTCACGTTCGCCTTCGGCAGCAGCTTTAAGATTAGCAATAGTATCACCAACAACACCTGCGGGATAAGCAGCAGTAATTTCAACCATGCCACCCTCAAGCTTTGAGAAGAACATTTGAGCATGGCTAAGTTCTTGCTCGGCAGTTTCGAGAAAAATAGCGGCAATCTGTTGATAGCCTTCTTCGATTGCTTTATTAGCAAACATGGTGTAACGGCTACGAGCTTGACTTTCGCCAGCAAAAGCAGCTAAAAGATTTTTTTCGGTTTTGGTACCTTTAATACTTTTCTTTTCCATAATCAATAATTGAATTAGGTTGGATAATTATAGTGAATAGTGTATTATCAAAAACTAATAACAATAAAAACGAATAAAAGATTAGGATAATTAATTTAATAATGAAATACGATGCAAATTTATTAAATATAATCAAATAGATAAATTTTAAAACATAAAATATTATTAGGAGTAATGAGTGAAGCATAAAAAAATAGCAAAAAACGAATTATAGTCATTTTTTCTTAAATTATTAGTCAAATATTCGCATAAAATTGTTATCTTTGCAGCCTAAAAAGATGTAATGCGGAAAATGGCTGTCGGTCGGACAGTATCTTTTTCAAAGTAATATTATCGTAAAAATGAAGTTATTACAGGCAAAATTAGCCCAGTATCAAGTACCGCAACAAGCAAAAGCGGCAGGAATTTATCCATATTTCAGAGCGATTTCATCTGAGCAGGATCCTGAAGTAATCATCAACGGCAAGAAGGTGTTAATGTTCGGGTCGAATTGTTATACCGGCTTGGTAAATGACCCCCGAATTAAAGAAGCGGCAATCGAAGCAACTAAGAAGTATGGCACCGGATGCGCCGGCTCACCATTTTTGAATGGCACACTCGACTTGCATAAGGAGTTAGAAGCAGCGATAGCTAAATATATTGGCAAAGAAGATGTGATGATTTACTCAACAGGTTTTGAAGTAAACCTTGGAGTAGTGTCATGTCTCACCGGCCGCGAGGATTACATAATTTGGGATGAGCAGGACCACGCTTCAATCATAGAAGGTCGCAGATTGTCGTTCTCACAATCGCTTAAATACAAGCACAACGACATGGATTCGCTTGAAAAGCAATTGCAAAAGTGCGATCCCGATAAGATTAAATTGATAGTAACTGATGGTGTCTTCTCAATGGAAGGTGATGTAGCAAATTTGCCCGAAATTGTAAGATTGGCGAAACAATACAATGCCTCAGTCATGGTAGACGAAGCACACGGTATCGGTGTGTTTGGTAAAGGTGGTCGTGGTACATGTGACCATTTCGGAGTCACCAAAGATGTAGACCTCATCATGGGTACATTCTCAAAATCGTTTGCATCGTTGGGTGGTTTTATCGCAACTGACAAAGAAATCACAAATTATTTGCGTCACCACTCACGCTCATATATCTTTACAGCGTCGATTACTCCTGCATCAACAGCCGCAGCGTTGAAGGCTCTCGAAATTATGCAAGCAGAACCGGAACGTCAGGACAAGCTTTGGGAGCTCACCAACTTTGCGCTTGAAGGATTCCGCAATATGGGATGTGAAATAGGTCACACTTCAACACCTATTATACCTCTTTATATTCGCGATAACTTCAAGACATTTGCAATCACTCGCGATTTGCTCGAAGAAGGCATATTTGTAAACCCCGTAGTATCTCCGGCAGTAGCGCCTCATGACACCCTCATTCGCTTCTCTTTGATGGCTACCCACACTCATGAGCAAGTGACCACTGCATTAGAAAAGATACAAAAGGTGTTCCGTGCTCACGAACTTATCCCGTAATATATTAGGATTTAGAATTTATAATCAGATATTTCAGGTCGCGCTTTTGAAGTGCGACCTGTTTTATTATAGATTAAAACTATCATGCCATAGATAAATTCGATAAAAATTTGCTTTGAAAGGTTTGCGATTTAATAGCACTTTTAATACCTTTGTCAAGGTGCAAAGTCGAGATAACAAAATTTTGACAAGAATTGCACGAAAAGACAAATTAAACCGAATTAGATTATCTAAATTACCAATTATGACTAAGAAATTTATTTGCGTAGTATGTGGCTACGTACATGAAGGAGAAGAAGCTCCTGAAAAATGCCCTCTTTGCAAAGCTCCTAAAAGCAAATTTAAAGAACTTGACACAGAAGCAAGTCTCAATTTCGTAACTGAGCATGAAATTGGTGTAGCAAAAGGAACTGGCGAAGATATGATTAAAGACCTCAACACACATTTCAATGGAGAATGTTGTGAAGTGGGAATGTATTTAGCCATGTCGCGTCAAGCAGACCGCGAGGGTTATCCCGAAATTGCAGAAGCATTCAAACGCTATGCATTTGAAGAAGCAGAACACGCTGCAAAATTTGCTGAATTGCTCGGCGACTGCGTATGGGACACTAAAACTAACCTCGAAAAGCGTATGCACGCAGAAGCAGATGCAAATGCCGACAAGATGCGCATTGCTCGCATAGCTAAAGAACGTAATCTCGATGCCATCCACGACACAGTTCACGAAATGGCAAAAGACGAAGCACGTCACGGACAAGGTTTTGCCGGTCTTTACAAACGTTATTTCGGCAAATAATCCAACGATTTGAATTAGAGGCCATTGGCGTAGAAAATTAAGGCAATTGGCTAAAAAAAGATAGGTGCAACGTCGCTTAATCCATCAGATTGCGACGTTGCATTTTTTCATTAGCGACAACAAAATGGGCAGTAGGATTGACAATGAGAAATCAACAATTTCTGTGATGATAGGCATGTATTGCCGAGGGCATCATCATGTAGCATCGTCGGGGAGATTGTGTCAAGACTGCAAGGAATTGCTTGATTACGCTAAGGAACGGTTAACTCGATGCCCCCACGGGGATAAAAAGCCCACATGTCGACGTTGTACAATACATTGCTATCGGCAGGAAATGCGGAAACGAGTCACAGAGGTGATGAGATGGAGTGGCAAACGCATGCTACTATACCACCCGATAGTTGCCATAAGGCATATGTTGCAGCGATAGCATTATCGTTGCTGTTCGGTTGATGCAGCACAATGGTTAATGACAAGCGAAGCAAGGGTTATCCCGAAAGTAGCAGTCACTTGCATAAGAGAGCCATTGGTTGTGGGTTT
>JAFXHY010000096.1 GCA_017536215.1 Muribaculaceae bacterium | reverse complement strand
GTAATTATCTTGATTGGGTTCTCGTATAATTCTATAAGAAACCCAGAACAAAGAACATTAGCGTTATCTGAATATCCTATAACTTCAATATAACACCTATTTTTAGGCTGGAACCCGGAGAAATGATATTTAATTATCGTATTTATTTGGTAATTAACAAAATTAGCACAAAACTTAGATGAATTAAATGACTCATTACTGACATTAGAGGTTGAGACTGATTGATCTATAAGGAAAATCAATAACCCCGGTGATGCCGAACTCCATTGTTTAGGATAGTATGTCATAAATTTAATTAGTTTATAATAAGGTCATTAATCGATTTTACAGTTTTAATCTAAGGTTATTGGTCAAAATAGTTGGAATAAACTAAAAGACTCAGTAAAATCATTTGGGAAAGCAGTCTCTTTACCTACCTTTGCAAAAGCGGCTAAACGATTTTGATTGCTAATTCGTTCTCTTAATGGAGCGTTGGAAAGTACCCCTAAAACTCTATATAGGTTATTTGAGATGATTTTCAATGTTATAGTTCAGATAAGGCTCTATAGACTTCTCCGGATTCGAGTGTAAATAAAAAAAGCGTGAGAGTCTGTACAAGTTGCTCGTTCACGCTTTCAGAGGCCATCGCATTGCCCATCAATGTTGAACGAGCAACGCAGAAGCCCACGCTGAATATGATTTACTCCTACACGACACTCCAAGCGCCATGTAGTGATACCATACATATCCACAAGGCATCTACTGTTGCTTCATTCTTGACATTGATTTAGAAAGTTGCGAAGTTCCTGAAAGCCAAGAAAGAGCGTAAGTAAACGCTTTCTAAAATGTTTGCCTACCCACCCACATTACCCATATCGTGGTTGACTCAAATAAATTTCGTCTCTGCCGATTGCGGTTTGCAAGCGATATGCGGAAGCAAACTTAATTAATAATTTTTAAAAGATGAAAAAAATATGCGATAAATTTTAAAAATATGTTGAAAAACATATCAGCCTAAAAAGTTGCCACATTATATATGCTATCACCCCTCCACAAAAATCCGACCCCGGGGCTTTAAAGCATCTCAAGTAGTTCGGTGAGGGTGGTGATTTTCTGTTGTGGCTCGTAGTCCGACGAGGGCACTGCTACCTTCTGCGAATGTACATTGCGCCCATTGTCAAGCAGTTGTATAGTCGTCCACCCCAATCTGTTGGGCCACAGAAAGTCTTTCATCGGATTGTCCCCAACGTAGATAAATCGTTCGATATCAGCATTTAGCAACATCATTCGCTCAAACGCTACGGGTGTGTATTTTTCTCCCCCCACGGCTTCGGAAATCGATATGTTTTCCTCCGCGATATATTGGTCGAGGCCGAGGGCTTTAATCTTGTTTGTTTGTGTGCTGCAGCGGCCGTCGGTGATTAATCCGACTCGATATCCGCGCGCGATAAGTTGGCGTATTATCTCGATTGCATCATCAGCCTTGATATCGGGGAAATGATTGCGGTAGGTCGCCACCATCCATGGTATATCATACTCATGCTCAATTGATTGCTGAACGGAGCGATTGGTCAGATATTCATCGAGCGAATCAAACGGATTCACAGGCGCATGGACCATTATATGCATCATCTCTTGATAGTCAAACGCCTCGTGGGCTTCGGCTAAATGACGCGCAATAGCACTATATCCCGACATGACGAAATCCCGCTCCTTGTAGAGCGTGTCGTCGAGGTCAAATGCTATGAGTGTCGGTGTCATGCGCCGGTGGAGTATTGATTAATTAGTTGTGCAACGAACATAATTTCCTCATCCGATAGGGTGGTTGAACTTGGCAAACAAAGCCCACGGTTGAACAAATCTTCCGACACGCCGTTCACATATGCCGGCGCATCTTGATATATAGGCTGCATATGCATCGGGCGCCACAACAATCGAGTTTCAACTCCGTGAGTAGTAAGGCGTTGGCGAAGTTCATCGGCGCCGACGGGCGATGACTCATTGAGCAAAATCGTCGATAACCAGAAATTTGACTTATACATTTCATCGGGGTTGCTCTGCACCACGATATGCGGATTGCCACGGAACGCTTCGGCATAAATATCATGTATCCTGCGGCGGCGTTCTACACGTTCGCCGAGCACTTCCATTTGTGCGCAACCTATCGCCGCACTGACATTGCTCAATCGGTAGTTGTAACCGATTGTCTCGTGGTAATAGTACGGGCGATTTTCCCTCGCTTGTGTGGCAAGGAAAAGAGCTCGTTTTGCCGACTCGTTGTCGGGGCATATCAGCGCACCACCTCCCGAAGTGGTAATCATCTTGTTTCCGTT
>JAFXHY010000095.1 GCA_017536215.1 Muribaculaceae bacterium | reverse complement strand
ACTAATGGGCGGATCGTATAATCCGGTTCATATCGGACATATAATGGTAGCAGATTATGTGCGTCAAGTTGCCGATATTGATGAAGTTCTTATGTGCGTGAGCCCACTAAATCCCTTAAAAATAGGGAGTGGAGATTTGGCGGCAGACGGCGACCGCATGGCAATGTTGCAAATTGCTTGTACAAATCGAAGCGGAATAAGTCCATGCGATATAGAGCTAACTATGCCACGACCTTCTTATACAATCGACACGCTTAAAGCATTGAGAAAACGTTATCCCGATGCAAAAATTTCAATCATCATAGGCAGCGACAATTGGCTTGTGTTTGATAAGTGGCGTGCCTCGCATGAAATAATAGAACAATTCGGGGTAATAGTGTACCCTCGCCCCGGATATGAGATTAACAAAGACCAACTGCCGGAAAATGTAGTAATTGTAGATGCACCTACAGTTGATCTTTCAAGCACATTTCTTCGCGAAAAGATAGCTAAGGGACTTGACATGAGCGTTTTTCTACCCTCAGGAGTATTTAACTATATCAAAAGAGAAAAATTATATGGCACAACTTAATCCCAATGCGATTGCCTTTACCGGACTTGCCAATGAATATTGCCAAGCGGTGGAGAATGCTCGCGAATATGAGCAGAGTGATTTCGTAAAAACAATGCTTAAGCTATTGCCACGTCTATATATCACAGCAACCGACCTCAATGTAGATGAAGCCGACCAATTTGATGCATATATAGATGCAGCGCTCGAAGAAGATTATTATGACTCAGTGAGACGCGGAATGGAAGAGGTGTTCGGACCTGATGATGTCTACTTAGAGGTGTTTGAAGAGGACATGAAATTTAGCGATACTCCGGTATCAGCAAGCATCTCAGAGGGATTGGCAGATATATTCCAAGTGTTGTATAACTATTTGGCAACAGTACGCGATACAACCGATGAAACTGTAGCATTAGCCTTGGCATCGGTCAGTGATGACTTTAAAGCATATTGGAGTAGTACATTGTGCAATGTGTTGCGGGCACTCAATGCGATAGCAATAAGGGAATAGAATCATTTACTCGTCATCATCGGAGATGGCGATTTCCGAAAGTTCACGCATTTCGTAATATTCAGCCCAGTCCGGGTCGTTTTCGCAATAAATTTCCAACGGGAGCAATGGGAATGAGGCTAAGGCTTCATTAATTTTCTTTTGGAAAATGTGAGTGGATAAAGTGTAGAACACCCAATCACGACGATTATCACCGGTATATATGCCGGTCATAATAGCCACCGGGTCTTTATCGAATATGTCTAAAAAAGCATCATGAACATCCGACATAAGTTTAGAAGTTTCGATATCGGGCATACCATTAGCTTCACCGGTGTAAGTCCAAGCAATTTCAACGCGAATTGAGAATTTAGGATTACGTCTAAATTTTTCAATATTTCGGCGTCCGGTAACCATTATTAATGAGCCATTGTCGGCTTCAGTGGGAGATGTCCACCAATCATCATTATTTGCCATAATATGTAAATCTCACGAATTAGTTATGTATATTTGGGAACCGATGATTTTTTAAGGAATCAATATAAACTCCCATAATTATTTACAAATTTAGTTAACGGGAAGAAATGTTCAAAAAGAATATCAATAATTTTTGGCAAAAGAAGGATTGTTTGTTAAATTTGTGGTCGGTAATAAAAACTAACTCACACATAAAAATACTAAAATAACAAAATATAATAATGGAAGTAAAAGGTAAAATCATTCATGTGTTGCCCGAAGTAACAGGGACCTCAAAAGCCGGCAATCAGTGGAAAAAACGGGAATACGTACTCGAAACATTAGAAAACTATCCTAAAAAAGTGCATTTTGACTTTTTTGGAGAAAAGGCAGACCAATTTCCTCTAAATGCAGGAGATGTAATCACGTTGAGTTTTGATGTAGAGAGTAGAGAATATCAAGGACGTTGGTATACGAGCATCCGTGGTTGGAAAGCAGAAAAAGCAGATGCAGCAATTGGTAGCGCACCAGCAGCTCCAATTCAAGCAGCACCTGCCACTGAATACCCCGGAGCCGGAGCACCAGCCGCGCCGATGTCACCGGCACCCTTCCCGGAAGGTGATGGCACAGAAGATCTCCCCTTCTAAAATAGCGCAATGGTAGCAAATTGCGACCAATAGCCAATAATTACAAAGAATATAGTCAAATAAAAACAGCGATGGGATGCAAATTGCATCCCATCGCTGTTTCAATATATAAGAGATTAACAAAATATCTTAATTGTAGAATTTGACGATTGTTATATTAGTTAGGCGCATAGTGATATTTTGCTAATATTAATATATGTAAATTAGCGAAAATTAAATTTAACTAAACCTAATTATTAACTTTAAATCACTGCAATGAAAAAGATTATTACTTTTTTACTTGTGTTGGCGGCAATAGCAATTGCACCAACCAGGGTTGCGGCCGAGAATCATTACGTGAAAATCGACCACAACAACCCTGACATTTCTATTGTACAGGGTACTGCAAAATTTGACATGACCAACCTATTGTTGGGCAACTTATCGGCAGATATAGTTGTTGATTTGGGCGAAGTCGATTTTGACAAAGGTTTCACCGGAGCATACGTTGATATTGCAAATGCATGGGAAAACAACGTAGATGGCAATGTAATCCTCAGCGCCGGAGACAGCTATAGCACAGCTGTTCCTTTCGCTAAGATTCAGTTCAAACATTTCTATACCTACTATCTACCACGTCGATATGGACAAAACTTCGGAGTTAATATCGATGGATATGTAGCTCCCACAGGTGTACAACATGTTTATGCTTCGTTTGAGGCAGAAAAATCAACCGGTAACTTATTCGGTATCGGTTTTGTTGACGTAGCATATACAGAAGCTGACTACGTGAACGACAGTTATGTTAAGCCATTTGACCAAGTTTATACAACCGACGCAGATAAAGGCGTACGTCTACTTTGGCCGAATGAAAATCCGAGCTATGCAGATAAAGGCGTAGTTATCAATGGTAACGGTTTCTTCAATGTAAATGATCCTCAACAGACTACCGATGCCGGCAAAATTGACGGAGACGGTTCAATCGGTTGGACAGGAAATAATCTTACGATGAAAACTCGTGAGGCAGTTGATTTTGGTAGCAACAGATTCAATCAGATTGTTATCCAAACCAAATTGGCGACATGGGGAGCAAGTGTAAACATCAATAAATTCCTTGAAGTCTATATCGATGAAGTGGCTGAAGGAAATAGAATCGGTCGCATCTGGTACGGTATGGAAGCATGGCGCGACAATGTTTACATTCCTCTAATTTGCAATCTTGAAAAAGAGGTAAGCGGCACTCACGATGTCATCATCAAGTGGGGTCAAGACGGAGGTTGCAACGTGATGAATGTAGGTCTTTACGAAGGCAATAACTGGCCTGTGACTCAAATTCCCGACCCGTCACTCTATCCCGTAAATGATCAACCAATTGATGATTCACTTGTATTCAATTTCGTACAAAGCTTCAATAATACACGCGCAGATGTAGCCGGAGATGGTAATTCAAAAATCTACAACAACGATTGGAAGTGTACCATTATTAAAGAAGGACAATGGGAATCAGACAATGTTGGGTATACCAAAAACGGAACAATCCTTCGCATCACAGCAGCAGATGGAACAGGCTATGATTTTGGAGAATCAACATACAATCACATCGTAGCTCGTTATTCTACAGGCGACAGTAATTATCGCGGTACAATTGACGAATCAAACTTCAAGTTCTATGTAGACCTTGAAAAAGATGGAGAAATCGATTGGGACAACACAGACGCAGTAAACGCCCTACTTTCACTTGAAGAACATGTAGGTATCGTTCGCATGCAATCAACCGGCGGTTGGGGCAATGTATATGGTCTCCGCGGCGATGTTGTTAAGCCCGAAAACCTCAAAGGCAAACACACTCTCTATATAGTATATAAGAGTACTGACGGAGCAAACATCAAGAGCCTCCACTTCGAACGCTTCTCAGAAGTTGTTAAACCGAGCATCCATTTGAGCACAGATGCTAAAGTTAAATTTGCCGGCACAGTAGCATCTGTTCCTGTTAATTATACAGTAAGCGAGAACCTCATCGGTAAGAGCATTACAATCACTGCTAATGGAACAGAGGTTGGCACATTGGTACCCGAAGCACTTGAAGGCACAGTAGATGTGGAAATTGACCTCAATGAAATCGCAGCAGTAGACGGTTCATTATACACTATCGGCTTCATGGCAGAAGGCATGGATGCACCCGCTACAATCGAGGTTTCTATCGTAGTAACAGTTGAAAAGCATTATATCAAAATTGACCACAACAATCCCGATGTTGCAATAGTACAAGGAAGTGCAAAATTTGACATGACCAACCTCTTGTTGGGCAATATCTCAGCAGATGCAGTTATAGATTTGGGCGAAGTTGACTTCGACAAAGGTTATACCGGAGCATTTGCCGATATGGCAAACGGATGGGAAAACAACGTAGATGGAGCTCTTATCCTCAGCGCAGGAGAAAGCCTCGAAACAGCTGTTCCTTTCGCAAGAATTCCGTTCAAACATTTCTACACTTACTATCTACCGCGTCGTTACGGACAAAACTTCATTACCGATACTGAAGGTTATGCAGTTCCAACCGGTGTACAGCATGTTTATGCTAAGTTTGAAGAAGGTAAATCTAACGCAAATGTATTTGGAGTAGGTTTCGTCAACACTACATACACCGAAGTAGATTATGTGACAGAAAATTATACTAAGCCTTTCGACCAAGTATATACTACAGACGCAGATCGTGGCATACGTCTACTTTGGCCTAACGAAGATGCTCGCTATGCCGACAAGAGCGTAGTAATCAATGGTAATGGGTTCTTCAATGTAAACGATCCAGAACAGACTACCGATGCCGGAAAAATCGACGGTGACGGTTCAATCGGTTGGACAGGAAATAATCTTACGATGAAAACACGTGAGACAGTTGACTTTGGAGACAACAAATACAAACAAATTGTAATCCAAACCAAGTTGTCGGACTGGATGGCAAGTGTAAATATCAATAAATTCCTCGAAGTCTATATCGATGAAGTAGCTGAAGGTAATAGAATCGGTCGCGTGTGGTATGGTATGGAGGCATGGCGTGGTAATACATACATTCCTCTAATTTGCAATCTTGAAAAAGAGGTAAGTGGTACACACAATATCATCATCAAGTGGGGTTCTGCAGGTGACTGTAACGTAATGAACTTAGGTCTCTACGAAGGCTACGATTGGCCCGTGACTCAAATTCCCGACCCGGCACTCTATCCCGTAAATGATGAACCTATCGAGAACTCACTTGTATTCAATTTCGTACAAAGTGATGATAATAAGCGTAATGACATCGGCGGTGACGGCAATTCAAAAATCTACAACAACGATTGGAAATGTACTATCATGAGACAAGGCCAATGGGAGAACGACAATGTAGGTTATACCGGCAATAGTACAGTACTCCGTATTTCTGCAATTGATGGCTCAGGATATGATTTCGGAACAACCGAATTCGAACACATTGTAGCTCGCTACTCAACCGGTGATAGTAATTTTAGAGGAACAATTGACGAATCAAACTTCAAATTCTATGTTGACCTTGAAGAAAATGGTAGCATTGATTGGGGTAACGTTGATGCTGTAAATGCATTACTTGCCGGCGAAGAGCATGTAGGTATCGTACGCATGCAATCAACCGGAGGTTGGGGCAATGTTTACGGTCTCCGCGGAGATGTTGTTAAGCCTGAAAGTCTCAAAGGCAAACACACTCTTTATATCGTATTCAACAGTTCTGATGGCGCAAACATCAAGAGCCTCCACTTCGAACGCGCTGCAACAGTAGCAGAACCTACTATCGCATTGACATCAGGAGAAGTAAGCTTTAATGTGAAAGAAGAAGTTGTTGAAGCTGTTGTTCCTATCGAATATGTTGTCAGCGAAGACCTCGTTGGCAAAACAATCACAATTTCAGTAGATGGTGTTGATGTTGACACATTAACTCCGGAAGCTGTAGAAGGCACTACTAACGTGACAATCGATGTAACTGCAAATGAACCTGAAGTAGATATAGTTTATACTATCGGCTTCATGGCAGAAGGCATGGAAGAAGCTACAACAATCGAAGTTATCATTAATAAATCAGGAACAACCGGAATTGGCTCAATCGAAGCAGATTTGACCAACGGAGTACGCTACTTCAACCTCAATGGTATTGAAGTGAGCAAACCGGCACCGGGTGCAGTGTACATCAGACTTGATGGAAGCAAAGCAACAAAGGTTCTTGTAAAATAATCGTAGAACGGCATAGGGTGTTGCATTGACAATACCCACAGCCAGCAAAAAAGAGAGCTTCATCGATTGATGAAGCTCTCTTCATATATGGCATGCAAGCTACATAATAACAAGTAGTGACAGAGACCATATCATACAAAATAAAGGAGGTCGCATCAGAACGACCTCCGTTGTTTTATATAATATCAGCTACTTGGAGCTAAATTCTCAACGCATTAAAATTATACGTAACCGCGAATGATACCACGTTTAGAGTTCTTGATAAACAGAATAATCTCATCGCGTTCCTTAGAGGCGGGAAGTTCTGCTTCAATACGTTCGACAGCATCAGAAACATTGAGTTTCGACAAATAGAGGTAGCGATATACACCTTGAATATCGCTGATTTGCTCATTGGTAAAACCACGACGACGCAAGCCGATAGAGTTGATACCGGTGTAGGCAACAGGTTCACGACCGGCCTTTGCAAATGGAGGAATGTCTTTGTTGATATGAGAGCCACCTTGAATCATCACATGGCTACCAAGATGGCAGAATTGATGAATCAAAGTACCGCCACCAATTACAGCGAAATCATCAACGACAACTTCCCCTGCGACTTGAGTTGCATTGGAAATAATCACATTATTACCAATTATACAATCGTGAGCGATGTGAGAATATGCCATAATAAGGCAGTTGGACCCAACCACAGTTTTCCCTTTAGCTGCAGTACCACGGTTGACGGTAACACATTCACGAATAGTGGTGTTGTCGCCAATTATAGCAGTAGTTTCTTCACCGCAAAACTTCAAATCCTGCGGGATTCCGGAGATAACAGCGCCTGAATGTATATTACAGTTTTTACCTATACGAGCGCCATCCATAATCACAACATTGGATGCGATACGTGTACCCTCTCCAATTTCAACATCAGCTTCGATAGTCACAAATGGGTCAATAACCACACTAGGATGAATTTTAGCTGCCGGATGAATGTAAGCTAACGGTTGTTTCATTACTACAAATGTTTGATATTTTGTAAAACTAAATTCTGTGAATTATTTATTCTTGACTATTTGAGCCATAAATTCGCACTCAGTAACGATTTTTTCGCCAACGAATGCATAACCTTTCATCATAGCGCATCCTCTACGCAACGGTGTCATAAAAGATACATGGAAAATGAGTGTATCACCGGGAACTACTTTCTGACGGAATTTTACATTGTCAATCTTCATAAAGTAGGTAGAATAGCGTTCGGGCTCATCAACAGAAGAAAGCACGAGCAAGCCACCAGTTTGTGCCATAGCTTCAACTTGAAGTACACCGGGCATAACGGGTTCTTGCGGGAAGTGACCTTGGAAGAAGGGCTCGTTGACGGTAACATTTTTAACTCCGACGATATAGTTTTCCCCTTTTTCTATGATTTTATCAACCATCATGAATGGGTAACGGTGAGGCAACAAGCTGCGAATCTGGTTAACATCCATAACGGGCTCCGCCGACATGTTATAGCGAGGAGCCTGCATATCTTGACGTTTGATTTCTTTGCGAATTTGCTTAGCGAAAGCAGTGTTAAGAGAATGTCCGGGCTTGGTAGCTATGATATGACCAATAATTGGACGTCCAATAAGAGAAATATCGCCCAAAATATCGAGCAATTTATGGCGCGCAGGTTCATTTTCAAAAGTCAACGGTTTGTTGTTGATATATCCAAATTCGTTGACTTGTTTGCGCGGACAACCCATAGTGTCGGCAATGTTGTCGAGTTCAGCCTGAGCCATAGGGCTATCATAAATTACGATAGCATTGTCGAGGTCACCACCTTTAATAAGGTTGGCTTTGAAAAGGGGTTCAATTTCTCGAACGAAAACGAAAGTGCGACATGCGCTAATTTCGTTCTTAAATTCGCTAAGGTCGTCGAGAGTAGCGAATTGGTTGGCAAGGACCTTAGAGTCGAAATTAACCATAACATCGACGGAGAATTTGTCGTCGGGCAAAGCGATAATTGAAGCTCCGGTAGAATCGTCGCGCACTTCAATTTTTTGTTTTATGATATAAAAGTCTTTATCAGCGTTTTGCTCAACAACTCCAACCTTTTCAATATTCTCGCAATATATCGCTGCACTACCATCAAGGATAGGCATTTCAGGAGCATTAAGTTGAATCAAGCAGTTGTCGATTCCGGCAGCATAAAGAGCTGCAAGAGCATGTTCAACGGTACTAACTTTAACGTCACCACGTTCGAGGACAGTGCCACGAGTTGTGCCGGAAACAAATTCAGCAAGAGCATCAATCACAGGCTGCCCCTCAAGATCAACGCGCTGAAATTTATAACCGTGATTTTCAGGAGCCGGGAGGAATGTAGCTTCAATTTCGAGTCCTGTGTGTAGGCCTTTGCCTTTAACAGAAAATTGTTCTTTGATTGTTTGCTGCTTCATATTAATCATCTTTTTTGTAATCAATAATAACAAGATTGAATTCGGGAATTATTTGCCCTTTTCGAGCGCCGAAATACGTTCTTGCATTTTTGGGATATTCTTAATATAAACGATGTTACGAGCGAAATCACGGGCCTCAATCGCCGGATAACCCATCAATCGAAGTCCACTTCCAACGGAGTTCGGGATTCCGGATTGAGCTCCAATTTGATTATCGTCGCCAACGGTGATATGTCCGGCAAAGCCAACTTGTCCGGCAACCATACAACGAGCGCCAATTTTAGTAGAACCGGCGATGCCGACTTGAGCCGCCATTACTGTGTTTTCGCCGATTTCGACATTGTGAGCAACTTGGATAAGGTTGTCGAGTTTTACACCTTTTCCAATACGAGTAGAACCCATTGTTGCTCGGTCAATACAAGTGTTAGCACCGATTTCAACGTCGTCGTCCAATTCAACATTGCCAATTTGCGGGATTTTATTGTATTGGTTATTAACCGGGGCGAAGCCAAAGCCGTCGGCTCCAATTACCGCACCGCCATGGATTATACAACGCTTCCCAATGCGACAATTGTGATAAATTTTGACTCCGGGCTTGATGATGGAGTTGTCGCCAATAACAACATTGTCGCCAATATAGGCTTGCGGGAAAATTTTCACACCTCTACCAATTTTAGCCCCACGACCAATATAGGCAAAAGCGCCTACGTAGACATCATCGGGCAGTTCTACCCCCTCGGCAATATATGAGGGTTGCTCAATACCGGAATATTGCGGTTCGGTCATTTGAGCGACCATCTGCAGTAATTGAGCGACGGTGGCATATGGGTCGGCAACTTTAATCAGAGTGGCACTGATTGGTTTTTCGGGGACAAAATCGTCTTTGACCAATACTATTGACGATTTGGTCTCGTAGATGTAGTGAGTATATTTCGGATTCGCAAGGAACGAAATCGCTCCCGGTTGTCCTTCTTCAATTTTAGCTATAGTCGACACCATAACGTCGCCGTTACCTTCAACAGTTCCATTAGTGAGTTGAGCTATCTGATTGGCTGAAAATTGCATTATAAAAATCCTATTATTGCAGTTATATAAATAAATCTATTAAATACTATTAGTGCAGAGGCCCTAATATCATGCAAAGATGCAAATTTTTTTTCAAATTTTAACAATAATAGCAACAAAAAAAATTGCACAATTTGAGTTAAATCGCGCAATTTTGGAATATATTGGAGTTAAACGTATCTATAATAACGTTTTTCAATGTTACAATTTGTCGGCAATAATATTTCGAGCGTAATCAGAGAAGTAAGGTTTTAAATCTTCAAATGGGATTACGCATTTTGGCATTCCGGCGGCGTAGGGCGCAATTTCATATTGTTGATAAAGGAAACATACACCATTGTCGGTGAAATAAGGAGACGTAGCCGGTAATGGCAATTTGTTGCCTTCGATAAGTAGTTGATTGTAGAATTCTTTATCGGAGTCGACTTCGAAATACTGCGACATAAGACCTTTTTTGATTAGGGCTAAGATTTTATCAATAGAACCATCTTTAAACATATCCAAATCAATCATAGAGCCATCAATGGCAGAGAATGTTTGTCCTATACAATATGAGCCGCCATGGGCACCCCCGGTGTAAATATAGGATTCATATAGCATAGTAACAAAACCGGGAGATAACGCTAATGGATGAATATCGTAGGAGTATTCTTCTGCATATTGCAAAAATCCATCATTATTTTCTTCAGCAAAATCGTTCATTTCAATTAAGGTTGCACGATTTGAGCGAAGGATTTCATCGACAATAGATTTTGCCAAAGGAGTGCCGATTTCAATAGTGTCGGGGGCATTTTGCAGCATATCGCGAATCCAATTGTTGACACTCATGATTAATGGAGCATCGGGATTGTCGGCTTTCAAATACGCGATATTGCATCGTGCCGTAGCAGAAGCAACACCTACGGTGATAGTATCGGAATAGGACACTTTTTCAACTACGTAGGCAGTTGGTTCAATTGCATCCTCAAAATCGGGAGCAGATTGCCCGGTTGATTTTTCAGTATTGTTGCCGTTGCAAGCTACCAATGCTGCAATGAGCGGGAGAAATAGGAATTTAGCGAATCTCATTGTATTGAAAAATTTTGATAGTATTATTCGTTATTAGCAAGTGCAATATGGTCGGGCGCAATTGTAATTGCACGCTGTTTGTAAAGCTGACCAATAGCTTTCTTAAAGTCTTTTTTACTGCATTTAAACATATCTTGAATTTGCTCGGCCGGAGAGTGGTCGCTGATGTTAAGCCGACCGTCATTTGCACGAATTCGGTTAAGAATATTTGTTGCCAAACGCTCTACTCTCACTGTCACAACCGGAGAAATTGTCAAATCAATTTTACCATCTTCACGAATGCGTTTTACGTAGGCATCAAATTCCTCGCCGGGGGAGATTGTGCGAAACACTTCGTTGCTATAAATAAGTCCGCTATGCAAATTGTCGACAATGCAACGATAGCCGAGTTCCGATTGCCCGTAGACAAGAGCTCTGACTTTTGCTCCCGGGACATATTCGGGAATAGTGTTGCCGATAAATTTTTCGATTTTGGCAGAAGCTACTATACGTTTTGATGCGTCGTCAACATAAATGTAAACAAGATAAGTGCCACCCTGTCTCATTCTCGCTTTTTGTTCGCGGAATGGCACGAGCAGTTCTTTCGCCAGCCCCCATTGCAAGAATGCGCCAATGTTGTTGACTTCTGAGACTCTCAAGAAGGCAAACTGTCCAACCGTTGCATAAGGAGTTTCTGTCGTAGCGATGAGTCGGTCCTCCGAGTCGTTGTAGATGAACACCTCCATCTCATCTCCAATTTGCGGTGTTTGAGATATATACTTTGCCGGGAGCAATATTTCACCGGACTCTCCGCCGTCGAGATATAACCCAAAGTCGACAAATTTTACGACTTTCAAGCTATTATATTTTCCAAGTTGTATCATAGAGTTTTTCTCTTTATAACAACAAAATTATCAGTAAATTTCATTTTACTTACAAAATTAGTAAATTTGTGAGTAAATAAAAATTTAGGAAATGAATGTAGAACTACTAACCAAATATTTTCCACAATTAACGGAGCGCCAGAAGCAACAATATGAAATGTTGGGAACGCTTTACCCGGAGTGGAATGAAAAAATCAATGTCATATCACGCAAAGATATAGCCAACCTCTACCCTAACCACATACTTCATTCATTGGCAATAGCAAAGTTTCTTGATGAATTAAATGACGGGACAACGCTTGTTGACCTCGGCACAGGAGGAGGATTCCCGGGCATTCCGTTGGCTATCTTCTATCCTAATTGCCAATTTCATCTTATCGACCGAATTGGGAAAAAGATAAAGGTGGCACAGTCGATAGCAGAATCAATCGGGTTGACGAATGTCACTTTTCAACATGGCGATATGGGAGAATGTCACAATAAGTATGACTATGTTGTGAGTCGCGCAGTGATGCCGTTGCCCGATTTGGTTAAAATTACAACGGGAAATGTTTCAAAAAAGAGTGAAAACAAGTACCCCAATGGGCTTGTATGCTTGAAAGGAGGGGACCTTGAAGAGGAAATTGAGTCGACTCGATTTTCGGTCATGGACGTTAAGTTGACCGACTTTTTTAATGAGCCGTTTTTTGAGACAAAAAGTTTGATTTACGTACCATATTAACCAAGAAGTAGCTACTAATAATAGTAACATTATTATGCAAATACAAAAATTTGAATACAATCTTTTCGGTGTCAACACCTACATCATATTCGATAAATCCAGTCGAGAAGCCGCGATAGTAGATCCCGGAATGGTTAATGCAGATGAGTGTAAGGCGATAGATGATTTTATTATAGGCAATTCGCTCTCAGTAAAGTATTTGATAAATACGCATATGCATATCGACCATCTATTTGGAGATGAATATGTAATGCAGAAATATGGTGTAGGAATAGCAGCTTCGACCGATGATGCAATTCTCTCTACGCGCATATCCGAACAGGCACGTATGTTTCATCTACGAACCGACATTTCAGATTCATTGACGATCAGTACTCCATTGAAAGATGGGGACCGGTTGAGACTCGGCAAAGAGGAGATAGAAATATTTGCAGTACCGGGACATTCGCCGGGGAGTATAGCTCTATATTGCAGCGAATCGGGATTTGTCATTACAGGTGATGCGTTGTTTAGAGGCTCAATCGGCCGCACAGATTTGCCGGGAGGGAACTATGCGCAACTGATATCAAGCATTACCAACAAATTGCTGACATTACCCCCATTGACGGTAGTATATCCGGGGCATGGTCCGTCCTCGACCATTGCTTATGAAACGACCTACAATCCATATTTATAACAATTCTTTTTTATTAATCATAATTTTGACTAATGAGCTAATGAGAATCTTTATTTCTGTTTTAGCTATCGTATTATCGGTTCAAATATCTTTTGCCCAATTTGGCTATCGGCATAATGTAGTACCCCAAATATCTCCTGACAGTGTCGATTTAGCATATTACGGCAAGAAGAAATTTTGGCAAGGGTCAGCTACCGTTGTAGGCTTAAACTTGGGAGTATGGGCTTTTGACCGATATATAGTTGAAGGGGATTTTGCTTATATAAGTATGAACTCAATAAAGGAAAACTTTAAGCATGGGTTCATTTGGGATAATGATTATTTAGGCACCAATATGTTTCTACATCCCTATCACGGGAACTTGTATTTTAATGCCGGTCGCTCCAATGGATATAACTATTGGCAATCGGGCTTGTTTGCCTTTGGAGGGAGTGCAATGTGGGAATTGTTTATGGAGTGTGAATATCCCTCGACCAACGATATAATAGCGACCCCCATCGGAGGTATGGCAATCGGAGAAGTGTTTTATCGAGCGAGTGACTTGATTCTTGATGATAGAGCAACAGGAGGAGAACGTATTGGTAGAGAAATAGGCGCATTTGTAGTTTCGCCAATGCGAGGCTTGACCCGAATTATAAATGGAGATGCATGGCGCAAGCGTTCGACCAGTGGTCGTCAATTTGGTATACCGAATATGACACTTGCAATATCGGTAGGAGCTCGAAATATAAAGTATCGGGGTGATATTTTTGACAAGGGCGTTGGTTTAACATCACAAATTGATATCGAATATGGCGACCGATTTAGCCCCGATGGGAATAAACCATTTGATTTCTTCACTTTGCGAGGCGCAATTAGCATTATGAGCGGGCAACCAATATTGGGACAGCTAAATATCAAAGGCCGATTGCTTAATCGCGGGTTAATCGACAAAAAGAATACACAATTGAATATCGGGATGTATCAACACTACGATTTCTACGACTCCGATACAATCTCAGAAGAAACAGATCGCATACCCTACAAATTCGCGACTCCTGCATCGGTTGGGTTGGGATGCAGTTGCAGCAGCTTAATGTAGGGAATTGGGATTTTTCGGCAGAGGCACATGCCAATGGAATAATCATGGGAGGAGTGTTGAGCGACCACTACCAATTAAAAAATCGCAACTACAATGTAGCGAGTGGCTTTGGCACAAAAGTAAACCTAAATGCGTTGCTAAATAAGAACCAATTTTCGGCAACACTATCACATGAATTCTATCGTATGTTTACTTGGAATGGATATGATCCCGGAGCAGATTTGACCACATTCACCGAGGAACAGATTAAAACCCTCGATGCTCAAGGTGATGAATCGCAGGCAACAATGCATATCAGCGAATTGCGTCTTGATTATCGGTTGGCAAAACGATGGTTTCTCACCGGCTCAATACAATACTTCCGGCGCGACACCAACTATCGCTATCACAAGGATGTCAATAGCAAATCGACATCAGCTCGATTAATGGCGACTTATGTGTTTTAGCATGTAAATTCGCAATATTTTCGTATTTTTTGCGGATTTAATAGGTGATTAAAATTCGCCATTGAATTGATTAATTTGAATTAGCTAAATAAAAAGCACTTTGCTCGGCTCAAAGCAACAGACTGTGTAGTTAATAAATCAAACGATTGTGCCATATATTTTGTCGGCGGCATCATTGAGTTTTTGAGCCAAAACCTCAATGCCTCTCGCAATGTCTCTTTTTGGCTATCAGTGAATCTGAAATTGTCCCGGTTGGGTAAAAAGAAGAAACGCAACGTGCTGATTATCGGCTCGTTGCGTTTGCAGTTCTGCATTGGTAGCGGAAGCCAGTTGTTTATGATATTATTAATTTTATTGAAATTCACACTTTGTTTAAGCGCACAATCCATTGTGT
>JAFXHY010000015.1 GCA_017536215.1 Muribaculaceae bacterium | reverse complement strand
TTTAGCAACTTTTCAAGATGATTTATCACCTCGATTTCCTCCCCCTCAATCTCCATTCTATCTTCGGCACATGTAGGGGAATATAAAATTGCTTTCCACCCCGCTTTTATTGCTCCGACTATATCCGTCGAGGGGTTGTCTCCTATCATCAGCGACTCTTCTGCTCGCGCTCCGGCTTTTTCAAGTGTATAATCATAAATGCGTCTATCAGGCTTATTGATATTGATATCGTCGCTCAGCACCACCATATCTATCAGATGGCTTATCCCCGACGTGCGTAGCTTCTCGTTTTGCACCCCGCGAAATCCGTTTGACAATATCCCTATTTTATAGCCACGCGACTTCAAATGCTCTAACGCTTTTTTTGCTCCTTCTATTAATAGTCCCGTAGAGCCCAACATTGCAAGATAATCAACATCAAGAATAGGATTAAGGCGGAGATTTTCCTCTTCATCGGCACCTCCTTCTTGCAATGGCAAATAAAATCGGTCGAAGCGCAATTTTTGCTGAGTGATTTGAGCGTTGTTATACAACCCCCAAAGTGCTGCATTATGCTTGTGGTACACATCTATCCACTGCTGCTCATCGAGGAAAAAACGTCCAAGGTCATATTTGACATACACATTATTCAAAGATATCAACGACGATGCCGCAAAATCATATATAGTATCATCAAGATCAAACCACACCCACTCCACACCCTTCGGTGTGCAATTCTCGGCACCGGCGGCCTGTTTCTTATTTAAATTTCCCTCACTCATTACGTTTATGTTTTCAAACGAGATTTTCTACCTTGCGCAATCTGCGCACTGCCATTATCGTCACCGGGAGTATTAAAATCTCATATGCCGTCTTGATGACAACCTGGGTTATCATCAACGACACTATCGTACTCCACGACAAAATTCCTGCAAAAGCTATGGGGAAGAATATCAATGAATCAACACTCTCTCCATAGATTGTCGACAAAATTGCGCGCAAAGAGAATTTGCTCGCACTATTTCCCGTGCGCTTCATTCGCGCCATCGTATAGGCATTGACCATCGACCCACAAATAAATGCAAGGAAGCTTGCCACTACCATTCGCGGCACATTTCCATAGATATCCTCCATTGCTCCCTGTGAGGTCCATTCCGCCGAGCCGGGAAGGATTATCGTCAATTGCAATATTAATGTCACAAACAGGCTTGATGCCAATCCCAACCATATCATAAACTTTGCACGTCGAAGCCCGTAGATTTCAACTACACAGTCATTTATTATATATGATAAGGGGAAAATAATCACCCCGGCTGTTATGGTCAATGGTCCGAGGTCTATTGTCTTAATTTCTACAAGATTAGCAACAATCAAGCATATACAAAAGGTTAAGACAAGCAGTAGATAAAGCGCCGAAACTTGGCGAGTGGCTATTTGTTTCATAATTTTCTTGTTTTTAACGAGGTAGCAAGCACTCTTTCCTATAAAATAGGATTGCAAAGGTAAGGATTTTATTGCTACTCAGCAATATTTCTCCCCTCTTTTCGTTATTGTAGTATATTTATTTAATAAGGAAATGAAACATATTTCAATATACTTAATTGCATTAACGGCTATCATCTCAACGATGTTGAGCTCATGTATCGAAGATGGTATCACCACCTCCCCCTCCCATCAACCCGCTTTTTCTGTCGATACCCTTAAAATGGGAGAAATATACACTCTCGAAGGCTCGCCGACTCATCGATTTACCGTCTATAATCACCACGACAAAATATTGAGTATTAGCAATATCTCTCTTCGCGACGACAACGACGGATTGTTCCGACTCAACGTCGACGGGTTCTCCGGCAAAACTTTCAACAATGTAGAGATTCGTCCCAACGACTCCATTTTCATTTTTGTCGAAGCCACTCTGCCCGAAAACGGGTTCGCTGATTTGAATAACATCGACCGCCACTTGGATTTTGTTACCAACGGCAACACCTCAACCGTCGTACTCAACATTCAAGGGCAAGATGCCATAAGATATGATGGAATCAGAATTACCGGCAACACCACATGGAAAGCCGGCAAGCCTTATCTCATTTCCGACACCGTCAGAGTTGCTCCGGGGGCCACATTAACACTTGAAGCTGGCACAAGAGTCAGGATGAAAGATGAAGCCGCATTTAAAATTGATGGCACCATGATAACTCAAGGCACCGCCGACAATCAAGTTGAAATCATAGGGCATCGCACCGGAAATGTTGCCTCCACAATACCCTACGAATTAATGTCGGGACAATGGGGCGGAATATATTTCACCTCCGAGTCGCGCAACAATCAATTCTCACACACGTCAATACGCAACAGCTCCGACGGCTTGACTTTGGCTCATATCGAGTCGGACAATGCTCCTGCCATCTCGCTCTACAATTGCCAGATTCGCAACACTACCAACTACATCATTGATGCCTATCATGCCAATGTCAAAGCTATTGGTTGCGAATTGACCGATGCATCGCAAGGGATTGTCCGTCTGACCGGTGGAAATCACATCTTCAACCATTGCACTATCGCCAACTATTATCTTTTCACAGTGTTGGGAGGTCCGGCAATCCAGTTTGCCCACCTCAACCCCGACATGATTGACGAAGAAAATAGTTCACTACCATTCATTGCCGCCGACTTCACCAACACTATTATCTATGGCAACGGCACTGAGTTATCGCATGGCGATTTAACCGGCACTAATGTCACCCTGCGTCGCTGTTTGTTGAAAAGCGAGGGCACCGACGACGACAATTTCATCAATTGCCTGTGGGATGCCGATCCGCTTTACTACACCGTGCGCAACGAATACCTATTCGACTATCGCCTCCAACCTGAATCTCCGGCGATTGGTGCCGCCGACCCGGCTTACGACAATTACGGATTTTCCGCCGACCGTTATGGCATCAACGTAGCCGCTCCTGCCGATTTAGGTGCTTATACTTTCGTTGCTCCACCTGCCGAAGAGTAACCTCGTACAACTTTAGCACAACTTTTTACACCAAATAAAAAGCATCCGCTTAGCCTATGAGACTTTGCGGATGCTTCTTTTATTGCGGAGTTGTTAATCTTTATCCACAGTGGAAATATTTGTTCACAAGTTTAAGCATCTCCTCCTGATTGCCATTGATATCGGCACGTAGAGTGCGGTCGCCGTATGAACGAAGTTTCTTAATGATACCATCAATCATTGCAGGGCTGAACACATTGTACTGTTCAAAAACTGCGCGTTGCTTTTCAATACAGTCGGCCGAGGCCTCGCAACTATCGGGCAAACAAGCAAGCGAGTTGAGTTTGTCGGCATTCTCTTTTTGGTGGATATTGACATTGACATATGTCTTCTCTGCGATTTCAAGAGCATTGTCGAGCTCAAACCCATGGCGACACGCTACAGCCAATCCTGCAATAAGTTGGTAGATATCGGCAGAGCCGTCGGGAGAACGCATCTCCACAGTCTGCTTCTGCGTTGTGTCATAGTTGCTTTCTGCCTCAAGCGGATTGGCAATCTTACACATGTCGCTCTTAGCAGTCCATCCGAGTGGCACTCGCACGAGCACCGAACGGTTACGATCGCCCCAGCAAATATTTGTAGGTGCTTCTTGATGTGGCACAAGACGGAAATATGATGTAGGATTTGTGTTGCCAAACGCTGTAATTGACGGAGCTAATTGCATCATGCCGGCAATAGCACGACGTGCAGTAGCCGAGAGGACGCCCCTATCGAGCATCTGATTCTGCCCGGCTTTTACGATACGCATGTGAACATGCAATCCCGAACCGGCCTTGCCTGCTGTAATCTTGGGCGCAAATGTAATGTCATAGCCCAACTGATAGGCAAGGTTGCGGATAATCCACTTCGCTATCATAAGTTGGTCGGCTGCATCTTCCGCATTTACCGGAAGGAATTCTATCTCATTCTGTTCATATATCTTGCCGTCGATAGTGAAATTGCCCACTTCCGAATGTCCGTATTTGATTTGTCCACCTGCCTGCGCTATATACGCCATACACTTTGTGCGGAATTCGTTAAACTTAGCGTAGGGAGCCGACTCGTGGTACCCCTTCTGGTCGGTTGCCGGGAACATCTCAGTGTCGGGAGCTATCACATAGTATTCAAGTTCGCCCATCGCTTGAAACTCCATTCCGGTGACATTGTTGAATGCGCGGCATGCTTTGCGCAATGTGTTCTCCGGTGAACTTTCCAACGGTTCGCCATCTTTGTTAAAATAAGAGCAAAGCATTGAAAGTGTTGGGATTTCAGCAAACGGGTCGACAAAAGCGGTGCTGAAACGTGGCAACACATAAAGGTCGCTACTTCCGGCTTCGATAAATGGGAAGAGACTACTTCCATCCACGCGCTCGCCACAAGTGAGAATAGCATCCAGATAAGCCATGTTGTTGATTACGAAGTTGAGCGTTTTCAATCGCCCGTCGCCGGCAGGGTACATGAAGTTGACCATGCGCACTCCGTTCTCCTGAATGAAGCGAATTATATCCGCCTTTGTAAACTCCTTACAAGGTTTGCCCAAGAAAGCAACGAGCTTGTTAGGATTCATTTCAAGTTCTTTATTCATATATATATTTAAATTTTTAAGTTTCCCTCTCTTGACTTACTATTTCTGACAAATATACAAATTTTTTATTCATTCTTGCATAATATAGTGATATCTGATATTTCCCAGGGCAAACGAAAGGTAAACCTCGAATATTTTTGGCACTCGCTGTGAAAAATATCGAAGTAAACTTCATATTTTTCGCTCGTTGTTGTTATATTTGTAATAATGAAACGAATTATAGCAAATATAGGGATTGTGGTGTCGTTTTTTATTCTTTCGGCACTTACGACAACCGGGCAACAACCCGTTGTACGCGACGATTTCCACAAAATATCTAAAGGATTAAACGGACGGAATATAGCCCTCTGGCAAAGCCATGGCAAATACTTTAATATTGAAGAAAATCGTTGGCTATGGCAACGAGCCCACTTGATGCAAACTATCGAGGATTTCTATTCAGCATCCTATGTGCTTGAGCTATTGGTACCGATGCTTGAAAATGCCGGTGCCTACGTGATGCTGCCCCGCGAACGTGACTACAACAATGTTGAAGTAATCATTGATGCCGATTCTCCGGCAACTCCGGGATATAACGAATCTTCCGGACTTAAAAAATGGGGCAAATCGTCGAAGTCAGGGTTCAAGATGCCCGACAGCATTCTCTACGACCGACAAAATCCTTTCCGTGAAGGCTCTATGCGATGTGTCACTACCGTTGCCACCGGCAGCAAAGCTTCTACCGCGACATGGAATGCTGAGATTCCCCGACGCGGCGACTATACTATCTACATTTCCTACTCTACCCTCCCAACGAGTTCAAGTGCCGTTAAATATACGGTCAACTCGTTGCGTGGCACTGAGACTTTCACTGTCGACCAAACAATGGGGGGTGGTACATGGATTTCATTGGGGTGCTTTCCACTTGAGAAAGGAGTCCAAGATAAGCCTATTGTTAGCGTAACGAATGTAGCATCGGGCTCAAACGTTGGGAAAACAATCACTGCCGATGCTGTGAGAATCGGTGGGGGAATGGGCAACGTAGCCCGAGGCAACGATAGCATCGTCAGCGGATTACCTCGTTGGCATGAAGGAGCGAGATATTGGCTACAATGGGCCGGTGCTCCGGTCGAAGTCTATTCCAAAACCGATTATGAAAATGATTATTCCGACGACTTTAACTCCCGACCGCTATGGGTTAACTATATCGCCGGAGGGTCTAAAAAAGCACCACGCGAAGAGGGGCTGGGGATTCCCATTGACCTTGCTTTTGCTTTGCACACAGATGCCGGCACCACTCCCGACTCAACCATCGTCGGCACCTATGGCATTTACTCAACCGATGGGGGAAATCGATTGGGCGACGGTAGGCGTCGCACCACCAACCGCGACCTCACTGAAAGCATCGTTAATTCCGTTGTTGAAGATATTCGCACCCTCCACGAACCGCTCTGGGAAAAACGCAAGACTCGAAATAGAAAATATGCCGAAGCTCGTATCCCGTTGGTCCCATCTGCTTTGGTCGAACTATTATCCCACCAAAACTTTGCAGATATGCGACACGGACAAAACCCACAATTCCGTTTTGACGCTGCTCGCGCCATCTACAAAGGTATGTTGCGATATCTCTACGGGACAAAAAAAGGATATATCGTACAGCCTCTTCCGGTCAGAGCTTTTAAGATTGAAGATCGCGGCAATGCCAATTATCGTTTAAGTTGGGCTGCCACTGTCGATTCCCTTGAAGAAACCGCTACTCCTACAAAATATTACATAGAAATGTCGGAAGGAAATTCTGATGTGTTTCGTAAAGTAGCGCAGAGAACTTCCTCATTTTATGATTTTACAGCGCAACCGGGCATTGTCTACAATTTCCGTATAATCGCAGCTAATGAAGGTGGGATATCATTCCCATCCGAGGTATTGAGCCTTTGCCATTTCGACAACGACAATCCGCAAGTACTTATCGTCAATGGATTTACTCGCCTATCTGCTCCCGATTGGATTGAAACTCCGGACGAAGCAGGATTCGTTGACCAACTCGACCATGGGGTGCCTTATATGCGCAACATTGCTTATGCCGGTTCGCAATACAATTTTGACCGCGAAAGCCCGTGGGTCGACGATGAAATTGACCCCGGTTTTGGCGCAAGTCATAGCACCTACGACGGAGTTCTGATTGCCGGCAACACTTTTAATTATCCGCAAGTACATGGTTCAGCGATTGCCGCCGCTAAATATCCATTTATCTCAACATCCCTCGAAGGATATTTACAAACCAACTACAACAACTCTATTGTCGACCTGATTATCGGAAAACAAAAAGAGGTATTGACCGGAAATATTGAATCATCAACCCGATTTAAAGCTTTTCCCGCCAAATTACAAAGCAAACTAAAAAAACTAACTGCGAAAAAAGGTTCATTGCTTGTCAGTGGCACATTCATAGCCACCGATTTATTCGCCAACCCATTCTCTTCCGACTCCGCAATGATAGCCGATGCCAATTTTGCACGCCGCGTGCTCGGCATCGAATATGAGAGCGCCTTTGCCGCCGTATCCGGAAATGTTGGAATTGAACCTTTCTGGGCAAATAAACATAATGCATCAACTACAAAATACGCATCTGTGCCCAATGAAGACACCTATGTTGTAGAATCCCCCGATGCTATCACTCCCGCCAATCGCGGAACTGCGCAATCCATAATGACATATTCCGAAAATGGTAAAAGCGCTGCCGTAGCATCTATTGAAAATGAAAGTGCTGTAATAACTATGGGATTCCCCTTTGAATCTATCACCGACGAAAATGAGCGTAACGGCATTATGGCACAGTTGCTTTTATATCTTCGAACAACAAAACTTCCGTTCCAACCGAAGCCTGAATTGTCGACAAAACTCGACATCGACTATCGCTTCCCCACCGGTACTCCCGTATCAAACCATAATGTAGAAATAGAAAATTAAACAATCATCGATATGAACCCCTCGTTTGAAATATATTCCACTGCCGACGGTTATGACTTCGGTAAAATATCATCTTGGAAATCAATAGCCAATCGTGCTACTGCCGACTACGTTGCAATCTTTGCATCCCCCTTCTCGCTACAACCCGGCTATAATTGCCTGCCACGAATGGCTCGAATAGCCACCGATAGCAATGCCGCAATGGTATATTCCGATTATCGTGTCACTACTTTGTCAGGCGAAACAAAACATATCCCAACTATCGACTATTTTAATGGTTCGCTTCGCGATGATTTTGATTTTGGGCCACTCGTTCTGTTCAACACTGCTATGCTGAAGGATGCTTGTCAAGCAATCTCCGAAGATTATTCATTTGCAGGAATGTATGCCATTCGACTGGCATTAAGTAGAATAAGTGGTATTGTGCATATTCCGGAGACTCTATATACTGCCGTCGAAACCGACAATCGCACCTCCGGAGAAAAGCAGTTCGACTACGTTGACCCTCGTAACCGTGCGCGTCAAATTGAAATGGAAGATGCTTGCACTCACCATCTCAAAGCTATCGGAGCTTATCTTGAACCGGCTTTTGCAGAGGTGGATTATAGTGGTAATTTCCTGGTTGAAGCATCGGTGATAATCCCGGTGCGCAATCGCGTTGCTACAATAGCTGATGCCGTGGAGAGCGCTCTTGCTCAAGCTACCGACTTTGATTTCAATGTCATTGTCATTGACAATCATTCAACCGATGGCACCACTGATGTGCTTCGCAACTTAGCTTCCAAGCACGAAAATCTGAAAGTCATAATCCCTGCATTCTCCGACCTTGGCATTGGTGGATGTTGGAATGAAGGGATTAACTCTGCTCATTGCGGACGCTTTGCCATTCAGCTCGACAGCGATGACCTTTATAAAGGAGCCGACACGTTGCAACGCATCGTCGACACTTTCCGTAGCGAAAATTGCGGAATGGTCATTGGCTCTTACGAACTCACCGACTTTAATCTCAACCCTCTACCCCCCGGGCTCATCGACCACCGCGAATGGACCGAAGACAATGGTCGCAACAACGCGTTGCGTATCAACGGACTCGGTGCGCCTCGTGCATTTGTCACCTCACTATTGCGCGACATTCGTGTGCCAAACACCAGCTACGGCGAGGACTACGCTTTAGGATTGGCTATCTCTCGCAAATATCGTATCGGGCGCATTTTTGATTCTCTATACCTATGCCGCCGCTGGGAAGGCAACTCCGACTCCAACCTCGACATCTCGCGCGTCAACGCCAACAATCTATATAAGGATCGTTTACGCACATGGGAAGTCGAAGCTCGTATTAATTTGAACAAAAACAAATAATTTCCGAGAATATATACGGATATGCTGACTCAAACTGAAGTTATCACCTTTTTCAATCACCAATTAGAAGTGTGGGAGGAGGTAAATCAACGTTTTTCCGACCTCAATAACGTATTGTCCAAGCAATTGAACATCAACGGTTTTGAAGTGACTATCAGTCATAATCCCATGCGCATACGCTCATCGGCGGCAAAAGTCGATAAAGCCTCGATTGCCGCTCGACAATGCTTCCTCTGCGATGCCAATCGCCCTGCGCAACAGTTGCACTTAGATTGGAAAAATTACCGCATACTCGTCAACCCATTCCCGATTTTGCCTCGCCATTTCACGATTATCGCCAAAGAGCATAGGCCGCAATCTATCGCCACAGCAATCGACGACATGAAGGAGTTGGCTTTAATTCTCCCTGACTTTGCGATATTCTATAACGGACCGGCTTGCGGTGCATCGGCGCCCGACCATTTTCATTTTCAAGCCGTTGAGAAATCTGCGTTGCCTATGATGACCGGGCAACCTATACCTTTCGGTGTTATTACTCTAAATG
>JAFXHY010000094.1 GCA_017536215.1 Muribaculaceae bacterium | reverse complement strand
ATATCAGTCTGCTCATAGAGACCCTTTTTCTTACTCCAAATTTTATGCGATAGGTCCCCCTTTCCCGACATCCCTCCTAAATACCGGCAATTACCACATTCTTCTTGATAGTTGCAACACGAATATGCATGATGGCAGATTCCGGTCATATTCCACATATCGTGCATCGTCCAAACTATTCGCTTGCCCAACTTGCCGAGACGCGCTATCTCATTCAGCGACACTGTCGCCTGATTTATCCAATTCAGAAAAATCGCATCGGCTCGCGCCACCAACGGATGATTTGCAATATCCATTCCGGTCGTTCCGGTCGACACCTTAAATAGCTGGCGACGGCTAAACCCATTGCGACAAAATATCCCTAACCGCTCTTTCAGAAATCGATATTTTCGGGACGTTCCACTCCCAAGCAGATGTATATGCGGATCATCGACGGTCTTTTCAAATACCAACATATCAGCCTCATGTCCAAGACTTTGCAACGTCTTCATCAATCGATACGTGACTATTGCAGCCCCTCCGCGCCGGTCATTATGACTCACTAATACTATCCGCTTCTTTTCCATCCCCTTTCCCGAATTACCTTTTAACTACTACTCGCGACAGAGGCTTCTCTTTTTTCCATATCAACGCGCCATACGCAAGCAACAGCACTCCTCGCAATCCGAAATTTACGATATGAGAATCAGTCGTCAACAGCACTGCCACTCCATAAAGAGCGCCGGCACTCAATATATACAACATCAATCGCGGCAAATGATAATTAATCGGATACTTCTTCTGCCCGATTAAATAAGATGCTACCATCATTGCTCCGTAGCAACACAATGCACCCCATGCGCATGCCACATATCCATATTGTGGTACAAACACCACGTTGATTATCAACGTTATCGCCAAACCTCCGAGGGAGAACCACGTCCCCCATATCGTCCTATCCGTAAGCTTATACCACAACGACAGATTGAAAAATATTCCAAAGAAAAATTCCGCCGCCATCACTATCGGCACTACTTGCAACCCCTCAAAATAGCGTGGCGAGATGAAATATTTGAGAAGGTCGAGGAAGAACATCACCCCAAGGAAGATAAACAATCCGAAGATAACGAAAAATTTCATCGCATCGGAATATGCCTGACGCTTATCACCTCCCGCCTCCTTATTTTTGTCAAAGATAAATGGCTCATAGGCAAATCGAAACGCCTGAATGAACATCACCATGACAATGGCTATCTTATAGTTCGCGCCATAGATCCCAAGTTGTTGCGATGCCTCAACGGGGTCATCTATCAAAAACGGCAATAATATCTTATCAATCGTCTGATTCATTATACCCGCCACTCCGAGTATCAACAACGGATAGCTATAGCGCAACATCTCGCGCCACAATTGGAAATTAAAAGTGTACGACACGCGCAACTCCGGCAGTAGCAACAACATCACCACCATCGACGATATCATATTTGCCAAGAAGATATATCCTATACCAAAACCTGGGTCGTAGAACCAACTTATTAAATCCGGAGCTTGCTTCCATATCCATGGACACAACACAAGAAAGAACAAATTCAATCCTATGTTCAACCCGATATTGGCAAACTTGAGCATCGCAAACCTTACCGGACGTTTCTTATATCGCAAATATGAAAACGGCAACGACGAAAATGCATCAATACCCACAGCTACAGCCATCATCCATATATACGACGGATGCTCTCCGCAATTCAACGCTCCGGCAATATCCGACGAAAACAGACACGCCAGAGCAACAAACATTAACGACGAACTTCCTACCGAGATTAATGTTGTAGAGTAGACCTGCATCGGATTTTTCCACCGCTCATGGTTGGCAAAACGGAAAAAACCCGTCTCCATTCCATAAAGCAATATGATAAGCACCAACGCTACATAGGCATAGATATTGGTCACGATGCCATACTGTTCCGTAGGGAACATATAAGTATACATCGGCACCAAGCACCAATTAAGAAACCGCCCTACGATGCTACTAACACCATATATGGCGGTATCCTTTATCAAACTTTTAATTCCTGCCACTGCGAGTCTTTATTTCTTTTTTGCCGAGCGTTTGACGGGCGTACGATCAAGACGCAAAACCATTGCCGAGCGTGCGGGGAGATACATCTTGAGCCACTGCTTCCCGGTTGGAGCATACAACTCATCATATTGTGTCAAATGCTCTACCGTCTTGTCTACATTCCCATATCCGCCGAACGCCTTATCATCGCTGGTCAAAACCACCTTATATTTTCCCGACGGGGCAAGTACACCATAGTCGGTAAACGATTTAAACGGATTGAAATTGAACACAAATACTAAATCGCCGCGACGGAACGCAAGCACTTGGTCATCATCTTTCTCCCACAATTTTTCAATACTGAGAGATTGGAAATTGATAACACTGCTCACTAATTCCACTATTGCCGTGTCAAACGCATTCAAATATTTATACTTCAAATCTTCGCGGTCCACCAAATCCCATTGACGACGGGCATATTTGTAGCTCCAGCCATTACCTTCGCGGGGGAAGTCAATCCACTCCGGATGTCCGAACTCATTGCCCATGAAATTCAAATATCCTCCATTAATTGTCGCCAACGTAACCAAGCGTATCATCTTGTGCAGTGCCATACCGCGGGCTACAGTCATATTATCGTCATCAACCATCATGTGCCAATACATCTGGTCATCTATCAATCGGAATATAACCGTCTTATCTCCCACGAGCGCCTGGTCGTGGCTCTCTACATACGATATCGTCTTCTCATCGCTTCGGCGATTGGTCAACTCCCAGAATATCGACGTAGGATGCCAATCCTCATCTTTTTTCTCCTTCAAGGTCTTTATCCAATAGTCGGGAATACCCATTGCCATACGATAGTCAAAACCGATACCGCCATCTTTAAATTTCAACGCTAAGCCCGGCATGCCACTCATCTCTTCTGCGATAGTGATTGCATGCGGATTAACAGCATGTATCAACTTATTGGCAAGAGTCAAATAGGTGATGGCATTGACATCTTGTGCGCCATTATAATAATCGCCATACGACCCGTAAGCCTGACCCAATCCATGGTCATAATATAGCATCGACGTTACGCCGTCAAAACGGAAGCCGTCAAATTTAAACTCTTCAAGCCAATATTTGCAATTCGACAATAGGAAATGAAGCACTTCATTCTTCCCATAGTCAAAACACAAAGAGTCCCATGCCGGATGTTCGCGACGATGATCTCCATAGAAATATTGATTATACGACCCATCAAGGCGACCTAATCCTTCATTCTCATTCTTTACTGCATGAGAATGAACTATATCCATGATTACGGCTATTCCCAATTCATGTGCCTTATCAATCAAGCTCTTTAGCTCCTCCGGTGTGCCAAAGCGACTCGACGGAGCAAAGAAACTCGACACATGATATCCAAACGATCCATAATAAGGATGCTCTTGGATTGCCATTATCTGGATTGCATTATATCCATCTTTGTGAATACGCGGCAACACATTGTCACGGAATTCCACGTAGGTTCCTACTCCCTCGCGTTGCTGCGACATCCCTATGTGGCATTCATATATCAACAAAGGACGCACCTCCGGAACGAAACTTTCTACCTTCCAAGCATAGCTCTTCTTCGGAGCCCACACTTGAGCCGAGAATATGTGACTCTGCTCATCTTGAACCACCCTGGTGGCATAGGCCGGAATGCGTTCTCCTTCGCCTCCGTCCCAATACACTTTCATCTTGTACAACTGTCCATGCTTCATGCCGAGAGGACCCAATCGTAGCTCCCACACGCCATTATCCAAGCGACTGAGTGCATATTTGGGCAATTCTTGCCAATCTGAAAAATCACCTATCAACGTGATTGCCGTGGCATTTGGCGCCCATTCACGGAACACCCAACCCGCATCATCTCGGTGCAATCCGAAATAATTATGCGCATTGGCAAATCCTGATAGGTTTTTATTCCCTTTGATTAGCTCTTTCTCTTTTTTTACGGCATCATTATGGCGACCTTCTATCGCTGCTGCAAATGGTTCCAACCACGGATCGTTCTTTATTATGTTCAGCATATCAAGGT
>JAFXHY010000093.1 GCA_017536215.1 Muribaculaceae bacterium | reverse complement strand
GGTCAGGCACGGCTCATATCTACGGAACATTCTCCGATATCGACCTCGAAGGCGATATTTATGTCGAGGATATGAGATTGAAATTAAATTTCACTAATACATATTATTCAACTTCCGACTCTATCAAAATAACCCCTGGAAAGATAACATTGGAAAATGTCACTCTGAGCGACCCATACGGAAATACAGCTCGCCTCGACGGCACTGTCTACCATACCTATTTCCGAGAGCCGACATTTGACTTTAATATTAGCAACGTACGCGAAATGTTGGTTTACAATGAGTCGGCGACAGCCAATGCTGATTGGTATGGTAAAATCTTTGTTAATGGAGGTGCAACTATCAAGGGGGAACCGGGAGTGGTCAAAATTGATGTGGAGGCTACAACCACCGCCGGCTCTACATTCTCATTTGTGCTGTCGGAGCTTGAAATTGCCGATGATTATACATTCTTGACATTCCGCGATAAAGACGCACCAAAAGTGGAAGAAATTCAACTCGACGAGAGAATGGGGGCTGTAGAACGATTACGCGCTCTGCTCAACAAAAAAGTTGACGAACAATTTTCCGACTATATAATAGAGCTACGTGTCAATATCACTCCGGAAGCCGAAATAATATTAGTTATGGACCCCGTCGCCGGCGACCGTATTCGTTCTCATGGGCAGGGCAACATGCGTATGGTCTACACTTCTGCCGACAACGACCTACGTATGTTTGGAGATTATACTCTCGAGCGTGGCACTTATAATTTTACATTGCAGGACATTATAATCAAAGACTTCATAATCAATTCCGGCAGTCAGATTGCGTTTACCGGCGATCCACTGACCGCCCAACTCAACATTGAAGCCATATACTCACTCAATGCCAATCTCAGCGACCTTGACGAATCTTTCCTTCAAGATAAAGAACTCAATCGCACAAACGTACCGGTACATGCCGTATTGAAAGTGAGAGGCGACATTCAACAACCCGAAATAAGTTTTGATTTAGCTTTCCCGACACTGACATCCGACACCTACCGCAAAGTGCGTTCAATCGTAAGCACTGAAGAGATGATGAATCAACAAATCATCTACCTTCTCGCGCTCAATAGATTCTATACCCCCGAGTACATGTCGACTTCAACGAAAGGGAACGAATTATTTTCCGTTGCATCTTCAACAATTTCCTCGCAGTTAAGCAACATTCTCGGTCATCTTAGCGACAAAGTCAGTGTTGCTCCCAATTTCCGTAGCGACCAAGGAAACTTCTCCGATATGGAAGTCGATGTCGCACTCTCAAGCCGACTACTCAACAATCGGCTTCTCCTTAACGGCAATTTCGGTTATCGCGACAACATGATGAATTCCAACCAATTCATAGGCGATTTCCAAATTGAATATCTCCTCAACCGTTCCGGTTCAATACGTTTGAAAGCCTACAATGTCTACAATGACCAAAACTACTACCTCCGCACTGCGGAAACCACTCAAGGAGTAGGCGTAATGTTCAAAAAAGACTTCGACAACATATTTTCATTCTTGCAACCATTGAAATCTAAAAAGGAAAAATCAAAGCAAGATGTAAACCCCGATTCATATAACACAACAACACAGCAACAAGAAGAATCGCAGAAAAAGGTTGGAGTACAGCACGACCGCACTCCATTCAAACCGGAATCGACCGACTCTACTTCATCTTCTGTAGATTCTAACGCAACACCTCAGTTGCTACAATTCAACTCTAAATCATAAGATAACGAATAAATCAAATGAGCACTACCATACTTGGCATCGAATCATCATGCGACGACACTTCTGCAGCCGTAATTCGCGACGGCATTTTGTTGTCCAACGTCATTGCGTCTCAAAGCGTACATGAGGAATACGGTGGAGTTGTTCCGGAACTCGCATCGCGTGCCCACCAACAGAACATTGTGCCAGTTGTTGACACCGCTCTCAAACGTGCCGGCATCTCTGCTTCCGACCTTAATGCTATTGCTTTTACTCGTGGCCCGGGATTGCTCGGGTCGTTGCTCGTTGGCACATCATTTGCCAAAGGAATGTCGTTAGGATTAAGGATTCCGATTGTTGATGTCAACCATCTTCACGGGCATGTTCTATCTCACTTCATTCGTCGTAAGCCCGACGATATCGTTCCCGAATATCCTTTCCTCTGCTTGCTTATTTCCGGAGGAAATTCACAGATTATTCTTGTAAAAAATTACAATGACATGGAGATTTTGGGTCGAACTATCGATGATGCTGCAGGTGAAGCTTTCGATAAATGTGCCAAAATAATGGGTCTTCCCTACCCCGGAGGTCCTCATATCGACCGACACGCAGCTAATGGCGACCCTCTAAAATTTAAATTCGCAAAACCGCATATAGCCGGATTTGACTATAGTTTTAGCGGATTGAAAACTTCTTTTCTCTACACTCTGCGCGACAACGTTGCCATCGACCCCGATTTTATTGCTAAAAACATCGACGACCTTGCTGCTTCTCTTCAGCGCACCATTATTGAAATTTTAATTGACAAACTCGATAAGGCTGTTAAAGCAACCGGCGTTAAGACTATCGCTATTGGTGGGGGTGTATCAGCCAACTCCGGTATTCGCGCTGCTATTGCCGAATATTGCGAACGTCGTCATTTAAAAGCATTCATTCCCGAACGCGTTTTCACTACTGATAACGCCGCAATGGTGGCAATTGCCGGCTATTTCAAATATCTCGACCAACAATTCTGCCCCTACGACGCCGCTCCTTTTGCACGCGTTGGTGTTTAAACTATTTTCACGTGTTATCATCCAATGATTTCCGTCGTAATTCCGACATACAATGTTGAGGCCTACATCGAGACATGCTTAAACTCGGTGCTATCTCAGCATGATGTCGAATTGGAAATTATCATTGTTGATGATGGTTCTACCGATACCACTTTTGACATTGTCAGTAGATTTGCTACGCTTCACAACAATATCATCATAGTGAGACAAGCCAATGCCGGTCCTTCTGCCGCGCGCAACACCGCTTTGAAATATTGCCATGGTGAATGGATTGCGATGGTCGACGGCGATGATATTCTTGCCCCCGATGCTCTCAAAAAAATGCTTAATGTTACCTCTTCCTACGACAACATTGATATAGTAATCGGGAAATACAAATCTTTTGACCAACATCTAAACATATCCTCAAAAGGGAATTCTACAAGACCATTCTTTTTATCGGGGCGCGACGCTACCGAAATAATGCTTTACCAAAATAAATTTACCGACAGCGTTATCCCTTCTTCTTGGGGTAAATTGTACCACCATTCCGTATGG
>JAFXHY010000092.1 GCA_017536215.1 Muribaculaceae bacterium | reverse complement strand
GGCGACTATGTCTTGACGGGTGGCGAGTTGGCAGCAGCGATTATCACCGACTCGGTGGTGCGCCTCTTGCCGGGTGCTATTGGCGACGAGGCATCGGCACTGACCGACTGCTTCCAAGATGATTTGCTCGCTCCGCCCGTATATACCCGCCCTGCGGAGTTCAACGGCTGGAAAGTACCCGAAGTGCTTTTGTCGGGCAACTTTGCCGAGATAGCGAAGTGGCAAGACGAGCAGGCGTATGCTCGCACAAAGGCTTTGCGCCCCGACCTACTTGAAGAGTAATTGACAATTGACGAATTGACAATTGACAATTAAAGGTATCGCCTCGCAGAATAATAAACTGCGAGGCGATAACTGCTTATTGTAATTTATATGCTTTATACTTTACGAAATAATTTTGTGCGTCACGCCAATAAATCTTACCCGACCTAAAAGCAAAACGAATAGAGCGAAGGGCAGAAGAATAATAGCTTTCCGTTTCATGTTTCCATAAATAGGATTCTCCAGGTTGTAAGACAAATGATTGTGCTGAAATTAATCTAGGATATATATGTGAGATGTCTTGTTCTGGCATTGAGGATGTATAACGATATTGTTTACTGTAATCCTCATCTTCTGGCTTACTTCTAAATAATTCTGCGTCCACAGACACGGGAATGCTATTTTTGTTCACAAACTCAAATGCAGCCCAATAACACACATCGCCATTGTGGTCTTTGCCTTCATATGTGATGGTTTTTATTTCCACACCTCTTATTTCTTGTGCTATGGCACTAATCGGTAAAAGAGTGGCAAACAACATAAATATAAAACAAACTCTTTTCATATTATTTATTTACAATAAATGTATGCATAATTTCTCCTATTCCAACGAATAAGTCTTACAAATTTAGAAATAATTTCTTAAATCAACAAAAAATACCTTAAAAAGCCAATGGCTAATGGCTAACAGCTAAAAGCCCTAAAATTTATTTTTGAGAGTTGCGGTATTGTCGGCAAAAATTTTTAATTTTGCGGAAGATAAGTAACGACCAAGAAAAATAATTTTGCATTTTGCATTCTGCATTTTGAATTTAATTCTGCATTTTGCATTCTGCATTTTGAATTATATATAATATGAAATATTATATAATCGTTGGTGAGCCTTCGGGTGATTTGCACGGTAGCAACCTGATGAAGGGAATTGTGGCGGAGGATTCCGAGGCGCAGTTCCGCTTTTGGGGTGGCGACAAGATGGCAGAGGTTGGTGGTGCCGAGAATTTGGCGAAGCACTACCGTGAAACATCCTTTTTCGGCATTGTGCAGGTGTTGCGTAACCTCAAAACCATCTTCGGGCAGATTGATGAGTGCAAGCGTGATATCGAGGCGTTCAACCCTGATGTTGTGATACTTATCGACTATCCGAGCTTCAATATGCGCATCGCCAAGTGGGCAAAATCAAAGGGGTTGAAGGTCTATTACTACATCGCACCGAAGGTGTGGGCGTGGAAGGAGTGGCGAGTGAAGGAGATTCGCAAATATGTCGATAGGCTCTACACGATTTTCCCATTCGAAACCGACTACTTCCGTTCAAAGGGCATTGAGCCGGTGTTCTGCGGTAATCCGTTGTGTGACTCGATTGCGCAATACAAGGCACAGATGGGCTCACGAGAGGAGTTTTTGAAGGAAAACGGACTCGACAATCGCCCTATCGTGGCGTTGTTGGCTGGTAGCCGTAGGTCGGAGATAAAGGATAATTTGGCGGATATGATAGCGATTTCTCGCCAATTTCCCGATTATCAGTTTGTGGTGGCAGCGGTGCCGTGGATTGAGAAGGAACTCTATGACAAAATGTTGGCAGGCACGGGTGTGAAGGTGGTCTGCAACAAGACCTATGATACGCTGATTTATGCCGAAGCGGCAATAGTAACCTCGGGCACGGCAACGCTCGAAACTGCATTGATGAATACGCCCGAAATCGTGTTGTATCACATTCCGAAGTTGTATGAGTGGTTGCGCCCTATCGTGCTGAAAATTCCGTTTATCTCGCTTGTGAACATAAATCTCGGTCGTGAGGCGGTGCGAGAGATTGTGGTAAATAAGATTGATGTTGAAGCG
>JAFXHY010000091.1 GCA_017536215.1 Muribaculaceae bacterium | reverse complement strand
GAAAGTGTAACTTTGGCATATTATGAACTTATGCCTAAAGTTACAAATATTTTAGGTAATAACAAAGTCTCGGCTTGGGAAAGTCGGGACTTTGTGCTAATAAAGAAACTGTGCCAAAATTTTGAATTTTGACACAGCCCCGTTTCTGTATTATGAATGTTGCCACCTATTAGGCATTTATTCTTTTGTCATTCGCGCAGATTGATTATCGCTGATTGTAGACGCCAATTTCGTGGAGTGTCATATTTTCAGTCGTTGGGTGGAATGTCACCTTTACTGCCGCTGCATTTACTGTGTCGAAACTATGAATTTTAACCTTGCCATCTTGAGGTGTGACGGGAATTTCTACCCATTCGCCATCGGCGTCATAGTATATCTTATAGCTGTCAAAACTATGATTGTGGTCGGTCAGCGTGATAGTGTTAATCGGGGTCGAGCGGTCAAGTTTCACCATGAACCAAGGCTCTTTCACGCAACGGTTGGAAACCCATGCCGAGCCGAAATTGTCATCGTTAGCATAGTCCATTATTGAGCCGTCATGGCTCCATGATGATTCTGCCGGCCGACGTTTTGCGATATTTTCTGCTGTGATTGGGCGCCCGCTTGTGGTGAGCACTTTATCCTTCCCTTCACGTGGTTTCCACAATTCGCCAATCTTTGCTAGTGCTGCCATTGCGTTGTCATCAATTAAGCCATCGGTATTGGGCGCTACATTAAGAATAAACGTGCAATATGCCTCATTGAAGGGGATAAGGTTGTCGTTTACCAACCATTCCGTTGATTTCACATCTGTAGTGGGGTAGTACGATTTCCAGAACCATGCATCATTCAATGGCAAGCACGACAATGCCGGAAGTACATTGGTATCCTTTGAGATATGTTGTCCTGCATTTTGCTCGAATGATTTGATGTCGGTGTAGAACAATACATCTTGTGGATATTTAGCCGAATTTAGCTCCATTACAAGGCAGTTGGGTTGCAATTTCTTGATATAATGATAGATATCATCGAAGGGTATCTCCTCATAGCTTATTCTTGACCATGGTGCATCCCATCCGTCTATAATAATTGCCGAAATAGGCCCATATTTTGTCAATAGCTCGTGGAGCTGACTCTTGATATATTCAGTGTGTGTTGAATTGATATATCCCGGACGAATGCGGTGGTGTGTGTCAAGAATCGAATAATATAGCATTACGTCGAGACCGGCTTCGCGGAACGCTTCGGCATACTCTTTTACGACATCGCGTCCGAAACCGCTATCCATACAATTATAATCTGTTGTTTCAGTATCCCAAATGCAGTATCCGCTGTGATGTTTTGTCGTGAGACAGCCAAATTTCATGCCGGCAAGTTTAGCTCCTTTTGCCCACTGCTTGCAATCAAGTTTTTGAGGATTGAATGTCGAGGCTGCTTGGTCGGGGTCGGGCCAATCTTGGTCGACAAATGTAGGCATATTAAAATGTATGAACATCCCGAATCGTTCGTTGACAAACTTTTGCTGCATCTCTTTTAATGTGTCGGCATTTGCAACAAGACATGAAACCGCCAATGCGATAATCGATAAAAATTTTTTCATGAGGTTGTTAGGTTTGTTGGTTAATTGTTCCAAAGTACAAAATTATATAAAAATTTACCCATTTCCAATATTACAAGATTTCCCGGTCCTGCTAACATCTCACTTCAGTCTCGCGTTATATTCTTAAATTAAGAAATTTTGAAAAAAACTATTATCTTTGTAAACATAAACCTAACATAGATGATGAATTTAAAGACGTTGGCACTCGCGCTTTGCATTTGCGCTATTTCCACAACTCGAGCTGATAATAAACCCATATCAGTCGAATATGAAGTGAAACCGTTATATGGTTTCAGCAAAGATAAATCCCCCGGGCGTATAGTTAATGTGAAATTCTCGGGAGAGAAAATTTCACCGAAATTCACTATTGAAGCAAAATGTGGCTCGCAAAAAAGTAAACACTCATATAATCTAACCGACGATTCTACGTCCTCCGTCGAATTCTTATTGCCCAATTCCGTAGGGGTGGAAAAGGAGGAATCGGTAGAGATGACTCTCCGTGCCGACGGTAAGGAATACATTGATACCATTGTAGTCCCCGCCATGCGACATTTCACAGTGTATCTCTACAATCATTCTCATGTCGACATTGGCTACACCAACACTCATAAAAATATTGAAACCCTTCATAAAAACAATGTACTTGAGGGTATGCGTCTCGGACAAGAAACAAGCAACTATCCCGATGGCGCTAAAATGGTGTGGAATCCCGAAGTGACTTGGCCTATCGAACGCCTTTGGAACACTCAACCCGAAATGCGTGATAGCATCATATCGGCAATTCGCAATGGTCACATTGCTGTTGATGCATCTTATCTCCATGTCAACACAAGCATTTGCGCGGATGAAGAACTATTCCACATGTTTGGATTTTCTCGAGAAATGCAAAATCGATCAGGTGTTCCTGCCGATGTATTTGAGCAGTTCGACATTCCCGGTATTACTTGGGGATTGGTGCCGGTTCTTGTCAATCAAGGCATCAAATATATTTTGTCATGGCCCAATAATGGCGACCGTATCGGTCACGCTCGCACTGACATCGATGGAAAACTATTCTGGTGGGTGGGCCCCGATGGTAAATCTAAAGTGCTTTTCTTCCAACCCGGCAACTATGCCAATAGCGGAAGTATGGGTAAAGGTGGAGAAACCGGACGTCCTTGGCTTGGGCAACGCAATCCCACGTTAGTCCCTCGTGCAATCAAAATGGGATATGCCAACGTTGATTTCACCCCGCAACTAACGCAATTGCAAAATTCCGATTAT
>JAFXHY010000014.1 GCA_017536215.1 Muribaculaceae bacterium | reverse complement strand
TCAGTACTATGGCTACATATAAGCCCCTGCCATGTCCTATGGAACGAAGGCTCCCGGCCTTCACTCCCCCCCAATTGTGAATTGTGAATTATGAATTATGAATTGAGTTCCTCCGCGTCAGCCCTATGGAGTGAGGGCTTTCCAGCCCTCACATCGTCCGGAGGACGAGTCGCGATAGCGAAACCTCCGGATAGAAATCTTAGTGATTAAACTTTAGCGGCAGAGTAGCCACTCTATTGACACGATGACCGTCAAATGCCAACTTACCATTGACATAGGTTGCCAAATTCGATGATTGACAAGCGTCAGTTCATAAGGGGTCCAATTACATGGCGACATCTCATCATCGGGTAGATAAGTCCCAATTTCGGGAGTAAATGGCGTGGCCGCCTGCTCTACAACAACTATATCGGCAAAATACCCTTCACGAAGGAAACCTCGGCGGTCGATATCATAAAGACGTGCCGGATTGTGCGACGTCAACTCCACAACACGCTCCACTGTCAACTCATTACCTGCACGAGACGCAAGAGTCAACATCTCTTGCAACATAAACCTTACCCCGGGCATTCCCGATGCGGCCTGAAGTAGCGTACCTTGCTTCTCTCCAATGAGATGAGGAGCATGGTCGGTTGCAATAGTATCAATACGCTTATCGGCAATAGCTTCAACAAGTGCATCGCGATCGGCTGCCGACTTAATTGCCGGATTACATTTAAGCATAAAGCCGTCGGGGCGAGCGAGGTCGTTCTCTTCAAAAAGAAGATAATGAGGACAAGTCTCGGCCGTGATACGCTTATTCGAAATATCGCCGGTACTAAGCAATGCTAATTCGGCGGCTGTCGAGATATGCAGAATATGTAGGCGCGAATCGTAGCGTTTAGCAAGCTCTACAGCGCGTTTTGAAGCCTTTACACACGCTTCCGCGGGACGAGCTTGGGAATGTAACTCCACCGGCTGATTGTCGCCATATTGAGCCGCCAAACGTGCCCGTGCGTCGGCGAGTGCACCTTCATCTTCGGCATGAACTGCTATCACTCCGCGATACGAGGAAAATAGGTGTGAAAGAGCGATATTATCATCTACAAGCATATTGCCGGTCGACGAACCCATAAAAAGTTTCACTCCCGGAATTTCGCTTTGGTCAGCAGCCAGGATTTCCTCAAGATTTCCATCGGTAGCTCCAATAAAAAAGCCATAATTGGCATAAGAAGAGCCGGCAGCAATGACCTTCTTATCGGCAACAGCCGCCATTGAAGTCGTTGTCGGCTTAGTGTTGGGCATATCGATGAATGAGGTTACACCTCCGCTCACTGCGGCTGCACTTTCCGATGCTATTGATGCTTTATGCGTCAATCCCGGCTCCCGGAAATGAACATGGGTATCAATTGCACCGGGGAGAACCATGCGCCCGGCAATATCTATTACCGATTCCGAAGCCCCAATCTCTTCTACCGTAGGGCTTCCCTCTCCTACCTTTGCTATAAATTCACCATCTATTATGATATAGCCATGAAAACGCGTGCCTTCATTAACTATTTCCGCATTGTATATCAGCGTTTTACTCATTCTTTCGGATTATATTTTGGATATTTGCGAAACCAACTTCCCACTTTCAATCGTATAACTCCGAACACCGCTTCCGAGAAGATGCTCGTGTTCATTTTGCTTGATCCGAGTACACGGTTGACAAAAATGATAGGTACCTCTTTGATGCGGAAGCCACAACGCACTGCCGTAAATTTCATCTCAACCTGAAACGCATAACCCTTAAATTTGATTGCATCAAGATTGATTGTTTCTAAAACACGGCGAGTACAGCAAACAAAGCCGGCTGTCGTGTCGCGCACCTTCATGCGTGTCACAAAGCGAACGTAGGCCGATGCATAGTACGACATCAACACTCGTCCCATCGGCCAATTAACAACATTAACGCCCGACACGTAGCGTGATCCTACGGCAACATCATACCCCTCCTCGGCACACGCGGCGCGCAGTGCCGGTAAATCTGCCGGATTGTGGGAAAAATCGGCATCCATCTCTATGATATACTCATAGTGATGCTCCAAACTCCATTTGAAACCGGCGATATATGCAGTGCCGAGCCCCAACTTGCCGGGGCGCTGCATCAGATTGACGCGACCGGGATTTTCGGCCATCAACTCTTTCACGATATCGGCAGTACCGTCGGGTGAATTATCGTCAATTACGAGGATATCAAAAGATGGTTGCAACGAGAGCACGGCCTCAATTATCGCTCGCGCATTTTCTTTCTCGTTGTACATCGGTATTATTACCAACGAATCATTTTTAGAAGAGGACATAGACATTTCGCTTAAAAAAATCCCTTAAAATGCAAAAATAATGATTTTTATCGAAATTGCGTTCTCAAATCTCGAAAAGTTAAAAATCCAACATCAAAGAAACATTCTCTCTTTTAGCCCATTTTGGGCTTTACTTCTGCAACTTCCGAAGAACTTAAATTACCCCATTACTTCCAAACGTTGCCTTTTATTAACAAAAATCAGAGCGGAATTGTATCACTACAATTCCGCTCTCATACTACTAGTTAAGTATTTACGTAAGAATATTTCTTATTGTACTTAATCGCTGTCAACTAGTTCAGATTCGCATTCTTTTTGAGAGGAACTGCAATAGTACCTTTGAGTTGACCCCAAATGTGGTTAACTTGAACTG
>JAFXHY010000090.1 GCA_017536215.1 Muribaculaceae bacterium | reverse complement strand
TGACGATATCAAATCCCGGCACATGTTTTGCTACAAGCATAGACCCGTTTTCTATCGTGTTGCCTGTTGTCTTTGTTGAATCTCTTCCGGAATGGAATAGCCCTACAGTTAAATCAGGGCGTTCCACTTCTTTGATATGTTTTATCCATTTAGCTGCTGATGTTGTCATCTCTTCAAATCGCATTCCGCTCCATAAATTTTCCGGGAGCCAACCGGGCACTGCCGGTGTTATCAATCCGAGCACTGCGATACGAACTCCACTACGCTCTATTATTGTGTAGGGTGGTAGATATGGCTCATTAGTTGATGTTGAAATAACATTAGCCCCAAGTATTGGTGACTTTTGTAGCGAAATCCAACGGTCATACACACTATGCCCTGTTTCTATGTCGTGATTCCCCACTGTGCATGCGTCATATCCCATGAAATTCATCATTGCCGACGTGATATGAACAGAGACTGTATCGATGAAATTATAATAGTAGACAGTGGGTTGTCCTTGCAAAATATCTCCATTGTCAAGTAGCACCACATGCTCTTTCCCAATTTCCTTACGCAAGGAGTCTACATAACTATATACTCGTGCCAATGACCCTCGTGATGGCGTGCGATTTATAAAATCTTCCGGATAATAATTCCCATGCACGTCCGATGTCTCAATGAGTTTGATTGTGACCTCGCGCGCACTATTAGTGAAGCATGCCATGCAGCATGCTAATATTGCTATTGCTAACCGTTTCATTTATCCCTACAATGAACCTCTTAGAAGATAGACACCCAGTAGAAAAACTATCAACATCACGATTGTGAACACCAATAATGCCGTGTTCTTCAATCTGTTGCTAAATAGCAACATTCCCATTAGCGCACCGAATGGCGCTATTAATGATGCTATCCACACCAATGCGGTCGACAACTGACCGCGACCGGTTTGGGCTCGAAAATACTCAGCTCCATGGAGCGCAAATGCGAGTATACTGACAATTCCTGTTATTATAATTAATTCGTACATAGCCGATTATTTTTTATTAGTTAATTATGATTTTAGAAATGGATAGGAGTATTTGCCGCTAATGCTATAACGACATATGCCAATGCAATAGCTACAAGAATGAGGAGTAAATAAAGCCACCACCATGAGCGTCTCTTTTCATGATATACAATTACGTAGTCATCTTCTTTATCCTCTACAACCATTTCAAAATCAGAATATTGTGGCTGTTGTGCTGCGTCTTTAATTTGTATCTTTAACGTGCTACCCGCAGCCAAGTCGTCGTTGCCCAAATAAATGCATCCCGAAGCGTCGGTCAATTTTCCGACTCCTGCATTTCCTCTCTGCATGATATTGACTGCTCGATTGCCGATTGGCTTCCCGTCGCAGCCCACAAGCTGGATTTTAACGGTCCGATCAACAAAAATTTCTTCCGGTTCGTTGTCCGGCGATTGTGGTACAGTCGGTATTGTTGGTGTTGGGATAGTAGGAGTATGGTGATAAGGTTGTTGAGCTATGGTCAAGTCAAAAGTATATACCAATTGGCCGGGTACTACTTTCAATGTTAACATTTTATTGTGTGATGGCACTTCAATCAATAGCTCATCGCCGGGAACTAATTTGCCGAAATATTTCTCCCCATTTTCGTCGAGTGTATGATTTAGTACAACGACTTTACGGTGAATCTTAATAGGAAGATTTACCATCGGATTTCCATTCTCAATGAAGCGGGCTGTGGTGTCTTGACTTCCTGCCGGCAACACCCATGTGATATCCGTAATAGGTGACTGTGTCGGGAAGCTATATCCCCAAGCTGTAAGCATCACATGATATTTCCCGTCGGGAGTTATAGTGTAATAAATACTTCCCTCCGATGGTATAGAGTACACGGCTTGTTTCAATCGCTCGTTACTACCGAGCTTCTGTAACCCTAATCCCTTTATTCGCATAAACTCATTGACCACGGCCTGCTTGTCGTAGTTGTCACCTTGAGAAAAACTACGCCATTCATATTCTTTGGGTAGTGTCCATTGTAAAATACCTCCAAAGCCTGCCTCCCATTTTGCAAATATTAATTCTTCAGGAGCCATTAGACGACTCATTGCGTCGTATACTTTGTCATACCCCTCTTTAATCAACGGGCGTAGTTCGTTATGGTGGAATTGTACTTTCATCGTCGGTGATGTTTATTTGGTTGTTTCTGTTTTTACTATTTAATCTGCGCCATTGTCAGGCATCGATTCTGCAGTTTCGGGGGATGGCGCTTTACCTAACATCGTTGCTATTTCATTTCGCACTGCTTCTGTGAGGCTTCGTGGATTTTTACCCAATTCCTCAACATATTTTTCATAGAGTACCCCCAAATAGCGATATGATTTTATCTGACCTATCTTTGCCTCGCTTGAAGTGAGCACATTTTCAATTTCAATAGCGGAGATTTTATCCCCTTTGGGATTGTCGCGGAATTGGCCGACTGCTAAATCGATATCTTGAATAAGATTTTCAAATGTTTCAACAGCTACGCGATAATTGCCAACTTTCATATACAAACTGTCAATCTGTGCTTGTTGCAACTGATTAAGAATTTTTTCTCCTTTGTCATACATGTCAATCAATTGATATTCAGTCTCCGACACTAATTCCTTGCTGTATTTTTTATTGTCGAATTCATTGCATTTTGCATAGTCGACAACTATTTTCAAGAAGGTGTTCAACGTGTCGGATTGCGCTTTTAGTACCTTTGAATAAGGACTTAGCATCTCCAACGTTTTTGACTCTTTTGTCAGCTTCTGAGTGTCAATATGATCAAAGTCGGCATTGTCATCCAATGTTTGTGCCTTAAAACCCTCTTCAGCATAAGGCATCACTATTTGAATCACGTTTTGCAACTCTTTGTATTCGCGTTCTTGAATACCCGCGTTGACTTTAAGATTTTCAACCTCTTTTTTTAAGCCCTCAATTTCATTGTTAGCACGAGCCAACGCAATCGAATCAAGCACATGTGTATCATCTGCCGATAATGATTCCTCGGCTGATACGTTCTGACCTATCGCTGTTATTGTCAGCAACAATATTGATATTTTAGCAAATAGCGTATTCATTATTGACATTTTTTGTTGAGATAGCTCATTCTGCCAAATATTTCATGCCCGGAATAAAGATACTTTTCGTAGGCCAAATTTACTCGTATATTCGATACTCGAATCGAAAGTTTAGCCTTCTCGTCATTTATGAATGCTTCATTACCATCCCCTGTGGGTTGTAATTGACTCAATGCTATATCATAATATGAGCATATTTCATCGCCCAATCTATTGTAGAAGGTCGAACGAGCTGTTTGCAATTTATTCTCGGTGTTATAAATCTCCTTTACTTTTGTAATGGCTGATAATCGAGATTGAAATATAGGATTTGAGAGAAACTCATTCTTTTGGTTATTGATACGATCTTGATGTGATGACCATGATGCCCACGTGTCGGTCACGTTGTTAAATCGTGGACTTAATGCGAATGTCCTGTTATTGAATGAAACAATGCGTTGATATAGAGAGTAGACATTGCTCACCTCTACAATCTGTGGCTTCTTAGCATACGATTTCTCATTCATTATGATGCTCTGCAAGCCTGCATAATTGTGTGCAAGTTTCTCCTCATCGCAATTTGCGCGTGCAAATTCGCGGTCCATTGCTGCTACACATTTCTTCGATGCGGTTTCATTAATCAGATTTCTTAGCGTTTTGCTGTCTATTTCATCGATTACTCCGGCATTTTCACTTTGAGCTATCATTGTCAATTGATGATTGTAGATCTCCTCGTCCCAATCGTTCAATTCACCCCATTCCCTACTTATATCACTTCGAAGTTGGTCATGATTGGTTGCCGACAATGCCGCAGTATTTACTACTACCTCTTGCTTTGTTACGAAGGTAAATATCCCGAATATGATTCCGGTAAACACTGCAAATATTAATATCTTCTTTATTATTTTCATATCTATGAACTGGATTGAGAGTATTATGTTTCGCTCAAATTCTCTATTTGATTAAAACGATTTGTTGTTTTTCTTGGATTTGTTAATTTCGGAGGGAACGCCATTAAGCCTGTTTGTTAGTTTGTTCGCCAAACCATTAAGACCCAATTCATTTGCCTTGGCAGCCAAATTAGTTATGCTCTTTTTATATTCATTTGTGTCGGTCTGGTCGCTCAATTTCTTAATATAATTGACTACATTGTTGATGAATTCAACTTTCTTATTAAAGTTGTCATATCCATCTTTATCGGTATAATTGGTGCGACGCTTGAAGATTATATCAAATTCTTTAAAAGAAAGATTTTCAGCTTTTTCAATTGCCTTTACGTCAGCTTTGTATTGGTCGTCAATCTCTTTTTTTGCAGCTTCTTGACGCTCTTTGGCGATTTCTTCTGCTGTTTTTTCTTTTTGCTTAGGCTCAGATTTAGGCTCAACTTCAGGCTTTTCTTTCTTGAATACACCCTTCATCTTTTCTACGATTTTAGACCCAACGTTGGAATCTGATTCAACATTCTTTGTTGAATCAGCCGAGTTTAATGAATCTTTCGGCTCTGTTGGTCCCGTTGGCTCTTCCAATTTTGGGGTGTCCTTTTTTTCCTCATCTTTAGGATCAGAAGGTTTAACTTGTTCTTGAGCGTCTGTCTCTTTCCATTGTGGTGCTAATACAAAGAAATAAACTCCGACGCAAATCAAAATTCCACACAACCCGGCTATAATAAATGGAAGAGTTTTATTCTTAGGCTTGCTATCTTCCGGAGCCTTAATCTCAGGCTCTACAACTGCAACCGGCTTTTCCTTTGGCTGCATATTCAGATATATTATCTGAGCTTCATCATCTATCGCAATGCCGCGGACTTGACTTTCGCGTGCTTGATTTATAGAAAAAGTTGTTGAGATTGCCTCATGTTTCTCGGTCTCGGGTAGGGTAATGGTGACAACTTTTGTCGGGTCAGCAATTGTTTGACCGGTTTGACGACCATTGACAAAAATCTTATAGCTACGCCATATTCTTGCCGGAATATTAAGCGTTGACACGTGTTGCGACGGGTCGGTTACCGGCACCAATACGATTTCTCCGTATCGGCTGAACTCTCCGCGCATCGGGTCGTTGAGCAAATCGCTTATCTGTTCCGGCGTCATGAAGAGATAGGCTGTTGCGGTCAGGTCATCGCTCGTCATCACTGCCTTATAGGGATATGGCTCAGTTGTATAGCGAGCTATAATCTCCTCAAATGGTCGGTCAGCTTCGTTGCGTGCCACAAAATGGAATTTTGCCCCATCATAGGTCATGCAATTGCTTTTAAAGGCATTTTGCAACTCGATAAGCAAATTAAACATTCCCTTTACTTGCTCCTTCACCGGTACGGCTACAGAGATATACAACGTCCCTTCGCGATTGGAATCGCAGGGCGTCACATTCTTACATACAATGGTGTAAATGCTTTTATCGTGAAGATGGCGTATGACAATGAAATCGGTCGCTCCCTTTGTGCCGGGATACTGAGCATCGATTACCGGAAATCTATTATCTCCGAGGCTCACCAAGTCGTTACCTATTCCCTCGTTGGCTCGCTTATTCCCCTTTATTTTTAATGAGATAGCCATATTTTTGTCGTATTTATTTTCGGAGAAATTAGTGTTTAGTTGAAAATCTTTTGAATATTATTAAAGAATCCTTGGACTTTCTCACCCTGTGCCATCGATGTTATTATATTCATCAATTTATCTGCATCGTAAGCATCATACTCAAAGAGGTCGCCGAGGTAGAAACTTCCCAAACTGAAAGTGAACAGCGACGGCTGATTGTCGGTCGAATTGTTAATTGAATACTTATTACAAATCTCGCGCAATGTCCTGATTGTATTGCCATAGAGTGATTTAATCCTTTCCACCGCAATTGCATCGCGCTCTTCGCGGGTGCCAAGAGTATCTGCTTTTGTCAAAATGAAATGAATTGCATTTGTGCGTTTCAACACATCTTTATTCTCCACAAGCATATTCACCATTTTGGATATCACGATATCTTGTTCTACAATGCGTGTAATTGTCGAACCATCTTTGGTGGTCGATGATAGTTTTATCAAACCGTTGGCTGTCGGGTCGATTACGATAAATATTATCTTTCGATTATCGCTTGTTAGAATTCGTGTTGCTCCTGTACCCATGTCCTCAAATTTAACTTCATTTTCGGGGTTGAGAGCTATCTTCATCGCAAATTCTTCCCCCGACATTTCTATCAAGTTAATAGGGTAGTTCACTTCACTATTATCACGATATACTGTCCCTTGTATCTGTGCCACAAAGTTCCCGAACGTACGTCCCGGTGCTTTGTTATTGCGTCGATAGATTGTCAAATTGTCGGCATAAGTGCCACCTAACCCCGAGGTTGCATTGTTATAGCTGAAATGGCGTGAGCCCAATAGCCCCATAAGCACACACGTTTTGCCCGATGACGGTATCCCGAACAAGAATACATCGGTTGCGCCTTTAGCTATCTGAGGATTAGAATTTTCAGGCTGTTCAATAACCGGTAATTCTATTTTCTCATTGAGTTTTTTATAGGTGTTTTCAGTGCATACACCTTCATAGATTAGCTCCTCTTTAGTGAATATTTCTTCATCCAAGAGTAGCTTGAGAAAATCCAACTTATAGCTGCCGGGTTTCTCTTTCATCTTTTGAATTTCCGACCTTTTCAGTTCATAAAACAATTCAGTAGCTTTCGGAATGAATGGCGATTGAGGCTCTTCGCTTATGTAATCCGATAGTGTCACCAAGTCGGCATCGGTCGATACCCCTTTCCACAATTCTTGTGATTTCAGCATTTCGCGAGCCTCAATGCAGTGCATCCCGTTGGGGAATTCTGTCAGATAGCGATTAATGAGCACGGCGCTGTTGGTATCTGTTAGCTCCCACACTCGGTTGTCGATTTCCGTTTCATGCGATGTTGATGGATATTTTCTGCGATGAGTCAACAACGATGATATCGAATTTTGGTCCACGGCATCCCAATCATTATGCTCTACATCAGCAGTCAATGCCTGATATTTTTTGCGCGCTTTTTCTACCATATCCGCGTTCCCCGGATAGTTCCCGTAGCGCGATATGAATTCATTTAATATCGCTGCCATTGTTGATGTGTCGCCGCTCGCTGCCATTGCTTCAATCTCTTTCCATCTTGTTATAGCTTCCGGTGAGGGTATGTTTTGAAGCTCATTTTCTATAGCCTTAAATTTGGGCGTGTCCTTATATTTCAGCAAATCTTGCGGAAATTTCACCAAGCCTTGGCTTATATATTTTTTGATTTGGTCAACGCTCTGCGACATCACCATGTTCAACTGCGTCTCGGTTAGTGCCATCTCTATCTTGTTTTATTTCTTGTCTGAATAGGTTGATTATTAATATATTATTGCGTCAGTGTGTTTGCTGATTACAACACATTGACACCTTCTTTATTGGAAATATTTTGACCATTCCCGATTGTTGTTTTTGCCGAGCGTGGGGTCATTAAATATTGCACGAAAATAATCGCAATAATTAAGATATATATCACCATGGGTAACACCTTAAAATCGCCCGTACTGCTTATGCTTTTTTCAAATTTAAGGTCAGGCACAGAGATTTCTACTGTTTGATTTTCTTCTTCAAACATATAAACTCCCTCATTGTCAACTATCACCGGAAGTTTCCCCTCTTCCGACAACTCGGTCAAATAGGTTGCTATTGCCGGAGCCAATTCTCCGGGCACTTTCGATTGTAGTCCTATCGACAATAGATTCCATCCTTTGACATCGGCCGACCATTTATTGAGCACTGAATCCACATTCTGCTTATATGTGCGATAGGGTGCAACTCCTGTCTTCCCGGTGTTGCCCAATAGCAATTGGCGTTCTTGGAGCATCCATGTATCGATATCTGTCGGTGTTTTTATCGCTGCATCGTCAAAATATGCAGTCACATTGAGGTCTTTTTCTGAATCGATTGCCGCATGCAAGCCTGTGGTTGTGATTGCCAATGCCGACTGTTCAGCTTTTTCATATTCGCTAAACATCCCGCGCAATCTATCAACATCGCTCACAGCCACTTTTTGCAATTCATCTTTGCTTGTCAAAACATCAACGAAATGCATCAAGTAGCGTGCCGGAAATACTGCTGCCGCTAAAAACAATACGATTGCTCCGATTTCTATCTTTTTCCATCGCGCAAAATTGTTGTCAATCTTTTTGCTTTGAGTCGCAGCTTCAAGTATCAAACTTAGCACTATCACTGACCCTAATGCAATTCCGATAGATGCACCCATACTACCCGAGGTTAGCATCAACGCTCCCATAAATGTAAAAAATCCCAGCAGAGCCAATCCTGCAAGTGCTATTATATTTCCTATGCCTACGTGGCTTGATTTATTTTTTGACATAATTACAATCTTTCGATTCTACATGTTCTTTTTTATCTGAAACTATTTAGTTTTTCTTTGGAGTGAGGTTAAATCCTATCGTTGCTTCTTACGAGGAAGAAGGGTTTACTATCTTGCTTTTTATTGCCGGTATATGACACACATTCCAGCATACCATTTGCCCCACGTTTACATTCTATTGTTGTCGCTCTAAATGGCACATCGTTTGTGCTCGATGTAGCATCTCCTTGTTGACGTATTGTCAACTTGTTGTTGCGCAATTCGCTCTTAAAGGGGGCGCTAAATGTGCTACCGCCTCCTACTTTATAATAGATTGTTCCACCATTGATTGAACTGAATTTCAGATATACGTGAGTCATCTCTCCGGTTGGCTCTTCGGTTTCTGAATTCACTACAATTCGCTCCTCGGTAGTCTTCCAGAGACCCTTTATCTTGTTGGGGTCTTCTTTAATATCGTCAAATTTGGCAACATCGGCACCTGCAGCTTCAAGAGCATCGCGCACCTGTATCAACTTCCCGATATGACCATTGCGGTCAACCACCTTGCCGGTCTTGTCCAAGATTTCGATAATCTCTGTATTCGTAAGATTCGGATTTACTGACTTCATCAACGCTACTGCTCCCGATACTATTGGCGCAGCCATCGATGTGCCGGGACAGAAGCCATATCCGTTGGCAGGCCCTGCGCTATATATATCAACACCGGGGGCTGAAATGGTTGAGTAATTGATTCCTTGTGATTCGTAATTACCATAGTTACTGAAATCGGCTTTCTTCAAGTCCGGACCTACGGCACTTACTCTGATGGTGCTTTCGCCTCGCTTTGTTTCATCCATTCCCGATAATACGTTGCAATTTCCTGCTGCCCACACTATGGTACAATTTTTTTTGTCGGCAAGTTTGAACACATAGTCCCACACATCTTCTTGATATTTATCAACTTGGTTGATATATTCCAGCTGTGTGTTTAACGGCAAATTTTGTGCTTCCGGGGGAAACATTTGTTGAAGCGACAAATTGATGACATCGGCACCTTGGTTGATTGCATACAGAACACCCTCAAGCATCGCACTCGACGACATGTGTGCGCCCAACGAGATTGGCATCAATTTGCAATTTGGGGCTAATCCTGCCGCGCCGGCTCCATTGTTAAGTGCTCCTACGGCAAGTCCGGCTACGTGCGTCCCGTGATAGATTACTGCATCATTCGGATTGTGAAACGAATATGGACCGGGTGGGGGCATTACATTGCGCGACCTACGTTCTACGCTGAACGGCTTAACCACGCGGCCCTTGAATTCCGGGTGGGTGATATCAATATAACTGTCGATAACTGCAACTACAATATCTTCAGAGCCTTGCGTAATTTCCCATGCCTCATATGTTTGAATTGGTGCGAAATGCCAACTCTTCTTTTGGCTCTTAAACGCCGGGTCATTATATTTCGACCCACTGACGGCTGAGTTGTTGAACATAACATCGTCAAACAACTTGTATTCAATATCCGTGATTTCCTTTTGGATTCGACTTTTCACTCTCTCACGATCCGTAGGATTAACCATGATTTGCATCAAACCGGCTTCCGGATTGTAATATTCAATGTTGACATTGTCATCGGGATACATTTGCTTGAGTTTGCGTGCAAACTTTTTGAAATTTTCCTCCGAATTGTCCTCCAATATTACGTCGATGAGAGTTCCGTCAATCTGCTTATAGGGATCATCTTCCGGGGTTATTATATCCTCGGGCTGCGGCTCTACTCGGCGATTTTCCTCTGGACTGGGCAACTCCTTGATTGGTTCTTGGAAATTATCTTCAGGTAATGGCTCATTGATAATATCCATCAATTCCTCATCATCTTTGAAGCGCTCGTCTACTATATCGCCGTTCTCATCGATATATTCCGGAATCTCGATATTTACGTCATTGAGTTCTTCCTCATCAAGGTCGTCGATATAAGTCGGATTATCGATTAAATCTATCCCTTCTATATCTGACTTGCTACTACTATCTTCCGGCAACGAATGTAGCCATCTCAATAATATTAGGAATCCGAATAATAGAATTAGAAACAAGATATAGCGCCAAATCAGCCCTCCTATTGGTGCCGGTTTATCTTGATTCCCCCTTTGATTTTCTATATTAATTCGTTTCATCTTTGATTTTGTTTAAATGGTAATTGAGAGTATTTAAACACGATTTTGTATTACTTGATAAGGCGGTCAATCAATTGCCCGATTCGTTTGTTGGCCTCAATATCATAATCTATTATCTGACCCTTAAGCAAGAACGACACAATCATATATTCAATCCATTTGAAATAATTATCCTCAAATGCTTTTGTCACTCCGTCAGGACGGTCGATAAGTTGATTAAACATTTCGGTCAACTCATCGGCTGTATAGTTTTCTGCGTGATCTTGGGTGATATACTCTAACGGATCAAATTTTATCGGATTTTCATCAACAAGGCGATTGGCAGCATCACGCTCTTCTTCACTTCGCATGCTATAACCTAAATCGCTGATGAAATCATTGATTTTCGATGCCATTAAATCAGCTATCAGACTGATATTGATGCCGCTGATATTGATAACCTTTACATGCTCCTCGATTGTCTTATCAAGAACTCCCTCAAGATTGAGCTTGCGCGCTGTCAGTTCAATATTGTCCACCAAAGCCGACATCTCTATCGGGTCAAATGCTCCGTTATCGCACAACTTATTTATCGACTCCGGTTTCTTGATTGAGTCTTTCCAGGTCTCATATACGGTCTCTGCGATTATTGTCGAATTTGTCTTGCGCTTGAAATCCCCTGCAAATAGTTTATTCGCATCAACACCCTTTTCTGCCAGGAATTTTTCTGCCGACTCTCTATCCGGAAGACCATAACTTACCATCACGCATTCCCATTTCATCTCAGGAGTCTTGCATCGGTCAAGACGCTTGCCGATATCCTTGCGGATGATTTCATAATTGCGCGTATCATTGACCGAATCATTCATCATCGATGAGTTGACAAGGTCATAGATGCAGTTGTAAAGGGCCTTTTCAGTGATTTGCAATTCGCGAATCATTCTCCCGAAGAAATAACTGTCGTTATTGCATGAGAATATCAACTCGCGACGTATCGCACACGCTTGATTCATATCTTGCAACAACTGTGTCGCTGCATCATCGGCATGATAATATCCTTTGAGAATATCATGAAGAGCCTTCCCGATATTTTTTAGCGTGGTTGATGTTTGCTCTTGGCGGGCATTCTCCATATTCGACGCTGCTACTGCAAGTTGCTGGAACAAATACAATGCTCCATCGTTATTCTGTGTCGCTGCGACATCCCATGAACATGCAGGATTGGCAAAGAATTTCTGTGTATGCGGACTTTCGATAAACGACTGTCGCATTCTTTCATAATATACACTATCCATTGCCGATTTTTGCTCGCGACCGGTTTCTCTAAATCCGGTGTATAGGTTGTTCCCCTTTCCGGTGTCGCCTGAATATTTATAGTCGCGTAGCAAATATGTGTTCTTAAAGGTTTCTCCATCGGTTATCCAATTTTGGAACCAATCAGCGTCATTTCCATGAATTACCTCTTTGTATAGTACCACATTAAAGCGGTCTCCCCAACGCTGGTCGATAGCGTTTCGCGAATTGGCAACATCATCAGCATTAGCATCAGCCATTGTCATGTCAATGTTGAATTTCGTCGCTATCAAGAAGAATGGTGATACTCCTCCGGTCAACTTAAGGGTGCGTGCTCTATGTTGAGAGTTTTCTCCTACATATTGCTTAATCCAATTTTCGATTGTCAGATATAACGTATCATCATTTCGTTGCGCGTTATCGTGACAGAACAACAATATATTGATTAACCCGCAGTCGCTATATCGATTAAACAAATATGCTACTTTGCCACGAAGATACACATTAGCGTCATTCGACATTGCACTCTTGGTGTCGGTTTTGTCAAGATTTTCCTCTTTTAGCTGATTGCGGGCACGTGCTCCCGGGAAGTCGAGCAAGTCGGTGTGCTTGATGATGTCTTTTTTGAATGGCTTATTGGGTAATACACCTCTTACCGTCGGGTCGCTTATCATCGTCATGTCATAAGTCAATTCCGAATTCAAAAAGCGTTCTTCTACCTTGAACACTGCCTCGGCGCAGAGTGCCGACAATTCGCTCTTGTCATATCGGTCTATGACCTTTGAACCGCCGTCAGAAGTCTTGATAATTACTTTTGTGAACGATGATTCCTCGCTCTTGTCTTTGATATTCAACTCATTGATACGTTGCACCGACATCAATGTTTGATTTGTATTGAGCACTGCCTCAATTGGTAGATACACCTGTTTTGCGTAACTTAAATTGCGCAATGCCTCGCTCAAATGTTGGAATAATTTTGTCAATGTTGCATTGCCATGCCATAGTGGCGCGAATATTTGCCCCCATTCCGACGCCTCCACATTGCGGGCAATTAGTGCTACTCGCTCAAAATATGGCGAACGCATCAGTGATTGAGTGTTTCCCGACGTGCTACGACGTAGATAATCCTTCATGTCGAGAATATCATCTTCGACTACTACCGGATTGCTCAATGGCTGACGCGCCTTGTATGTCTCATATATCTCGGTAGAGATTTTATTCAACTCATTATCCGAATAGCTTTGATAGTCGGTGATGTCGTTATGATATCCGTCGCAAAGTATTGATGCAATTTCACTCATGCCGAGCAATTTTATCAACACCGGATATTCGGCGTTATAGCGGCCGGGGTCGTTGGCAAAAGTCGTGAAACGTGTCACAACCCCGGTTGCCTCTACATTATTTGTTATAGGATTAATCTCCTTCACAAAATCATATTCGCGAGTGGGGGTTACCACAGAAAATGGCTTCCCGTTATCGCTAAGCATATTTGTGATGACATAAGATTTCCCCTTTTGACTTTCCCCGTAGGCTGCTATTGCCGGATTTTCAAGCTCCGTCGCGGCAAGTTTGCGCAAGCGGCAGCGCTCATTAACCAATTGTAGAAAGCGCTGCTCATATTGGTCCGGCTTATTCACCTTGAGCCATGCCAACGCATCATTGATATTATTTATCTGGGCTTGTATGGAATTTTTCATGACTGTTTTCTTTTTATCTGAGTGAAAGTTCAAATTCACCTTTATCAAGCCAATGCTTGCCGTCGGCTACTATCGATTGCTGTACTATCTCTATTGTGGATTTTGGAAGTGTGTTTCCTTGCATATCGGTAACTTCTTCAATTTCTACCACTTCGCGATCTTCTTGATATGAACGCGTCAATGTAATGCGTACAGGTTCATGATTCTTACCCGCAAAATAGATGCCGTAGAGTGGGCGTGCTTGATATAACGCCGAATCAAACTGTTTGCAACCCAGGAATACCGGGAACGACCCAATCGTTGTCGATGCGTTTGACTTATCTGGGAACAACAATGATTTTTTTACCAACTGTGTTGACGCATCATAGAATCCTATGAAGTTGGAAGTTGGTTTCATCTGGCGTATCATCTCCTTGAAATCAATACGCATGCCATTGAAGCCTATTGTTGATGCCATGTAGCCTACCATTGCACCTACTGCTACTACCGACTTCTGGTCATAGAAATATCCCTGACCATCGGCAAATGGATACCACGTGCCTACACGATAATCATTCAAACAAATAATCCTGTCGGGTGACATCGGATAATATTTGATAAACAATTCCGGTATTGCATCTATTGTTGTCGGACGTCCGGCCATGACTAATATGTCGCACTTATATGCATAGAGCAATATCGACAATTGCTTCATCAATGGCTCCATCGTTGTGCGAACCATCGATGCTATCTCTTCCGGGTCATAGCGCCACGACAACTCCTCAAATCTAAAGCCGAAATGATTGGCGAAATGATTGAGCAAATGTTCCGACGGTTTCAAATCATTGAAAATTTCATCATAGGTGTAGACTCGCGACGGGAATTTGCGGCGTAGCAAATCCATCATCTTGCGTGCTATCGGCACTGAAATCTGTGTGTTGAAATCTACGCGCGCATGGCGGTCTTTAAACGACATCATCGCGCTGTCATAACCAAAGAAATCGCGTAGCAACACTGATGCAAAATATCGTGTACGCTCCTCTCTGCGTTCCGGCGACTGACAACCGATAATATCCTCTACGTAGGTGCGATACACATCGGTATACTTCGCTTTGGTGCAGGGCAACAATCGCAACTCTTCATCGCTCATTGATATCAAGCGGGCAAGTAATGCACTATGTATGCTTCCCATAAACGCGATTCCGGTCTCTGGACCTTCTATCACATAGCGTTGTACTATTGTGCGCAATATATCATCTCCTGCTACATAGAAGCTATCATAGAAATGGGGTACAGGAACTATCGAACTTTGCTCCTCTCCCTCATATTTGTAAGAACATATCATGATGTCGGTTGTCCCGGCACCTATATCGATTGAGCCTATTGTCAATGAGTTGTGCTCATATCCATCTTCAATGAATTCTTTCCTGCGATGTCCCTTCGCTTCAAAGAATTGATCGATTTTGCCATTGTAGCGTTGTGCTATCTCTGCATAGAGATATACAAGTTGGCACGCTGATGCCTCGTCATAGCTCCATTGGCGCTTATCAAGCATATCATAATCGTCGGTATTCTTCAACGCTTCCGGTGAGGGTATCACAGTTATAGGCGTTAATGAGGGATTGCAACGCAACATAGCCTTCTGTGCATCTACCATGCTTTGGCGCAATGTAATCTGTTCGGCACGTGGCATTGCCGTAGGGCATGTAATTACTACGTTGCGCAATCTACGACGACAATCTATTTTTCCATGCTTTGTTCTGAACTTCGGCGAGTTTATTTGGGCGATAGCCTGTTGTAACACTTCTACCATAACAAATGTCATCATCGACGAACGTGAATAATGACAGTCAGTATCGGTTTCTTCTGGCATCATATCAAAGATGTTCACCGTGTCGGCTTTCTCTTTAAAGGTGCCTCGGTCGTCAAACATATCGGTGAAATTCTGCAAGAAGATATTAGGCGATTGTCTGACATTGAACGGGTCGGTATCAGTGATGAGATATTCCCATCTCGCTTGAGATTTTTTCTTATCCCACAAATATCGTTTGGGTGATGAATAGCTGTTGGCTCGTTCGGCAATTCCGCTATCTTCTATCGAATGATACACCAATAAGCGTGCTTCTTCTCCCACGCGTACAATGCTCTTCCAGTTAAATGCCTCCTCCGGCAATATCAAGTCGTTACCAAAATCCGCTCGTCGATACACTAATCGCATATCAAACGGATTCTTGTATGTAATCCATGGTGAGGTGAGATTGCGCAACTCAAGCATTACTGAGCGTGTGAAATCTCCATCTTCAAACAATACACCGCATGTGCGCGAATTGCCGATGTCAAGTACCATATCTACATTCACATCTCCATCATTCGGATTATATAGAGTGACATTGGGTGATACTCCGCTCAATCGCAAGAAGTTGATTAGATAAATATAGTATGCTATAAATTTATATCGGTGGTGCACCAACTTTTCCGGGTCTACACCCAACAGCGATGCGACATATTGCGATATAGCGTCTTGGTCCTCTTGGACTGATAGAAAATTAAACAGTAAATCCGGCTTATTGCATAAAGCAAATGTCTTTTTTCGCTCTGACTCATCAAAGAAATAGGGGAAATAGATCGACAACGGATTTTCTGCCAAATGCGTGTCAAATGCCCATGTGAAACTATATTTCGACGACCCTTTGACACTCCCTTCTCCTACGCGGCGTATTCTTACTCTACACCATCCCATCGGAACTCCTGTGGTTGTGCCAGTTGCATCGGTCTCAAACATCGGCATTGGCAACCATTTATC